>JBEKLX010000035.1:0-18051 GCA_050008795.1 Verrucomicrobiia bacterium | reverse complement strand
CAGGATAGAAGTGCTGCTGGCGGCCGTCCGGTTCGACTTCTTGTTCGAAGTATCCGTTTTTATACAGCAGTCCCACGCCAATGAACGGCAGGCCGAGATCACTGGCCGATTTACAGTGGTCGCCCGACAATACGCCGAGGCCGCCGCTGTACCCATGAAGCGATTCGTGAAAGCCGAATTCGGTTGAGAAATAGGCAAATGGCCCGCCCCGGTAGTCGGGGAAGTTGCGGGCAAACCATGTATCTTCGACCGGCAGCAAGTAATCGTGAAACTCGCGCAGAACGGACTTGTAGTCAGTCAAAAGCGATTCGTTCTCCAACAGCGACTCCCAGTGGCGCGAATCAATGTTGATGAGCAGTTCGACAGGATTGCGGTAGATGCCCCACATCGTGTGGTCGATGCTGCTGAACAACTGGCGCGCCCGCGGGCTCCATGTCCACCAAAGGTTGTACGCCAGTTCGCGCAGTCCGCTGAACTCCTTGGGCAGCATAATGTCCGCCTGTGCGGCAGTGCGAAACTTCAATGCTGTACGTTCCATGCTCTCCTTGTTGAAATCATGCTGTGCTGACGATCTGGCCCCTCACGAATTTGTCGTCGCTGTTTCCGTGGCGGCAATCAATTGATCCACGTTGACGCCGCGCAACTTAAACAAACAACGCACCGCATCGTCGATCAAGTTGTTGGGGCAGGATGCACCCGCCGTTATCCCGAGATAAACGTGTCCGTGGGGTAACCAGTTTTCCGTCAGCACTTCCTGCTGTTTGTGAAGGTTGAAATGAAGGATCTGCTTGTCGGAAAGAATCTTGCTCGCGTTACGAATAAAGTATGTCGGCATCCGCTCTTCGCTCATCTCCGCCAGATGAGAGGTATTGCTGGAGTTGTAGCCGCCGACGACGATCATCAGGTCGAGCGGTTCCTTGAGCAACTGGATCAGGGCGTCCTGCCGTTCCTGCGTTGCGCCGCAAATCGTATCGAACATCCGAAAATGTTCTTCGATTTTCCCGGCTTCATACCGGTCAACCATCGCCTGCCTCAGCCGCCGCTGGATCTCCTCGGTCTCGCTGCGCAACATGGTGGTCTGGTTGGCGACGCCGATGGACGTCAAGTGCTGGTCTGGATCGAATCCAGGCGAGTGCGCGCCCTTGAACCGCGCCAGCAGTTCCTTCTTGTTGCCGCCGTGCCGGATGTAATCGCACACATAATCGGTTTCTGCCAGGTTGAGCACCACGAGGTAATGGCCATTCGGATTGGCCGTCCCGCGAGAACTGGTCGCCAACGTCTCCTCGTGTTTGCACTTGCCGTGGATGATTGAGGTATAACTTTCTTTTGCGTTCTGCGTGACCCGTTTCCAAACGCTCATCACGTCGCCACATGTCGTGTCCACCAACTGGCAACCTTTTGCACGGAGCTTCTCCATCGTGCTCATCTGCGCGCCGAAAGCCGGAATGATCACCACGTCGTTCTGCTTCAAATCTTTGATGTCAGCGCTCTTGTTCGGCCCGGACAGAAACTTGATCCCCATGGCGAGGATTTGCTCGTTGACCTCTGGGTTGTGGATGATCTCGCCCAGAATGTAAATCGGTTGATTGGCAAACACTCTGCGGGCGGCATACGCGAGGTCAATCGCTCGCTCGACGCCGTAGCAGAACCCGAACTCCTTCGCGAGGCGGATCTTCAGTCCGCCAGCCTCCAACACATTGCCGCGTTGCCTGAGTTTCTCGACAATCTGGCTGCGGTAATGCTGTTCCACCTCACGGCGGACCTCAACCATCACGTCAGGCCGACGCAAGTGCACGCGCGGCGGTTTGGCTGTTGCCGTCGCATTGTTTGCGCTTATCATCACAAATCATTATCGCCGAATCGACAGGCTTGTTCAACTTAAACGTTCCAAGGCTTTCGTTCTGCGGCAAGAACGTCTCAATGCGGATGACAGTGGCGCAGGATGTGGGGACGTTCCAGACCGTGCGCGAGCATCAGTGTCTCGTCATTGAGTAGTTCAATGGCGGAGCCGTCGGCGACGATTTTGCCGCGGTCGAGCACGATGGCTCGCGGACATAACTCGACCACCAGTTCCAAGTCGTGCGTGGCGATTATCTTTGTGGCCGGAATTTGTTTTAACAGCGCTTTCAACTCGCGTTTGCCGGATGGATCAAGGTCGCTGGACGGTTCGTCGAGCACCAACACGCGCGGCTGACACGCCAACACGCCCGCCAGACAAACTCGCCGTTTCTCGCCCCGACTGAGATGGTGCGGTAACCGGTTCTCAAAACCGGTCAGCCCGACCTGTTCCAATGCTTTGCGCACAACGGTGGCCACTTGCTCGCCCGCGAGGCCGAATTGTTTCGGACCGAAAGACACATCCTCAAAAACGGTGGGACAAAATAGTTGGTCGTCGGGGTCCTGGAAAAGCAGTCCGACATCTCGACGTATCATCGGCAACGTTGCCGCCGTGATCGGTTGGCCGAATACCGATACGGAGGACGAAACGCCCGGATTTTCCGGCAGAATACCGTTCAGATGAAGCAGAAGCGTGGACTTACCGGCGCCATTCGGACCGATCAGGCCGACGCATTCACCTTCGGCTATGGTCAGGTTAACGCCACACAACGCCTCTGCGCCGTCCGGATAACGAAATTGCAGACCATGCACCTCCATGGCCGCCGTCCGCTTTCCGCTTTCCGCTCTCCGCTCCACGATTTACCTCCACCCTCTGGCGAGCATTGCTGCGTAAATGCGTTCAGCGCGCTCGGTCGAGCGGACAAACAATTGGCCAATAACAGTGCCCAACATCTGCCAGAGGTGGATGCGATGCGCATGATTACCGGAAGTCTTCGGGGTAAATGTCCGACTGGCCCGGGCGCGATGCATTCGCTCCGCTTCGTCCACCAGCACGAACAGGTACCGGTACATTAGTGCCAACGTGGTGACGAACAGCGCGGGTACGCGGACGCGTCGCAACACCTGCAGAATGGTCGCAAACGGCGTGGTGTTCGACAGTAGCACCATGGTCAGCAGGCACAACGTGCTTCTCACGAAGATTGTGGCGAACACACGAATGCCGTTTGGTTGAAACAGCGTCAGTACAGCCACGCCGAGAACAAACGGTTCGAGAAACAAAAGACGTTTCAGCAAGAACAACCATGGAATACGGCTGAGCGCCGCAATTGCGACCAGCATGGCGAAAAGTCCAATGAACCATTCGCGCGCCGCCAGTGGCAACGCCACCGTGACGAAAACAAAGATCAGGGCGAGCACGAATTTCAGCGCGGCTGGCAGCCGATGAACCGGACTATCGAGCCTGCTGTAACGGTCAAGAAACTCGTGGTGCATCAGCGACTTTCCGCCGTGGGTTTGGGGATCAATACCCGCGCCAACACCCATGACAAGGCGAACACGATAACCGTCCCGATTACGCCCGCCAGTGCCGTAGCCACGACAGCCGAATTTATCCCTGGCAGGGCATAGTTGGAAATTGGCGCCGGCAGCAGCGGTTTCTCAAGGGCGTGATGTTCAAAGCCCAGCGTTGCCGCAATTTTCTCCAAGCCATCGGGCCATTTGCAAGCAAAAGGCGAGACAAACAGTGCTAGTCCGAGCGCTGCGACCAGACCAAACCCGACAAATGCCGTCACGGGCGTTGCGACGGATGACGTTGTGTTATCCAGCAGATCTGCGCGCAATTTGGTAATGGCCAGAATTACCAGCGCGGTAATCAACCCTTCGCCGATACCGATGAGCATATGTACTCCGGCCATCGCGGGAAACGATACCGACCACGGCACGGTACCCGATATGGCGAGTTGCCCCGCGCAACTGATCGCTGCTGCTACCGTGCTGCACCAGCCGGCAAACGCCGCTGCGAGAATCAACCCGCGTTGGCCCGGCGCAAACCGTCGCACCAACCGGTAGACACCGTATCCGACGAGGGTAGCAACGATGGCCATATTGAAAATGTTTGCCCCCAACGCCGTCAGGCCACCGTCATTGAATAGAAAACATTGCACGACCAGTACCGCGGCAAGTGCGATGGCTGCTGCGCTAGGTCCGAGTAACACCGCGACCAGCGTCGCGCCGATCAAATGCCCCGATGTGCCGCCTGCGACCGGAAAATTCAGCATCTGCGCCGCAAACACAAACGCCGACGCCAAGCCGAGCATCGGCACGCGCCGCGCCGGCAACGTCCGCTTGGCCTGCCAGAGGGCGATCCCGACACCGGTGACCGCCAAGACGCCGCTGGTTACCGCCGTTTTTGCATCAACGAATCCGTCGGGAATGTGCATCAGTCGGGCAAATCCTTTCCTGTGCTGGTGATGGTGAGTTTGCCGTGCTTGACGCCTTTGGCGGCAATCAATTCGTCAGCGAGCTTCTTGATCGCCGACGCCTTGCCGCGCACGGCTAGCACTTCCAGGCAATTGTCATGGTCGAGATGGCAGTGCAGCGCGGAAATGATTACATTGCGGTGCTCGTGCTGCAAATCGGTGAGCAAATCCTGCAAATGATGGCGGTGATGGTCGTAGACAAGCGTGATGCTGCCGGCAATTTCACGATTACCAAGTTGTTGATGATGTTCGACGAGTTGCGCGCGGATCATGTCGGCAACAGCCAGCGAACGGTTGTCGTAACCTTTCTCGCAGACCATGCGGTCGAGTTCCTGCAGGAGTTTCTTGTCCAGAGAAACGCTGAATCGGGTGACCTTTTCCATTGTGTTACGTTTTATACAAAATGTAACACGACTGCGTCAATAGGTCTTTCTGTGTTCCGGTCACGCATAACGCGCTCGACGTTCAGGACAGCTCCTGTCATGATGTGATCCAAGATGACTGTGCACGCGCAAGCCCGACGACATCATGACTTGGGATTTTTGATAATCGCCGTTCTCAAGCTCGTTAAGGGCGCGCTGCTTCTTTTGGTTGGCCTTGGCACACTGTCGTTGCTCGACAAAAACGTAATGGCGCGAGTCTCACATTGGGCGCACGCGTTGCCCATTGATTGGAATAGACACATCATCCAAAACCTGCTTCTCCGATTGGGCGTTGTGGCGAAGCGGGACATTGGATTAATCAGCGCTACGACATTCTTCCTGGCTGCACTGCTGTTGACAGAAGGGATCGGCCTTCTGCTCGAAAAAGTCTGGGCGGAATATCTTACGTTTGTCTTCACGGCGTCGTTTATTCCAATCGAGGTGTACAAACTGACGCAGCATGTAACGCCTGCGCGCCTCGCGGCATTGGCGATCAACGTTGTTATCGCTGCGTATCTGGCGCTGCGCCTGCACCAGCGCGCCATGGCGAGGCGGCGAGAGCGTGGTTTCGTTGGCGAGAAATCGGACGGCTGAAAGAATCGCCCCGTTCACTTCGATTGTGAATCGAGGTGGAACTTGTGCAGAAAGCGGTGGACGACGGGAGCGAATATAACTCCCATGACCGTGATGAATGCCACGCCGCTAAACAACGCATAAAATCCAGCAAACCATTTCCCTGCGTTATGGTGCAACTCCTGCACCGGGCCCATGCCGGAAAGAATCATCGCGGCATTGAGAAATGAATCCAGCCAGCCAAGTTCCTCACAATAGTGGTAACCGAGTATTCCCACGCCGAGGCTGGCGGCGACGATTCCGATTGCCATACAAAAGTGTCGGAACAACCTGAGACGAAATGCCTCCTTCCGCAGCAACGGTTCTTTGTAATGCTCAAACATAGAGAGTTGGTGCCGTCGGAGGGAATTGAACCCACACGCCCTTGCGGGCACTGGATTTTGAGTCCAGCGCGTCTGCCAGTTCCGCCACGACGGCTCGCAGGCAAAATATACTGGCTATGGATTGCCGTCAACGAAAGATGGGCATCTCCAATCGCAGCCTTACGCGCGGATTGGGGTTGCCCTTGCCGAGTTGACCCGCGGACGCATGTCGGCTAGTCTGCAACCACTTACATGAAGACAATTAAACGGATTGGCATTCTAACGGGTGGCGGCGATTGTCCGGGGCTGAACGTGGTTATTCGCGGCGTCGTCAAGTCGGCCATTCATACCTACGGCGCGCAGGTGTTCGGGTTCTTCGACGGTTATCGCGGTCTGGTCAAGGGTACCGGCAAGTGGCTGAAATGGAACGATGTTTCTGGGATTCTCACCGTCGGTGGTACGATCCTCGGCACGACCAACAGAGATAATCCGTCTGCGTTTGTGGACGACTATGCCCATCCGGAACGCAAGCGCGATGCCACTCGCGACGCGCTGGCCAGCTATCGTCGCCTGAAACTCGATGCTCTGGTGGCAGTCGGCGGCGATGGTACGTTGCAGTGCGCCTATGAGTTGTCAAAATTGGGTTTACGCATCGTCGGCGTGCCGAAGACGATTGACAATGATGTGCGCGGCACCGAACAGACGTTCGGCTTCAACACCGCCGTTACCACGGACACAGAAGCGATCGACAAACTCCATACCACCGCCGCGTCGCATCATCGAATCATGCTCGTCGAAGTGATGGGTCGTACGGCCGGCTGGCTGGCGCTGGTGTCTGGCATTGCAGGCGGTGGCGATGTGATTCTCATTCCCGAGATACCTTACCGTCTTGACGCTGTCTGCGCCAATATTCTCGAACGCAAACGCCGCGGCAAGCCGTTCAGCATTATCGTTGTTTCCGAAGGCGCGAGGCCCGTTGGCGGCAAAGTCGTCGAGCGAGGACGCGTGCCAGGTTCGTTCGAACCAGTGCGGCTTGGCGGTGTTT
Organism: Verrucomicrobiia bacterium; assembly: GCA_050008795.1. Classification (GTDB taxonomy): domain Bacteria; phylum Verrucomicrobiota; class Verrucomicrobiia; order Palsa-1439; family Palsa-1439; genus CAIKBP01. The sequence continues at coordinate 11,333 of JBEKLX010000035.1, read as the reverse complement.
CCGCGGTGCTCGCGAAACAAATCGAGGAAGCCAGTGGCTTGGAAACGCGCTATACGATTCTTGGCTACCTACAGCGTGGTGGCATACCGTCGCCCTTCGACCGTTATCTTGCGACGCAGTTTGCGACGCACGCCGTCGAATTACTCGCCCGAGGGCAATTCAACCGCATGGTCAGTCTGCGGGCCGGGCGCATCTGTAATGTGTCGCTCAGCGTGCCGGGTAAAGCGCCTCGGCTCGTGCCACGCGGTTCACCGATCATCCGCATGGCACGCAGAATCGGTACCAGCTTCGGCGACGAATAGATGGCTCACGACCCGAACAACGTTGTCCGCGTTAACCCGGACGAACCGCAGCCGGGCATCATCAAACGCGCCGCGGAAGTGCTGCAGCACGGCGGGTTGGTCGCATTTCCCACCGAAACCGTGTACGGACTCGGCGCGCACGCGCTCGATGCCGTCGCAGTGCGGAAGATTTTTGACGCTAAAGAACGTCCCGAATGGGACCCGCTCATTGTCCATGTGACGGATATCGCCATGGCGCGAATGCTTGTTTCTAAAACGCCACCGGCGTTTGACGAATTGGCGAAGAAGTTCTGGCCCGGACCGTTGACACTCGTTGTTCACAAGGCTGCGCATGTGCCCGACGAAGTGACCGCCCGCCGCGACACAGTCGCCCTGCGCCAGCCGCGTCATCCGGTGGCGGCTGCGTTGCTTGCCGAGGTGCAATTGCCCATCGCTGCCCCGAGTGCGAACCGATTCGGTCGGCCAAGCCCGACCCGCGCCCAGCATGTTGTTGAGGACTTGGGGAATCGTGTGGATTTGATACTCGATGCCGGGCCAACGCCACTCGGCGTGGAATCAACCGTGCTCGATCTTACCCAATCGCCACCGGCGATCCTGCGTCCCGGCGGCGTGAGCCGCGAGGAACTTGAAGCCGTGCTCGGTCCAGTTACGATATCGAAGCCTGTCCGCAGCTATCGCAGCGTTGCAGGCGGGTCCGTTGCTGATCAGGTTGAGGCAAAAGGACTCCGTGGTCCTGGCATGACGGCGAAACACTACGCACCGAGCGCCACAGTAGAATTGTTCGAGGGCGAACCGTCAGACATGGCCCGGCAAATGGCGGAGCGCGCGGACGCGCTTCACCGGCAGGGCAAGAAAGTCGGCGCGATCATCAGCGAAGAAATGCGTAACGCAGTCGAGTCTCACATGCAGTTAGTCGCGTGCTTCGGCACATGGGGAGCATGGGAGGCATTGGCGAGAAAACTGTTTGGCGCGTTACGGGTGCTTGATTCACAGGGTATGGATGTCATTCTGTGTCCGTTGCCGCCCGCAGAAGGATTGGCGTTGGCATTGCGTGACCGGTTGCAACGAGCCGCCGGAAAATTATCGGAGGGAAAATGAGCGCGTCCCATGAAACACTAGCGCGGGCATTAGATTGGGTGAACAAACGGCTGCGGGAATCACCGCCCGTGGATAAATTGAAGGCGATTGATGAGGCGTCGCTCCGTTTTGATCTGGGTCCCGTGGATCAAGAGTGGCTCATCCGCCGGCTGGCTGGGGACAAGGACGCGGCGAATTAACGTCTGCACGTCGCGTTACTGACCTGCAGCGAGTTTTTTAATCAGGATCTTGGAATTGCGACCGCTCTGTTCGTATTTCTCGCGGCGCGCGGTTGGTAAATCATCCACGCCACCTTCGGCATAGCCGAGTTTATGTTGGAAAAATGTGAACGCCTGTGTCGAGAGCGCAAAAATCTTCTCAACCCCGAGTTCTCGTGCCGCTGATTCGGCATATACGGCCAGCTTGGTGCCGATCCCACGGCGTTCGTGGTCGGGATTGACCTGTAACAGCGCCAGTTCGGCCTTCTTCTGTTCAAGATACGGGTGAACGGCGACGACGCCGACGATGTTGTTGTCGATTTCAAAAACGTAATGTTCGCTGATATATTTCTCAATACTGGCGCGGGTGCGTTTTAGCAGTTGTCCGTCCTGAATGGCCGGTTTGATCAGCGCCATGATATGGCGGATATCCTTGCGCATTGCTTTCCGGATCGCCTGATACTCGTTGGCATAGATCAACGTGCCGATACCTTCATTGGAGAACACCTCCGCCAGCAGTCCTTCGTCCACCTCGCCACTGATGATGTGGACGCGCGGCACGCCGTTCTGGCAGGCGCGCAACGCATGGTGCGCCTTGGAAATCATGTCAGCGGGCATCTTGTTTTCCGAGGTCTTGAGCATTACTTCCAATTCCTGTACCGACATCTGGGCGACGAGCTTGCCGTCGATCTCCAAGCCCTGACGCGGACAGATAAACATTAATTTCACAGCACCGAGCGAACGCGCCACTTCGATGGCCACCGCATCGGAGTTAAGACGGTAAGTGTTGCCATTGCCGTCGAAGCCGAGCGGCGGAATGACGGGAACGATTCCTTCTTCGAGCAAAGTACGGAGCAGATTGATGTCCACCTGATGCACCTTGCCCGTGTGCTGGTGGTCAACGCCTTTGAGAATGCCGAGCGGCACCGCATCGACGCAGTTGGTATGTGCGGCACGGAGATTGTTCAACGACAAACCTTCCATGATCTCATGCGTGACCTGGTTGGCCGCCATGATCGCGATCCGCAACGTCGTCGAGTCGGTCACGCCCGTGCCATCCCAATTGCTGGTCGGCTCACCAAGTTTCTCGGCCAGCGCCTTGACTTGATGTCCTGCGCCGTGGACAAGCACAACACGAATATTCAGGCTCCGCAACACCGCCACGTCGAGCAGTATGTTGCCAAAGTTGTCGTCGGCGACGATTGCGCCGTCAATGGCTATGATGAACACCCGGTCGCGGAATTGCGGGATGTAATGCAGTATCCCGCGCAGATCAGTTGGTTTCATGGGCTTGCGTCTTATACGCCACCGCGCACGCCCGGTTCAATAGAGGATTTCGACTGGAACAATATCGTCGCTTCGTCTGCATTTCCTATAACTCAACGCTGTCGTGAAAGACGGGCACGCGAATGTCGGACTTTGGGTATAGCGCGTGGAGATTGGCGGCGAACATGGTTGATGCTTGTTCCTCGCCGTGGATGACGTAGATGGTTTTTACCGGACCGCTGACAACCTTTGCCCAAGCGAGCAATTCGGTGTGATCGGCGTGACCCGAAAAGGCGTTGATGGTTTCCACCTGTGCGCGCACCTTGTACGGTTCACCGAAGATGTTGACCAGTTTGTCGCCACTGGCCAGCCGCGCACCGAGCGTGTGTTGCGCGCACCAGCCGACGATGAGGATGGTGTTTCGCGTGTCCCCAATATTGTTTTTGAGGTGATGCAGGATGCGGCCCGCTTCCGCCATGCCCGATGCGCTGATGATAATGCAAGGTTCTTTGAGTTCGTTGATCGCGATGGACTCCTGGACCGAGGCGGTGAAAGTGACATGGGTCATGTAAAACGGATCCAAGCCGTTAAGCCACTCGGCTCGGAATGCATCGTTGAAGCACTCCGTGTGACGGCGAAACACTTCGGTGGCGTTGGTGGCGAGCGGGCTATCCACGAAAGTTGGCAGGCGCGGTATGCGCTTCTGTTCGATCAGTTGGTGCAATGTATAGAGCAACTGTTGTGTGCGACCGACCGCGAACGATGGGATGATAAGCTTGCCACCTCGCTCCGCAGTGCGCTGGACAATCGCGCAGACGCGGTCGTTGACGTTGTCCATCGGCTCGTGCTCGCGGTTGCCGTAGGTGCTCTCCATCATAAGGACGTCCACGTCCTTCGGATGTTCGGGATCGCGGAGAATATCGCTGTGGCCGCGACCAATGTCGCCGCTGAACGCAAATCGCACATGCCGTCCGTTTTCCTTCAAATCGAGCACCACATGGGCCGAGCCGAGGATGTGTCCGGCATCGATCCACGTTGCGGTGACGCCATCCACGATCGGCGTTGGCTGAGCATAGCGAACAGGTCTAAACTGTTTCAGGCACGCCTGCGCATCAGCCTGCGTATAGAGCGGTTCGATGAGCGGCAAATTTTTCTTCACGTTCCTTCTATTCAGGAATACTGCGTCTTGTTCCTGGATGTGCGCAGTATCGATCAACATGATGTTGCACAAATCCGCAGTGGCATCCGTGGAAAAGATCGGACCATGGAACCCATCGCGGCAGAGAACGGGGATGATGCCGCTATGATCGATGTGCGCATGACTGAGCAACATTGCGTCCACGCGCGTGGGATCGAATGGCAATTTGGTGTTGTACTCGATGGTCTTGGCGCGGCGACCCTGGAACATACCGCATTCCAGCAAGACTTGGTGCCCGTTGACCTCTAGAAGATACTTCGAACCGGTGGTCGTTCGTTCTGCGCCGAAAAAAGTGAGTTTCATTATGCGGAATCTAGCGTTCTAGCCTTCGCACGGCGATGAAAAAAGTTGCGCGAGAAAATATCGTGGCCAGTGGGATTACTCCATCCCCAACGTTTTGAGGCCTTCGGGTGTAATTCGTGAACGGTCCCACGGCGGGTCGAACACCAATTTCACATTCGCTTCGCCGACACCGGCCAATTCGAGCAGTTTGTGTTGCACTTGCACAGCGATGCGGCTGGCCATCGGACATCCCTGCACGGTCAACGTCATTGTCACTTCCACGCGCGTCTTGTCGCCGGCGAGCGGCGCAAGTTTCACGCCATACACAAAACCGAGATCCACAATGTTGCATGGTATCTCAGGGTCGTAGCATTCTTTCAACTTGGCGAACACTTGTTGTTCGGTCAGTGGCATTATCCCTCCGCGCTAATGGTTATACAACTGACACAGTAACTCATGTTCTCGACGATGCCGAGGTTTTTTGCGTTGTCGCTTGTGTCGCACCTGCTTTGAGCATGTCCTGTAATGTTGTGCGGGCGAACACTTCGTTGACGCGGTTCTGCGCCTCGCCAAAGATCGCGCACAGCGCGCACGACTCGCGACTCCGATGCGCCACCACGCATCGTGGTACGGCTGTCACGCACCGCTGGAGCGCGAACGCTTTCTCGACGCAGTTCAGCACCTGTAGCAGATTGATCTCACTTGGCCCCTTGGCAAGGCTGAATCCGCCGCCCGCGCCGCGATGCGACTTTAGGAACCCGCCCCTGGCCAACGACTGGAAGATTTTAGCGAGGAAACTCTTCGGGATGCCTTCCTGCTCGCTGATTTCGTCGATCATCACGGTGCGTCCCGCGGGTTGCCGTGCCAGGTGCATCAACCCGATGATTCCATATTCGCCTGCTCGAGTGACTTGCATATCGTAAATCGGATTAGGTCAGTCTTGTTTACTGATGCGAATATACGGGACGCCCTCCGAAAGTCAACGACGGGGCCAATGTGAATTATTGACTGGCAAACGCCAGACTGTGCTAGAGTGACCGCCGATTCGCGGTGATGAACGCTGATTTCGGCATCTGCGTCTATCCGCGTTCATCGGCGGTTTCATAACATGGAATTGGTCATCACCAAACACGCCAAGACGCTCGTGCTGTATGATGGCGATGAGGAAGTAATGCGAATTCCTGTAGTGTTGGGAAAGAATTCCGCAGACAAACTGCGCGAGGGGGATTTTGCGACGCCGGAAGGCGAGTTCTACATATGTAATAAGAATCCCGACGGCAAGTACCATCGCTTCCTCGGCATCAGTTACCCGAACGTCGAGGACGCCGAGCGCGGATTGCGGGAGGGTCTCATCACGCGTGCCGAATACGACCAGATTTGCGCAGCCATCATGCAGAAACAGTGTCCGCCGTGGAAGACGCCGCTTGGCGGCGAGGTGGGGCTGCACGGACCGTGTCCGAATGTCACATGGACGCATGGTTGTATCGCGATGAACGTTGAACAGATCGAACGGTTGTACGATTTGCTTGAGATCGGGGATGAAGTTACAATCCTACCGTAAATATGGCTTGGCTGACGGCTTGCGCGCCGGGAGGCAGTCGGGTATTCTAAGCTTCATCGCGATGCGCGAGTGGCGGAACTGGCAGACGCGCAGGACTTAGGATCCTGTGGGGAAACCCGTGGAGGTTCGACTCCTCTCTCGCGCACCAGCCCTTGCCCGTTGGGCTACGGAGAGCGGAGCCATTTTTTCGGAGTTGCGCGCAAACAAGGATTTGCTATTGTGTCCGCGTTGTTTACTGGTGCGAGCGTAGCTCAGTCTGGTAGAGCGTCACGTTGCCAACGTGAATGTCGAGGGTTCAAATCCCTTCGCTCGCTCCATTTTTCTACCCTTTTACTCACCTGAATACTCCATCGCAATCTCCCTGATCCCCAGCAAATCCAGTTTGCCGATGCCGAGATAGGGCAGCGCATTGATGTGGAAGAATTGGTCGGGGCGCGGTTTCCAGAGGTTGGGTAGATCGCAGGCCGCGAGTTTGTCGAGTATCTCCGGCGGTTTCAACATCGGACAACTACTTGAGTTTGAAAACTTGATACTCCAAGGGAGTTTCTTCTTCGAATGTGGCAAGCAGTTCCGCTCCGGTGGGAATAGGTATGTGATTCTTTATGCCTGCGAATGAAGACAGGTCCCGGTGATCGCGTGTGGAATTACATCGGAGTAAGATGCCGGGCTTATCGATGCGCCCGAGATAGGGCTGGATAATACTATTAGAAAATCCCTGATGCTGATAAGACCACGGATCGATCCTGCCGTAAAAAAGCAGATGAGTGTAGATGAGCGGTTTAAAATCTGCACGCATGTGTACTACGCCATAAGGGACACCCACGGAGTCGTCAACGTAAAGAATCTGATTGCTGTTGATTCGGTCGAAGGAATACTCCAATCCCTCCGTGAGACCTGCCATGAATGCATGGCGGCAAACCGTTTGATAAGGTCCAAAATAATCGGCCAGATACGCGGTACTTTCAATGAGTCCCGCCGCGCAAATGACCAGCAACAGCTTGCGCCCCACCCGCCTGTGGCGCCACAACGCACGTGCCCCCACCGATGCCAGCAGCAGCCAGAAGATCACTGCATACACGCAGCGTGTGCTGTGCATCCGATCAACTGTCAATGCGGCAGATACTGGCGAAACCAAGAGACCGACCAGCACTATTCGGTAATGTGGCTGCTGTCGCCAGTAGCGTATCACCACATAGAGTCCGACGAGAATCAGTGGCGCGAGGCACCAATATAACTCTCCACCACAACCCGTATGATGGCGCAGTTCATGGTCGCCTGAGATAAACAGAAACCGTGGGCTGAAGTAGTCAAGGTAACGGCTCGCCACGCCCATGATGACATCGCGCATGGGAGTGGCTTTGCTGAAGATGCCCACTTGTTGAAACCGCGCCGTCAACGCTTCCGGGAACCGCAGCGCACTGATGATCATCGGCAGCAGAGTGGCCAGTGCGGCAACCGTGATCACCAAGACCACACGCCATCGTCGAATCAATGGACGCCACAACACAACACCGCAGCCGACGGCCATCAGTGTGAGAACCGGATAGACGCTTTGGTGTGCGTAGAAGCTAGAAGCCCAAGCAGACCCTGCTAGCAGAGCTTGCCAATTCGACCGCCGACGCAATGCGGAATCGGTAAGAATGATTCCCATCACCAGCCCCAGCAATGCGGCAGTATGCCCGGCATATGCGCAATTCCGGCTCAATGGAAAGACCCAAGGAATTACCGACAACAGGAGGCTCCCTCCCAAGGCAAACCACTTTCCGAATCGCCACACACGAAGCAGCATATAAAACGCGAAGCATGCCGTCAGGTAATACAGCGCGGCGGGCAAACGCGCCGCCCACTCATGAAGACCGAATAGATGGATTGGAAGCGCCACCGAGTAGACGTCAATAGGATCATAGTATACATCGAAACTCCGAAAGAAAACCGGCAAATGCGTCCCATATTCGTCCGCACCTGTCTGGCTGATACAGTAAGCGTTGTAAGCGATTGAACACTCATCGGCATAAAATCCCGGGGGGGCCGATCCGATCCTCCAAAGATGGAGAAACGCCGCAATGGAAAGGAATGCGGCTGCACTCGACCAATAGATCGCCACTTGATGAGAGTCTTTCCAAGTCTTCACTCTTGCGACCAGTTGCTCTGCGCCTTGGATGATCATTGACAGGAAGTTTCCATTATCGGCACCACTCCTCAATCGGCTGCTGCATCAATTCAGGTCGCCACTGGCAATCAATGTATATGTCGCTTTGCGAAGTCTCTGCAAGTCCAGTTTACCGGTACCGAGGTAAGGCAGCACATCGATGTGGAAGAACTGGTCGGGGCGCGGTTTCCAGAGGTTTGGTAGATCGCAGGCTGCGAACTTTTCCAAAACGGGCGCAAGCTTGCTGTCGTCGAGGGTATGAAGCACGACCAGCCGCTCACCTTTCTTTTCATCGGGCACGCCCGTGACGGCGAAGCATTGCTCGGTGGCGTCGGCCAGTTCCTGGAGTTTCTCTTCGACCTTGATGTGCGGGACCATTTCGCCACCGATCTTGCTGAACCGGGTGAGTCGGTCGGTGATTGTGAGGAAGCCATCTTCGTCGAGTGCTGCGATATCCCCGGTGATATACCAGCCGTCCCGGATGACTTCTACGGTTGTTTTAGGTTTACCGAGATACCCTTTCATCACGTTCGGCCCGCGCACGAGAAGCAGGCCGGGCTGGCCAACGGGCACCGGCTGAAATGAATCGGGATCTACGACGCGGATGCTTACACCCGGCAATGGATGGCCGATCTTGCCGCGTTTTGCGCCGACTTGACGGAACCCCGCGGCGCGGAAGTCGCGCGTATTGACTGTCACGGCGGGCGAGCACTCGGTCAGGCCATAAGCTTCGAGCGGACGGATGCCGAACTTGTCCTCGAACGCTTGCGCGACGCGATCGGGAAGTTTTTCAGCACCCGTCATGACGAATTGCAGGCTGCCGAAATCTTCGGGTTCGCAACCACGGTTGTACATTTGCAGGAACGTCGGCGTCGCCAAGAGGAACGTTACGCCGTAGTCGCGCACAAGCGCGCCGATGGCTTTAGCATCGAGCGGGCTGACGTGATAGACCACGCCAACGCCGAGCACCGCGGGTACGACGAGAGTCCCGGTAAACCCGAACGAATGAAAGAACGGCAGGATTCCGAGGACGCGGTCATGGCCGCTGAACGCAAATGTCTGACCCAACTGCTCGGCGTTGGAGACGATGTTATAGTGCGTCAGCATCACGCCCTTGGGATCACCGGTGCTGCCGCTGGAGAAAATGACAGTGGCAAGATCGTCGAGTGTGCCTTTCTTCTCCCGGCCAAGTGCGCATTCCAACGACCGCACCGGCAACATCCAAGTCATGAGCAATGCGGCGAGTTTCTCGCCGAGGCGCGGTTTATCGGCGAGCTCTTCGATCAGGATGGTCTTGCCGGGCACGGTTACTTTGATCTTGTCGAGAAACGCTCGCGACGTGATGACGGTTTGCAGGTTGCACTGGTGCGCGCACGAGGCAAGGACCTCGTCGTTGGCGGTGTAGTTGAGGTTCACGGGCACTTTACCCATGAGCAACGCCGCATAATTCACAAGTGCGCCACCGACCGATGGCGGCATGAGAATGCCGACCATTTCCTGTCCCGCCCACACGGAGCGAAGTCGTCGCGCGAGGAAGATGGTGTGTGTCAGCGCTGAACCAAACCGCAGTTTCGGGACGCGTGCATCGGCCATGAAGAAGCGTCGCGGATGATGTCGCGCTTTGCGCACAAACGCGCGGTGGATCGGCATCATCAATTTCTTGCGATGTTTCCACGCCTCGGTGTTGAGTTCCTGCACGGCTTGGCGCACCTCGAACGACGTGGAGGTCGGCGGCATCGGTTTGCCGTACGAAACGGTGACGGGATAAGGGAAATAGCGCGGCATTTTCCAGAGGAACCGGCCTCTCTCGAAGCTGAAGATGCTGCCCCAAACATTGTCGAGACAGACGGGGATGATCGGCGCGTCCACATCTTTCATGATGCGCTCGAAGCCACGTCGGAATGGGAGCAGTTGGCCAATGCGCGTTATTTGTCCCTCCGCGAAGATGCACACGACATGACCATTCTTGACGGCCTCGCTCGCTTCGCGCAACGATTTGATCATTTCGCGCGGACGAAGCTGCGACGAGATCGGGATCGCTTTCATCGCTTTCGCGAATGGTTTCACAAGTAGTTTATCGTAAATGTCTTTGAACATGATCGCGCGGATCATGCGGTCGGTGGAACCGATGAGCAGCAACGCGTCCACGAACGATACGTGGTTACAAACGAACAGAGCGCCGCCTTTCTCGGGAATATTGTCACGACCTTCGACGCGAATCCGATAGATCGAGTGCGTGAAGAACCAGACAAACAATCGCAACAACGAGTCAGGCAGGAGAATCACAACGTAAATCGTCGCACCCAGTGTCATTACGGCAGATAACACGAAGATTTGGCGGGTCTGCATACCGCCGACTGACGTAGCCAACCAGAACACGCCCGATGCGAGAGCAATACCTACGAACGAAAGGAGGTTGCCCGCGGCCAGCACGGCGCCCTTTTGACCTTTCTCGGGTCGATGCTGCATGATCGCCGCGATGGGCACGATGAAGAATCCGCCGAAGAATCCCAAAGCCGCGAGAATCCAGAGCGACGCGGTGTACGACAACGTTGGCCGTCCCAGCACCGCACTGAATACGGTCAACCCGAGTGCACCCAGCGGTACGAGACCATATTCAATCTTACCGCCTGACAAATAGCCCGCCGCAAAACTGCCGATGCCCACACCGATGGCGAGTGCAACTTGCATGTAGCTTGTTTTGATCTCTCCCACTTGCAAAGTGTCCGTTCCGAACAGGATCGCGTTTTGCAGCACCAGCGCGCCGACAAACGAGAAATACACATTGCCCAACACCGCCAGCCAGAGCACGCGATCACGGCGGATGGATTGGATTTGCTGGAACAGATCGCCCAGAAAGTTTGCGCGGAATTTTTTCGTGGGATTGGCGGCGGGAATACGCGTGATGCCAAGACTGGTGAGGAAACCGATCAGCGCCAGGCTAATGAACACTGCCGCCGACCATTGTTGTCGGCCTTCGAAGGCTTTGAACAGCAGGCCACCGATCGCGCCACCGGTGATAATGGCCAGGAACGTGCCGAGTTCAAGAATGCCGTTGCCCCACGACAACTTTTTCTCCGGCAAAAGTTCTGGTAGCAAACCGTACTTCGATGGCCCGAAGAATGCGCTATGCGTGCCCATGAGCAGCACGCCACTCATGGCCATCGGCAGGTTATGAAGCAGAAATCCTGCGAGCACGAAAATCATCACGCCGATCTCAAATAGTTTCACGCCGATTGTCACCGTGCGTTTGCTGAAGCGATCGGCCAGATAACCGCCG
>JBEKLX010000034.1:0-18224 GCA_050008795.1 Verrucomicrobiia bacterium | reverse complement strand
CCGCACCGCGTCGAAGAAGCTCAAGCTGGAAAAAGACCAGGTGCTCTTGCTCGATTGTCTGCATGGACTTTACCCGCCAATCACCGAAGGCATTGATCCGTCGGTGCAGTTCCATCTCTACATCGAAACGCTCAACATGTTGTACGAGGGTGATGGGAGCACCAAACGCCTGACGAAGTTCACCGACATCCGCCTGATTCGGCGCATGCTGCGCGACGCGCAACACCGCAATCACAGTCCGCTCTCAACGATCTTGCACTGGCATTACGTCAGGGCAGGGGAACTGTTCTCCATTATCCCGTTGATGGGCCTGGCCGATCACGTCGTCAATGGCGGTCTGCCGTTCGATCTTCCCGCGTTGAAGCCATTTTTTGCCGGTCCGGATAGTTGTCTGCCGCGACCCGAAGATTTCGAGCAATACAGCGGTTTCCTCGACGCGCGGCTCCGGTACGAACGCATCAAACGCCTCCTGGATTCCGTCGAGGGCCTGACAAAGGAACAGGCATCCTCCATGTCCGTCATCCCCGGCGACGCCGTCGTCCGGGAGTTCATCGGCGGCTCAACCATCAAAATCCCGCACAACGAATGAGCGATAACAGCAAACTGATCGCCGGGCTGCTCGCGGCGTGGCGCGACGAAATGGCCAGCGCGCGGAATTACCGGGCGTTGGCGGAACGCGAAACCAATCCCGACAAGCGCGCCATCCTCCAGCGGCTGGCCGAGGCGGAGGACAAGCACGCCGCCAACTGGTCGGCCCGGTTACGTGAGCTTGGCGCCGAGCCGGGCGAGTACACCGAGTCTGCTGCGGAACGGTTGCGGCGTTGGACTTTGGCGCAGAGCGGGACTGACGCCGCAGTCATCAAACTCGAAGTCGCCGAGCAAGGCGCTGACGCGATGTACGAAAAACTGGTCAAGGTCGCGCCGAACGAAGCTCTCCGCGAACAACTGCTCAATGCCCAGCAGGAGGAAAAAGCGCACAGCATCGTGCTCAATGAAATGGTTGGTGGGGCTGCGACCGCACAGGGGAAGCTGGACAAGATTCTCGGCGCGGAGAAATGGCACGTTACCGGCGGCGGCTGGATCGGGCAGGCGATTTACGGCGCCAACGATGGTCTCGGCGCGGCGTTCGGTGTCGTCAGCGGCGTCGCGGGAGCAACCAACGTCAACGCCAAGTTCGTGTTGCTGAGCGGCATCGCCACGGCGATCGCGTCGGCGCTTTCGATGGGCAGTGGCGCATATCTAGCGACGAAATCCGAGCGTGAGGTGTATCAGGCGGAAATCGAGCGTGAACGTCACGAGATCGAGACGAATCCCGCCGAGGAACGCGAAGAGATGGCATTGTTCTACCAGCTGAAGGGGTTTTCGGTCGAAGAATCGCGAAAGATGGCGGAGAAACTGGCGGAGCAACCAGAGCACTTGCTGAATACGCTGGTACATGAAGAACTCGGCCTGTCCGAGCGGACGTTTCCGAATCCGTGGCGCTCGGCGGTGAGCGCCACGTTGAGCACGGCGTCGGGCGCATTCATTCCGGTAATTCCGTTTTTCTTCATGTCGGGCACATCGGCGCTAATCTGCTCGTTCGTCATCAGCACGGCGGCGCACTTCGCCGTCGGCGCGTCAAAGGTGATAGTCACAGGTCGGTCGTGGCTGAAGAGCGGCACGGAAATGACGTTAGTCGGCCTCGGCGAAGCGCTCATAACCTACGGCCTCGGTTTGCTGATTGCGCCAATGCTGCGCTGATTATTGCCGTCTGTCACCGCGCCCTACCATCGCACGCCACTGCGACAGTTTTCGGTTGCGCGCCCCTTTTGATTGTGCTATAATTATTGACATAATCAACCCTCTTGGGGCGGGCAGGGATATGGTCACGCGATCTCATGAAGTGAGAGACAGAGGCTCCTCACCCTACCTCTTGGTGCTGCTTTTTGTTTTTCTGACCGCGGTAAAGGGCGCGAACAGTGAAGCGTGAACCGTAAATTGCGAGAAAGAAACGAAACTATGAAAAAGTCAACCAAGCCCGCCCGCCGGAAGAATCAACCTGTCGCCGTGATCCGCAAAAAAACACTGACCAAACCCACGCGCAGCGCGGGTCGCAGTATATTCCCCGTCGTCGGCATTGGCGCTTCCGCCGGGGGGCTGGAGGCCTTGGAACTGTTTTTGCGGAACGTACCGAAGAATAGCGGTATCGCCTTCGTCGTTGTCCAACACCTGGATCCAACGCACAAGGGCATCATGGCGGAGCTACTCCAGCGCATCACCACCATGAAGGTCCTCCAGGTCAAGGATCGCACTCGGGTCCGGCCGGACTGCGTCTATGTGATTCCGCCGAACAAAGACATGTCCATCCTGCACGGGGTCCTGCACCTGCTCGATCCGGTAGCGCCCCGCGGGCTGCGCCTGCCGATTGATTTCTTCTTACGCTCCCTGGCCGATGATTTGGAGGAGCACAGTATCGGCGTCATTCTTTCGGGCATGGGCATGGACGGCACGCTGGGGCTAAAAGCCATCAAGGGGAAGGCGGGGGTGGTCTTCGTGCAGGACCCGGCCTCGGCCAAGTTCGACGGTATGCCCAGCAGCGCCATTGAAGCCGGGTTGGCGGATGTCGTCGCCCCGGCAGAGGCATTGCCCGGCAAGATCATCGCCTATCTCCAGCACATTCCCCTCATTGCCAGGTCCGGGCTGGCCGAGGAAGACAAAATCCACAGCGCCTTCGAAAAGATCGTGATCCTATTGCGGACACAGACGGGCCACGACTTCTCCCTCTACAAAAAGAACACCGTGTATCGCCGGGTTGAACGACGCATGGGCATTCACCAGATTAGTCGGATCACCACCTATGTCCGTCTTCTACAGGAGAATCCCCAGGAACTGGAGCTGCTGTTCAAGGAACTCTTGATCGGGGTCACGAGCTTTTTCCGCGACCCGGCGGCGTGGGAAGAGTTGAAAACCCATGTCATCCCGGCGCTGTTGAAAGACCGTCCGCCCGGTCAGGCGCTGCGAGTCTGGATACCCGCCTGCGCGACTGGGGAGGAAGCGTATTCCCTGGCCATCGTCTTCAAAGAAGCGCTGGAGCAACTCAAGCCGGCCCGAAACCACATGCTCCAGATATTCGCGACCGACTTGGACCGGGACGCCATTGATAAAGCTCGCACGGGTGTGTTCCCCGCCAACATCGCCGCGGATGTGTCGCCGGAGCGGCTCAGCCGGTTCTTCATCCAGTTGGAGCATTGCTATCAGGTCTCCAAGCCCATCCGGGAGATGGTGATCTTCGCGCCGCAAAACGTAATCATGGACCCGCCCTTCACTCGGCTCGACATGGTGAGTTGCCGGAACCTGCTCATCTACCTGACGCCGGAGTTGCAGAAAAAACTCCTGCCGCTCTTTCACTACAGCCTGAATCCCGGCGGCGTTCTGTTCCTGGGGAGCGCCGAGACCATCGGCGAATTTACCAACCTCTTCGCGCCGCTGGAGGGCAAAGAGCGGCTTTACCGGCGACTCGAATCCGGCTCGCGGGCGGAGCCGGTCGAATTCCCCGCCTCGTTTACGTCCGCCCGGACGGGGGCACCGCCGCCGAAGGCGTTGAAACCGACGGCCAGCCTCCAGTCGCAGGCGGAGCGACTGCTCTTACAGCAGTATTCCCCGGCTGCCGTGCTGGTCAACGACAAGGGCGACATCCTTTTCGTCAGCGGGCGGACGGGCAAATACCTGGAGCCGGCGGCCGGCAAGGCCAACTGGAACCTCTTCGCCATGGCCCGTGAGGGCCTGCGATACGAACTGACCAATGCCTTCCAAAAGGCGCTCCGGAAAAAAGACGCGATCACGCTCAGGAACGTAAAGGTCGGGACCAATGGCGGGGAGCAGACGATAGACCTCACCGTTCAGGCTATTGCAGAGCCGGAGGCGCTACGAGGCATGGTGATGGTCGTCTTTACGGACGTAGCCACGCTCCCTGAAACGAAAGGGCCGGCCAAAACCAAGGGTCCCCACGCCAGCAGAACCCGGGTGGCGGCGTTGGAACGGGACCTCGAGCAAAACCGTCAGGAGCTGCAGACCACCCGCGAAGAGATGCAAACCTCGCAGGAAGAAGCCAAGTCCGCCAACGAGGAATTGCAGTCCGCCAACGAGGAACTCCAGTCCACCAACGAGGAACTGACCACCTCGACGGAAGAGATGCAGTCCATGAACGAGGAGATGCAGACGCTCAACGCCGAACTGCAACACAAGGTGGGCGACCTATCCCGGCTCAATAACGACCTGAAAAATTTACTCGACAGCGCGGAGATCGCCACCGTGTTTCTGGACATCGCGCTCCGCGTACGGCTGTTCACGGCCGGGTCGAACCGGGTTTTCAAGCTCATCCCGGGCGACGTGGGCCGGCCGATTACCGATATCGCCTCGGAACTGGACTACCCGGGATTGGCCGACGACGCGTACGAGGTGCTGCGGACGTTGGCCGTTCACGAGCAACCGGTCGCAGCGCGCGACGGGCGCTGGTTCCTGGTGCGCATTGTGCCATACCGCACCCTGGAAAACATGATCGACGGCGTAGTCATCACCTTTACGGACATCACCGCATCCAAGACGCTGGAGGGAAGACTGCTGGCAACGCAAGCCGGTATGGAAAAACACATCGCGGAACAAGACGCGAAGCTGGACCAATCCGAGAAGGCGTTGCAGGCGGAAATAAAGCACAAGGCAAGGGGCAGTGAACAGTAATCAGTGACCGGAAGGAACGAAGCCGTGAAAAAGAACCAGAACCAAAACCAGCCCGCGGACGCCGCTGAGTTGCGCCGCCGTGCCGAAGAGCGGCTGAAGCGCCAGAAATCAGAGCGCGGAGGGCAGAAGACGGATGTAAAAACAGCCCGGCTTGTCCACGAACTGGAGGTCCACCAGATCGAACTGGAGATGCAGAAAGAAGAGCTCCAGAGCGGACGCGCCCAAGTGGAGACGCTTTTGACCCAATACACCGACCTCTATGACTTTGCTCCGACAGGCTATATGAGCCTCGACCACGAGGGGACGATCCATCAGGTAAACTTAAGCGGGGCTCGCCTGTTCGATGTCGAGCGCTCCCGGCTGATGAACCGGCGTTTCGGTCTGTTCGTTACCGAGGGCGACCGTTGCGTCTTCAGCGACTTCCTGAAGAAAGTTTTTGCGAGCGAGACCAAAGAATACTGTGAAGTGACGCTATCGCAAAAAGGGCATCGCCCCCTCTTCGTGCGAATCGAGGGCACGCGCTCCGCAGATGGGCAGGAATGTCGCGCGGTGGTGTTGGACTTCACCGAGCGCAGGCAGGCGGAGGAGGCGCTCCGGGAATCGGAAGCGAAATTCCGTATCTTATTTGAACAGGCCACAGATGGAATGCTGCTTGTGGACGTGGAAACCAGGCGTTTCATTCTCACCAATCGGCAAATGCAGAAAATGCTGGGCTACACGGATAATGAACTCCATCGGTTGACCGTGCCCGATGATCTCCATCCGGCGGACGATGTGCCTCGCATCCGCGATCTGTTTGAGAGGATGGCTCGTAATGAAATTACGATGGTATCTAATGTTCCTTTGAAACGCAAAGATGGCACAGTGTATTTCACTGACATCAGCACAACGCAGATCCACTTCCAGCATCGTAACTGTCTTTTTGGCATTTTCCGCGACGTCACCGAGCGCAAGCTGGCGGAGGCGGCGCTGCGCCGGAACGAAGCTCAGATCCACGCGATCCTCGAATCCACCGCAGACGGGATTTTGGCCGTGGATAGCAATGGGAAAGTGGTCAAAGCCAACCGGCGGTTTGCCGAGTTGTGGCGGATCCCCCAGTCTCTAATGGAAAGCGGCGACGACAAGGCTTTGATTGATTTCGTGATGGACCAGTTGTCCGATCCCGACGCGTTTTTGAAAAAGGTGCAGGCGCTCTACAAGTCGGATACGGTGGACATGGACACCATCACTTTCAAGGACGGTCGCATTTTTGAGCGCCATTCCTCGCCGATGATAATGGGAGAGGGCGTCATTGGCCGGGTGTGGTCTTTCCGTGACGTCACCGAACAGAGGCAACTGCAACAGAGGCTGCTCCAATCCGGGAAAATGGAGGCCGTCGGCCAACTCACGGCCGGCATCGCTCATGAGTTCAATAACCTACTGACCTCCATTCTCGGTTACTCCAATCTCGTGTTGGCGCGCCTGCCGTCGGGTAGCTCGCTTCGCCGCGATCTGGAGCATATGGAGACGGCTGGCAACCGGGCGGCGGTGTTGACTCGCCAGTTGCTGACGTTCGGTCGCAAGTATCCGCAAGAACTCAAATCAATCAACCTCAATACCATCGTGCTCGACATGCAACGGATGCTTGAACCCCTGCTCGGTGTGACGATTCACCTGACTACGTCGTTGGATCCGGCTCTCAGCATCGTAGTTGCCGATCCAGCTCAAATAGGGCAAATCATCATGAACATGGCCGTTAACGCCCGTGACGCCATGCCACATGGCGGCGAGTTGACCATTGCCACCGCCAATGTTCGTCTCGATAAAGACTTGGTGCGCCGGCACCCTGAGGCCGCGCCGGGATCGTACGTCCGGCTCACAGTGGCCGATACCGGTGTCGGAATGAGCGACGACGTCAAAGCCAGGCTCTTCGATCCATTCTTTACCACCAAGGCGGTGGGACAAGGCACCGGGTTGGGGCTGGCCACCTGCATCGGGATCATCAAACAAACCGGCGGCTTTATTGATGTGGACAGCGTTCTAGGCAAAGGTACGACGTTTCAAGTTTTCCTACCTCAGGCGGATGCCGACGGCGCCACGCAATCCCCCGACAAGTGATCCAAGCCATCGCCAAAGAGTTTTGCATTGACGGTGACCTAGTGGAGGCGACACCGCTCGGTCGCGGCCACATCAACGACACGTTCGTTGCGACATACCGTTGCGCGGGCAAGTCCGTCCGGTACGTTCACCAGCGGATCAACCGCCATGTCTTCAAAGATCCTGCGGCGGTGATGGACAACATCGCGCGTGTGACGCAACACATCCGCGCCAAGCTGCTCGCCGCGGGCGCGCCTGACGTTGGAAGACGCGTGTTGACGCTGGTGCCGACACGCGACGGAGGGACATTTCACCGCACCGCCGACGGCAACTACTGGCGCACGTACCTGTTCATCGAAAGCGCGCATATCCAGGACGTGGTCGAAACCCCGCAGCAGGCGTATCAAGCGGCCGTGGCGTTTGGGGAATTTCAGAAGCAATTGGCGGATTTGCCGGGGCCGCGGCTTGCCGAGACGATCCCGCGCTTCCATGACACGCCGCAACGGTTCGCAAAACTCGAACAAGCTATCGCGCAAGATGCCGTCAACCGTGCCGAAACCGCAACAGCCGAGATCGAGTTCGCGTTGCGACACAAGAATATTACTCGGATATTGTTGGATTTGCATGTGCGCGGCGCGATTCCCGAGCGAATCACGCACAACGACACGAAATTCAACAACGTGATGCTCGACGACGCAACAGGCGTGGCGCTCTGTGTGCTGGATTTGGACACCGTCATGCCGGGGCTGTCCCTGTACGATTTTGGCGACATGGTGCGCACCGCGACCTGCGCCTGCGCCGAGGACGAGACCAACCTGTCGAAGGTGCGAATACAAATGCCGATGTTCGAGGCGCTAACGCGCGGCTACATCGCGTCGGTCGGCGACGCGCTCAATGCCACCGAAAAACGATATCTGGCGTTCGCCGGCAAGTTGATTACGTTCGAAGTTGGCGTCCGTTTTCTGACCGACTACCTCGAGGGCGATCATTATTTCAAAGTACAACGGCCAGCGCACAACCTAGACAGATGCCGCAACCAATTCGCGCTCGTGAAATCCATCGCCGCGCAGGAAAAGGCAATGGATCAAGTGGTGGCACGAGTGTCGGCGAAGTAGTGGGACGACGTTTTTTCGGTTGATTTCCGTGCGAGACGGTAATTCTATAGGCGCGAGCCAAGGAGGTCTTCTTATGAAGCGATGGTTTTTAGCAGTTATACTATGTAGCGCGACCATTTTTCCCGCCGCGCGATCGGGTGGGGCGCAAACCAACACGGTGCTCGGCACGTGGCGGGTCGCCATCACAGGGCACGACAAGGGAATCGCATATCTGACCTTCACGAACGACTTCACCATGACCGGCTGGGGGATCAAACTTAAGTCGTCCGGCATATTCACAATGGCTGGCACGTGGGACATAGACAACAACAGCCAGGTTATGTGCAGTTACACAGAAGAGTCAGCCGGCGTTCCCGCGTTGGGTTTTTTTGTAGGACGCGTCAAAGGCCGCAATCATCTGCTTGTTAAAGCGAATACCACCAACGGACAGTTCAGCTTCAAGAGCGACAATGGCATCATTCTTCCAGATCTCCATGGAACGACGTGGATCGGCGAGGTCAAAAAGAGCGACATCGGTTATTTCGAGACGCTCACCATTGCGACGTCCACAAATGAGCTGGGTATGTTCATATTGAGCGGCAGCGGCACCGGTCCCGGCGGCATAAACACGGTGTCGGGCGAGTTGCTGGTGGACTCGCAATGGCAGGCATACGGCTACAGCATCGAACAGTTCGAGGATGGCAGCAGCGTGACCAATTCCTTTGGTGGACGTCTGGACAAGCTCGTTGATCGCGGGAATTTCAAAGGCGTTGACAATAAAGGCCATAGTCTTCGCTTCAGCATCACGCGTTAGATCGAGCGCGCCCCCTGTGCATCCGATTTACCCGCATGACTCAAAACGGTTTCCGTGTTGCCCCGAAACGCAGTTTCTCCTACAGTGCGCATTGTCTGATTAACGGCGGACAAGCGAGTTTATGAAAGTCCTGGTTATCGGCGGCGGCGGGCGCGAGCATGCATTGGTCTGGAAACTCTCTCAGAGTGACCGGGTGACGCAATTGTTCTGCGCGCCGGGCAACGCCGGTATCGCCGAGTTGACCGAGTGCGTGCCGCTCGGCGCGACGGACATTGAAAAGTTGGCCGCATTCGCATCCGAAAAACGCATCGATCTCACCATCGTCGGTCCCGAAGCGCCGTTGTGCGCGGGCATTGTGGACGCGTTTCAGGCAAAGGGACTCCGGATTTTCGGGCCTAACAAGGCGGCGGCACAATTGGAAGGCAGCAAGGTTTTTTCCAAACAACTCCTGCTGAAATACAACGTGCCAACGGCTGCCGCGGAAATCTTCGACAATGCACCGGCGGCGAAGGCATACATTCACAAGTTTCGCGCGCCGGTTGTGGTGAAGGCAGATGGATTGGCGGCTGGCAAAGGCGTTATTGTGGCGCAGTCCGCCGCCGAAGCCGAACAAGCCATCGAAGAAATCATGGTCAAACGCGCATTCGGCGAAGCGGGCGCGCGGGTCGTTATCGAGGAATGTCTACAGGGTGAGGAAGTCTCAGTGATGGCGTTGGTGTCGGGGCGCGCGGTAAAAGTACTGGCCGCAGCGCAGGACCACAAGCGGGTGTTCGACGGCGACAAGGGGCCGAACACCGGCGGCATGGGCGCGTACTCGCCTACACCGATGGTCACGGGGGAGTTGAGTGGACGGATTCACGAGATTTTTCATCGGACATTGGCGGGGCTGGCGGCGGAAGGCATCGAGTATCGCGGCCTGCTATACGCGGGCCTGATGTTGACGACGGACGGGCCGAAGGTGCTGGAGTTTAACTGTCGGTTTGGAGATCCGGAGACACAGGTGGTTGTGCCGCGCATGGATTTCGATCTGGTGGATGCCGCGGTGGCAACGGCAGATGGCCGGCTCGACGCGATGGAGTTGCGATGGAAACGCGAGGCCGCAGTCTGTGTGGTGCTGGCGGCGGGCGGATATCCGGGCCACTACGAGAAAGGCAAACCGATTGCGGGATTGAAAGAGGCAGCGCGATTGGCTAACGTCTGCGTGTTTCACGCCGGTACGAAGCCCGGCGCCAATGGCACGGTTCTCACCGATGGCGGGCGCGTGCTCGGCGTAACGGCGTTGGGAGATGGAATCGAGGACGCAGCGCGTTGCGTCTACGATGCCGTGAAACGGATTCAGTTTGACGGGATGCAGTATCGGAAAGACATTGCCGCCCGCGCATTGCGGTTGACCCCGACACGCGTGTCGGGGTTCAAAACGTGATATGAAGACAACAAGCATTAGAATTTGGGTCGGGTTGATGTTGCTGATCCCGACGCCCATGTCGGGGCCGGTTGCGCGCGCCGAGGATGCCGCGTTGCCGCAAGCCGCCGAGATCATCAATATCCTGAAAACGCGATACGTCGATCACGACGCGCTTGACCAGAAACTGCTCAACGACGTGACGATCGCCGGCATGCTCAAAGCTCTGGGTGCGGGCGCGACCCTCGTGACGCCCGAGCCTGCCGTCACGAACGCGACCCCAGCGTCTGTGACGAACACCGTGGCAGTTGTTCCCGCAGTCGCGGGACGGGCCGAGGTGATCGAGTCGGATATCGGTTATGTCCACCTCGCCGACGTGACCGAACAGACACCCGAGGCGCTGGATGTGGAACTGAAGAAGTTTTCCCAGGCGAAAGTCATCGGGTGCGTATTGGATTTGCGGTTCGCTGACGGGACGAATTACGCTGCCGCTGCGGCGGTGGCGAGCCGGTTTCTGCCCGGAGACAGGGAATTATTCACCGTGAAACGCGTTGTAGGCGAAGCGGAAACGTTCCACACGCGAGCGGCGACGACGATAGTAGCGGAGCAAAGTGAAGCGCCGCTGTTGGTGTTGGTGAACGGACAAACACGCGGTTGCGCCGAGGCGCTGGCAGGGGTGTTGCGGGCGCAAGACCGCTGCATTCTGGTCGGTAACCAGACAGCCGGTTCGGCAGCGGCGTGGGACGATGTGCCGTTGAGCGACGGACGCGTACTGCGCGTGGCGTCGGCAAAAATCGTGCTTGCTCCGCGCATGCGCGCGTCTGCGGACACGAACGCTGTGTTTCATTCGATAAGCTCAGAACAGGCCGTCATGAGCATTTTCCCGCAGGGGCTGACGCCAGATGTGCGGGTGAAGATTGACGCGCAGGTGGAGCGCGAGGCGTTATTGAACGCGGCGACGAACGTGAGTCTGACCGCCAGTCTGCAACCGCACCAGGCGAACAAGTGGATCAGCGAAGCCGAATTGGTCAAGGCGTTCCGAGGCGAGGCGCTGGAGACGAAAAAACCCGCGGCGGAAAGCGAGCCTTGGCAGGTGCACGACATGGGGGCGCCGGGGACGAAAAAACCCGCGGCGGAAAACGGGACCGAGGGAGTGCGTGACGTGGTGTTGCAGCGGGCGGTTGATGTGTTGAAAGGCATCCGCGTGCTGACGTCGCAGCGGTAACACACCGGCGCAGAACAGCATGAATGGGTGAGGCTGGATGAGGCATTCGTGAAAACAATCTTGTTTGTGTGCACAGGTAACGTGTGCCGAAGCCCGATGGCTGAAGGCATCCTGCGCGAGAAATTCAAGGGACGATTGGACCTGCGCGTGGTTTCGGCGGGCTTGGGGGCGCTGGACGACCTCGGCCCGAGCGAATTTGCCGCCAAGGTCATGGCGGACCACGGCCTCGACCTCAGCGAGTTCCGCAGCCGGGCGTTGACCAAGGAACTGGTTGGGCAGGCCGACTTTATTTTCGTGATGACCGCCGCGCAGCAGGAAACGCTGCAAATGTTATATCCAGCCGCTGCGGAAAAAACATTTCTGCTCCGTGAGTTCGAGGAAGCGGAGCGAGGCGCCAACAAAGACATCGGCGATCCGATGGGCCAATCGATGGAGGCGTATCGGTGGACGTACGAACAAATTTGGAGGGCCATGCCAAGCATCGTAAAGTTTGTTAATGAAACCGTCGGCGGAACGACTCGCGCCCCGCTCCCGGCGGGACCACTCCGCGTGGTGCTGGCAGGGGATCACGGTGGTGTGGAAATAAAGGCGGCGTTGAAGGATTGGTTGTCGGCGCACGGATATCCATTTACCGATTTGGGGACGGACTCGACCGAGCCGGTGGATTATCCCGACTATGCGTTTGCCGTGGCGAAGGAGGTCGCCGCTGGGAATTTCGACCGTGGCGTGCTCATCTGCAAAAGCGGCATCGGCATGAGCATCGCAGCCAACCGCGTGCTCGGCGTGCGCGCGGCGCTCGTCAACGACGAGAAATGGGCCAAGCTAAGCCGCGAACATAATGACGCCAACGTCCTCGTACTGTCAGGACTGGAAATTGACAACGAAAAAGCCAAATCCATCCTGGAGGTTTGGCTGACAACCGAATTTGAAGGAGGCCGCCACGAACGGCGCGTGAAAAAGATAGATAATCCGCCCACGACTTGCTGTGGAACCGCAACCAATTCGGCGTTGGCGCAGGCCGACCCCGAAATCTATGACGCCATCCGGCGCGAGAAACGGCGTCAGCAGGAAAACATCGAGCTGATCGCCAGCGAGAATTTCACGTCGCCCGCAATCCTTGAAGCCGCCGGCTCCGTGCTGACCAACAAGTACGCCGAGGGTTATCCGGGCCGGCGATATTACGGCGGATGCGAGTACGTGGACATCGCAGAGCAACTGGCCATCGACCGCGCCAAACAACTGTTCGGCGCTGAACACGCCAACGTACAGCCGCACTCCGGCTCGCAGGCCAACATGGCGGTCTATTTCGCCACGATCCAGTACGGCGACACCATCCTGACGATGGAACTCGCCCACGGCGGCCATCTCACACACGGTTCACCCCGGAATTTCTCAGGAAAATTCTACAAGGTCGTCCATTACGGCGTCCGCAAGGACACCGAGACGATCGATTACGACCAGCTCGCCGAGCTGGCGAAACAATGCCGGCCCAAAATGATCACCGCAGGCGCGAGCGCCTATCCGCGCGTCATCGATTTCAAGCGGATGCGTGAGATCGCCGACAGCGTGGGGGCGTTGCTGTTCGTGGACATGGCGCACATTGCCGGGCTGGTTGCCGTGGGCATCCATCCCAGCCCCGTGCCGTACGCCGATTTCGTCACCACCACGACGCACAAAACCCTGCGCGGCCCCCGGAGCGGTCTGATCCTGTGCAAGGCGAAATACGCCAAAGACATTGATTCGTGGGTGCTGCCCGGCATTCAGGGCGGCCCGTTGATGCATATCATCGCCGCCAAAGCGGTTTGCTTCCGCGAGGCGATGAAACCGGAGTTCAAGGATTACCAGCGCCAGATCGTCAAGAACGCGCAGACGCTGGCCAATGCATTGGCGAAGCGCGGGCTGCGGATCGTCAGCGGCGGCACCGATAACCATTTAATGCTCGTCGATCTCCGCCCGAAGAAGATCACTGGAAAAATCGCGCAGGAATCACTCGACAAAGCCGGCATCACCTGCAACAAAAACTTGATTCCCTACGATCCCGAAAAACCGCTCGTCACCAGCGGCGTCCGGCTCGGCACACCCGCCGTCACCACGCGCGGCATGAAAGAAGCCGAGATGGAGCAAATCGCCGCGCTCATCACTGAAGTGTTGGAGAAACCCGGCGATCCCGCAGTCGCGGGAAAGGTGAAGGAAAAGGTCATCGCCATGACCGCGAAATTCCCGTTGCCGTATTAGGCATCCACGGATTGCCGCGAAAATGGCATCGCGGCATCTCGCGGATGCGGCTTCACAGATTTTCACGGATTCCGAATCAGTGGCATCCGTGAAGCCGAGCCAAGGGCGAGACAAGCAAAGCTAATCCGTGGATTGCCTGTCTATTAGTGTGCGCAGGTTTCTGAGCGCGCAGGAGCAACAACGCCGGTTGTAGCTGCGAAACGTTTGCTCCGCATGTCTCGCGGACTCGGCTTTCGCGGCCTAACCGAAAGGCCATATCCACCCGTCTTGCAATTACAGGCTGCTAAAGGTAAGATTTCGACGTGACAAGACTTATGGAAAAGGCGATGGCGGAGGCAAGCAAGCTGCCGGAGAAAGAGCAGGATGCGCTGGCGGCGTTGCTGCTGGAGGAGTTGGCTTGCGAGAAGCAGTGGGATAAACAATTCGCCGGCTCTCAAGATGAGCTTGCGAAGCTGGCGCGCGAGGCCACCGTCGAGTTTAGGGCGGGCAAGACAAAGTCTTTGGACGGAAACCTTGATCTCACGCACGACTAGTGCGTTTCGGAAGTTGTTCCGCGAGCTTCCGTCGCCCGTTCAAGCGCGAGCCGGGCGAGCCTACCAACTCTGGTTGCAGAATCCGCAGCACCCGAGCCTGCATTTCAAGTGCATTCATGAAACTCTCCCAATTTTCTCAGTGAGAATTGGACTTGGATGGCGTGCCATCGGCGTGCGGCAAGGCGACGCAATGATCTGGTTTTGGATTGGGTCCCATGCGGGATACGATCAACAAATCAAAACGCTAAGAAACGTTTAACCGGACTTCCTCCCTCTGCCGCCCCTTCCTTCCGATTGTGATTTCGTGATACAATCGTCGGCATGTCGCGGCGATGGACAGGCAAGATCACGCGTATCGGCAACTGGCTGGCGCTGGCATTGGTGCTGGGGGCGATCGGTTTGGCAGCGTTTGTGTACGTGCGCTGGCTATACCGGGAACGGATCTGCACCAAGTTGATTGCGGAGATCGCGCCGGAGTACGGCGTGGACGAGTTTCTTGTCAAAGCCGTGGTGCGCCAAGAGAGCAACTTCGATCCGTTCGCTTACAGCTCGAAAGGCGCCATCGGGTTGATGCAGGTAATGCCCGGAACCGGCCAGGAATGGGCGCTGACCACCGGTCAGGAAGATTTTGTGAAGGATTCCCTCTGGACGCCGCGGGTTAACGTCAAGGTGGGCACGTGGTATTTGGCGCGGTCGCTGGCGTACTGGCGCGCGCAAGGCGTGGACGATCCCGTGCCATTCGCGCTCGCGGAATACAACGCCGGACCGGGGATGGCGCAACGTTGGCGAGCGGCGACCGCTGCGGAATTCATAAAAAACATCAGTTACCCCGGCGTGCGCCGTTACATCGAGCGGGTTACCGGATATTGCGAAGACTACAAGGATCGCAGCCCGGCTGTAGAGATTGAACCGCAATAACGTTTCTCACGTATTACGCGGTGAACCCTTTGCGACTTTGCGTGAGACATTCTTCACCACGAAAGCCGAATCAGATGAGACGCCGCTGTCGTCTGCGGCAAACATGAAGCGCACGAAGGCGGCATATCACGCCAAGCCGCAAAGACGCCAAGATCGGATGACACGAAGATGTTTTGAGCGGCTATACCTTGGTTTCGTCCTAGAGCCCCGTAGTTTCCCAGAAAAGCAGTAATTGCTCGTGAACAAGAGACGGTGACCTCTCGGGGAGGCTTGGTGAGGCTAGGAGAAGCAGGCCACCGTCAAGAGGCGTTCACGAGCAATTACAACCTTCTCACTGCATTCTCGACCCTCATTACATTCGACCCTTTGCGCCTCGTCACGTTCAAATTGCGCCCCAAAATTATTGCGTCAACCCCGGCACGAAGCTGCGTAAGGGATTTTCGAGCTTGGCGTGTTGCCGCATACGACAGCGGCGTTTGGCGCACACGGCAGCGCCGTCTCCGCTGTGCTTCGGCTCCGTCTGACTCGGCTTGCGGCGAATGCTTTGGGCAGGAGGTGATTTCCGCACTCAGTGGCGGCGGTCAGTCAGCTTGCGGTTTTTGGCGCGGGAATCGACGACCAGACGGGCTTTGAACTTCGCCAGGCGACTTTGCAGCGTCGGGCTGCCCAATGCCAGAATCTCCACGGCCAGCAGTCCGGCATTCTTCGCGCCATCAATCGAGACCGTGGCCACCGGCACGCCCGACGGCATTTGCGCGATGGACAGCAACGAATCAAGGCCCTTCAACGACTTGGTCCCGATTGGCACGCCGATCACAGGCAACACAGTGGACGCCGCAATCACCCCCGGCAAATGCGCCGCACCGCCCGCCCCTGCGATGAGTACGCGCAGTCCGCGTTTGGCAGCGGCACGCGCGTACTTCGCAACGTCATCCGGCGTGCGGTGTGCCGACATCACGCGGACCTCGCACGGCACGCCGAACTCTGCGCACACGTCGTCGGCCGCTTTCATCGTCGGCCAATCGGAATCGCTGCCCATGACGATGCCCACCAATGGTTTGCTCGGGGTTTTCATTGTCGGGTTCCTCGTTTCGCGTTGGTTCACTCAGAGAGAGTCTGCAAAACGCGCTCCAGTTCAAGTCTTTTGTTTTCGCGCGCCGCGTCGTCAGCCTCGGCCGGGACATAGATCGGCTGACCGAGCCGGACCGTGCACCGGGAAAAGGGCAGGGGAATCGTGAAATTATCCCAACTGTTCAGCGTGATTTTGCGCGATAGTACACAGGAGAGCGGCGCGATCGGATTCTGTGTCAGTTGCGCCAGGCTGATAACGCCGGGCTGGACACAGTATTTCGGGCCGCGCGGTCCATCGGGCGTGAAGCCCGAGTCGTAACCTTGTCGGGACAGGCGCGTGAGTTCGCGCAGCGCCTGAGGGCCGCGACGGCTGGTGGAGCCGCGGACGCAGACCAAGTTGAATCGTACCAGCACCTGCTCCAGTTTATCGCCATCCTCACTGGCGCTGATCAGGGCAGCCATGGGCCGATTTGGGCAGTATTTGCGGTAGATGTATGGCACCAGGAAAAGGCGATTGTGCCAAAACGCGAGCAGGAAGGGATGCTTGGGCGAGTTGGTAAACAAACCCGACGGATCTTCAATTCGCAAGCGCAACGTGCCGCCGATTACGCTTACCAGAAAGTGGATCAGCCACCCCAAAAGAAAGTTAAGGAGGTTGAAATCGTTGGAACCGGGAGAAGTTCTCACCGCGCCTTGTAACGGTTTTAGCGCCTGAGCCATGTCATGCGCTGAATTGCAGGTCGTGCAACTTTTTGTAAAGGTTGCCGAGGGCGATTAACTCGGCGTGCGTGCCGCGCTCGACGATGCGACCCTCGTCGAGCACCACAATCTGGTCGGCATGCTGCACCGTGGACAACCGGTGCGCGATGACCAACATCGTGTGACGACCCCGTTGGCGGTCGCCCCACATCAATTCGTCGAGCGCCGCCTGCACCACGCGCTCGCTCTCGGTGTCCAATGCGCTGGTCGCCTCGTCGAGCAGAAGGATCGGCGGGTTCCGGAGAATGGCGCGGGCGATGGCGATCCGTTGACGCTGGCCGCCGGAGACCTTCACGCCGGCGTCCCCGGCGAGCGTGTCGTACCGCTGCGGCATCTGCTCGATGAACTGGTCTGCATGAGCGCGTTTGGCGGCGGATACGATCTCCTCCATGGATGCGCCGGGCTTGCCGTAGGCGATGTTATTGGTCACGGTATCGTTGAACAAAAACGTTTCCTGCGTTACCAGCCCGATCTGATCGCGCAACGATTTGAACGTGACCGTACGGATGTCCACGCCGTCAATCTTGATAGCGCCGCCGGTCGGATCGTAGAACCGCAGTATCAGATTGATCAACGTCGTCTTGCCGGCGCCGCTTGACCCGACCAGCGCGACCACGGAACCGGCTGGGATATCGAGATTGATATCGCGCAGGACATCGACGCCATTCGCGCCATTGGATCCAGTGTGAGGGTAGCCGAATGAGACGTTCTCGAACCGGATGGCGCGGCGGAACGGCGGCAAGGCACGCGCCGCCGGCGCCTCCGCCACCGAAGGTTGGCGGTCGAGCAACTGGAAAATACGGTCGGAAGCGCTGAGTGATTCCTGGATGACCAGATGGACGCGGCTCAGCTTTTTGACCGGGTCGTACAGGAAATATAATCCGACGGCCACTCCGATCAAGATGCCTCCCGTCATGTGCTGTCGATACGCGTAAATGAAAACGCTCGCGGTGCCAAGCGCAGCCAACATTCCAATGATCGGGCGCAGCAATGCGCTGGAGCGAACCACGCGCATTTGCTGGCTGAACACCTTGCCGCTAAGCTTGCGAAAATCTTCCGTCTCGCGCTGCTCCGCGTTGAACGCCTTCACGACGCGCAACCCGGCAATCGCCTCCTGAAGGACGCTCACCAAAGAGGCCAGATGTTGTTGCGCGGCGCGGGTGGCATTGCGGGTCTTGCGACCGAACTTTATGACGGGGATGATACAAGCCGGAAACAGGATGAGCGCGACGAACGTCATCTTCCAATCCAGATAGAGCAAGCCGCCGAGCGCGCCCAAAAACACAAATGGCTGTTTCACAAAATCCTCAACAACCGTGGTCACCACGCGCTGGATCAACCCGACATCGTTGGTCACACGCGAGATGAGATCACCGGAGCG
>JBEKLX010000033.1:0-18514 GCA_050008795.1 Verrucomicrobiia bacterium | reverse complement strand
CCATCACGAGGTTATTTCGATGTTCCGTCCGCAATCGTCGCAGTGAATGTGAGTGGCGGCGAAGGATGGACTGAGTTGAATGGTCCGGCCGCAGGCACACCTGAACGATTCCCATCCGGCACCGGAGCGGCGGTACTGGAGTGGCGGACCGGGGAACGGAATGACTGGCGGCAGTCCGGCGGCGGTCGGGGGTGGCGTGGCAGTCGGGGTTTCACTCGCCGCAGGCACCGGCAGGACGCTGCCGCAACGGATACAAGTGATTTCATCGCTCTCGTAGCCTTCCGGCACGGAAATCTCCATGCCACAATCGCATTTAACCTGAAGATGGCCGCGCGCCCGGTAAAAAGGAGCGCGGGTGTCGTGGCGAGTCTCGATTGGACCTTCGTTGGAGGGTGCTCGGATGGCAGCGTTTGCCTGCGAAGTTCCGAGTGTTTCACTGCTGAACAGCGTGCCCCGCGCGGTCTTGTGGTAGGCCGCTTCGTAATCGGCCAGCGACGAACCGGCCATGCTGCGAAGAATGCGGATGCGCTCGGCCGTGGACGGATGCGATGAAAAAACGCTGTCGGGTTCGTTACCACCGGCATAGAGCGGGTTGACGATGAACAGCGGCGCGGTGGCTTGGCTGGCGAAACTTGTGGTGGCGCTGGCCGCCGAAATTTTTTCGAGCGCGGAGGCGAGACCTTCGGGGTACCGGGTGAACTGCCCGCCACAGGCGTCGGCTAGGAACTCGCGTTTACGCGAACAGGCGAAGTAAAGAATTTGCGCCATCAGCGGGCCGAGGATGAGAAAGAGCAGCCCAACGGCAAGAATAATCAGTTGCGCCTGGCCACCGCCGCCGCCGCGCGATTCTGAGCGGCTGCGCCGACGTCCGCCCCCGAACCAGAGCCATTGGCGAACGATAGCGGCGAGGATGACAATCGAGCCGAGCATCACGGCGGCTAGCGTCATGAATTGCACGTCGTGGTTCTTGAGGTGCGCCACTTCGTGGGCGATGACGCCTTCCAGTTCATCGCGATTGAGACGGTGGACAAGGCCGCTGGTAACGGCGACGACGTAGTTGTCAGGTTTCCGGCCCATGGAAAAGGCGTTTGGCGCGGGATCGTCAATCAGGTAGATCTTCGGCATGAACTCCAGACCCGAAGCCAGTCTCATCTCCTCGACGATGTTGAAGAGCCGCGGACTGTCTTCGCGCTTCAATTCCACCACGTTGGCGCCATGGAGCAACATCGTCTCCGCTGCGCCATAGTAAACGGCGAGTTGGATGGAAAAGATGACCAGCGCGCATCCGAGGCCAAGCACACCACCGCCGGGTGCAAAGAATTCACCCGCCGCGTATCCGATGATGAGCAGCACCATGCCCATCAGCGTGATGAGTGCGACGGCGCGGCGGCGATTTGCGCGAATTTGTTCCCACATAACTGGCCAAGAACAGTTGGTTGCAGGGACGGAAAAAGATCCCGCCCCTGCGAACGGCCTAGAACTTCACCTGTGGCGCCTGGCGTTCCACTTCGCCTTTGACCTCGAAGAATTCGCGACGCAAGAAGTTGAACATACCGGCTATCATGTTGACGGGGAACACCTCGATGCGCGTGTCGAAGGTCATCACCGTGTCGTTATAGAACTGGCGCGAGAAAGCGATCTTGTTTTCCGTCGAGGTCAGTTCCTCCTGGAGCCGCAGGAAATTCTGGTTCGCCTTCAGGTCGGGATATGCCTCAGCAACCGCAAACAGCGACTTTAGTGCGCCGGTCAGGACGTTCTCAGCCTCGGCGCGTTCGCCAACGGTCTTGGCGCTCATGGCCATGTTGCGGGCCTGAGTGACGCGCTCGAACGTCCCGCTCTCGTGTTTTGCGTAGCCTTTGACCGTTTCGACAAGATTCGGGATCAGGTCATACCGGCGTTTCAATTGCACGTCGATCTGCGCCCAAGCGTTCTCGAGTTGGTTGCGCAACCGAATCAATCCGTTGTAAACGCCGGCCAACCAGAGGGCGAGAACAACAATCAATCCTATCAAAATCAACGGCAGCAGTAGCATCAGTGTCATAACGTGGTCTCTCCTTATTTAGGTTTTGTTTTTCACTCCCAGTAACTCGTTCAGATAACCAATCGTTTTGCCTGCGCCGCTTTCCGGGGCGAAATCGGCCAGCAACTCCTGCAGTTCGTCAGCATCGAACCATAATCCATGATTGGCCGGGCAGCGACCCAGCAGCAATGGCGCGGTGCCCACTTGGGCCACCGAGATCTCGCGCAGCGGTTTATCACACCGCGGACAAAGATGTTTGCCGCCGGATGGCAATGTGCCCTCCTGTTGCAGCGAACGCAGTATGGGATCGTCCGTGCGCGCGCCGGTTTGCTGCAATAACGCCTCCAGTTCGCCCGCGTCCAGCCACAACCCGCGGCAACGATGGCAAAAATCCGCCTCGACGTCCTTGAATCGCAGGATGAACAATGCGACGTCGCATTTTGGACATACAGGGATCACCGCGTGCGTTTCTCCATTTGCATCATGCTTGGGCAAAGAGACAGAGTCAAGCGCATCCCCCAAGAAAGCTGGTTTGGGAGCGCATCTGACACCATCACCCAATCAAGGATTAGCCACGGTAGGGAGGGCCTTGCCCCGAAGGCTTTCGGGGTAAACCCCAGCCCGCCGCAATGATCGCATGCCGACCTTATCAACCCCTTTCCGCCTTGGTTGCTGAGGGCGGACGCTCCTACTGCGAGTTCGGACACTTGCTACTGAATAAGTTAATAAAGCCTGTCATTTCCATGTGTCTTCTCCTTTTGTGAACTCCTATATGTGTGAGCTTCTCTCGAAACCCTCAAGAGGTAGGCATCATCCTTTTTTGCCGTAACTACCTAATTGAAAGGTAGATACAGCGCCAATATGCTGGCGGGATGGACGCATATGTCTTGTGGGGCAGAGGATTCAAATCCGCTCGCCACGATTACACTTATCTAATTGGTCTGCAATTACTTAGGAATCGTTAGAGCGGCATTGGACGGATTCTATCCTTGATTTGAACGGTTGGCGGGTTTACCATGTCAACCTTATTAAGATGAAAGCTCGTCAAAAAGCACTTAAAATGAAGACAATCCGGTCGCACCGCCGCCGTTCTCTGACGGTGCGGTTGCTTAAGTCGTCTCGGAGGCCAAAGGATCCGACTCTGCTGGATAAGATCGCGCAGATGACGGATGAGTTGCAGTCTCTGAGAAGCAGATTGTCCAATGCTGGGGATGATCTTCCGGCAGTGGGTACTCACCGGATAGCCGCCCTAGAGATGGAGCTGGAGCGACTCTGGGAACAGCGGCGACTGGAGCGAGCCGCTCCGTTGCGCGAAGCCGCGCTAAGCGATCAAGATATCGAGGTTCTGGCATTTCCCGGTGCCAATCGATCGCGCGGTAGTTGAGTCATCGTAGCTCAGCTCGCTCTGCAGACAAGGTTCTTATATCCGCAGAGTTCCCTCAGTGACGGGTGTGTTCGCAAACTCACCAAGGGTCTGTGTTTTCCTTTGCGTTCGCTTCCGCCACGCGGCTATTCTGCTGTGAGTATGGCATCGTCAACCAAAAATCTAGCGCGGCTGCTCCGCATCGTGGCGCAGTTGCGTGGTCCGCGCGGTTGTCCTTGGGACCGCGAGCAGACGCACCAATCCATCCGCCACGATCTCATCGAAGAATGCTACGAGGCGCTCGACGCGCTGGACAGTGGCAACATGCACGAGTTCCGTGACGAACTCGGCGACTTGCTACTACAGGTGGTCTTTCATGCCCAACTGGCCAGCGAGCGGAAGAAGTTCGATTTTGATGCCGTGGCGAAGGGGATTGCCGACAAGCTTGTCCGCCGTCACCCGCATGTGTTCTGCGGCAAAAAGCTGCGTGACAGCAAGCAGGTGCTCAAGCAATGGGAAACCATCAAGAAGGGCGAGAAAAATGCCCACTCGATTTTCACCGAGATGCCGCGCAGTTTGCCTGCGCTCCTTAAAGCCGACAAAATCCAGCGCAAAGCGGCCCGGGTCGGGTTCGATTGGCGACACGTCAATGACGTCGTGGCGAAAGTCGACGAAGAACTGCGCGAGCTGAAAGATGCGATGGCCTCGGGCGACAAAAAGCAGTTCGAAGAAGAACTCGGAGACCTGCTATTCGCCGCCGTCAATCTTGCCCGATTCGAGAAGTTGCAGGCCGAGGAACTGCTCAACCGCACCATCAGCAAATTCGTCAGTCGCTTCCAGTACATTGAGCGTGCGGTCCACAAGAGGGGCCGCCGTCTGGAAGATTGTTCACTTGAAGAACTTGACGCGCTCTGGGAGTCCGCAAAACACAGCCAGAAACGCCGGCATCGTGTCGCCAAATCCTAGCCGCGACATCGACATCCCGATAATCTAACGTCCCGTCATTTCATTTCTACGGCGTGCAGCAATCATGCTCGCAGCCACATTCCTCGGAAGTGCAGCGGGCGTGCGAAGCGCACACCTCGCTGCAGAAGACGAGGTTGCCTTTACGGACTGCCTTGTCCATGTCAATGGTGCAGTTGCAACTTGCACACGCGCATTTAACGCGATGCGAACCGCAACAACAGGTTCCGGCTGGATTTTCTTTTTTGGTGCTTGGTTTCATTGAGTCTCCTTTTCTCGGCGGCAATATAGCCGCAACAGTATCCGCTGGCAAATGGTCACTTGCGGAAATCACGCCGCGTTCGCGCCGGAGTAGACGCGCGGGACGCGCGTGGTCTTCGTGATGCCACAAAGAATCTCCCACGCAATAGTGTCGGCCCAGCCTGCCATTTCCGCGGCTGTGATCTCGGCTTCGGTCTTGTTTCCATTGGGGCAGGTCTGCCGCCCGATGAACACAACCTCGTCACCGCAGTGCACCTCGGGCGCTTCCGAGGCGTCCACCATGATCTGATCCATTGTCACGCGCCCGACCACACGGCATCGTTTCCCGCCGATGAGCACCTCCGCGCGGTTCGAAAGGTTGCGGCTGAATCCGTCGCTATAACCTGCGGTGACGGTGGCGATTTTCATGTGTTGTTTGGCCACGAAGGTCTGCCCGTAACTGATGGTGCGGCCAGCCTCTACCGTCTTCACGAACGCCACGCGCGCCTTGAACGATAGCAATGGATGGAACCCCGGCGCCACGCAACCGATGGGGCAAAGTCCGTACAGCAGCAACCCCGGCCGCACCATGCCCAGTGTTGTATCGGACAGGTTCAAAAGCGCCGCGCTGTTGGCAGCGTGCAAGAGCGGCATCTTCATCCCAGCCGCCTCCAACTCGTGCGCCACTCGTATAAACACCGCCAGCTCTTGTCGCGTCTCGTTCACATTCACGTCGGCCGATGGGAAATGCGTGTACATGCCATCGATGCGCAGATGGGGCAGGGCGGCCAACTGACCAATTTGGCGCGCGGCATCCTCGTACCAAAAGCCGACTCGCCCCATGCCAGTGTCCACCTCGACCTGCACGCCTACAGTTTTCTTTTGCCGTTCAGCCTCGGCATTGACGAGAGTAGCTTCCTCCAACGTTGAGATTGTCGGTGCGATGTCCTGCTCGACGAGTTTTGGCAACTCGAATGACAGGGCCGAACCGAACAGCAAAACCGGCCAACCGCGTCCGCCGAGCCGCCGCAGTTCGAGGGCTTCGTTGAGGTTCGCCACCGCGAACGCGTCCACGTCGCACTGCATCAACGTGGCGGCGACTTGTGATAACCCGTGCCCGTAGGCGTCAGCCTTCACCACGGCCATGAGTTTCGTTTGTGGGCCGATGCGACGACGGATCAGCGCCACGTTATGCCGCAACGCATCCAAATCCACCTCGACCCAACACCGATAATACGATTGCGGAACCATTGCGCGGGGATTCTAAAGGCGATGGCGCAGCCGCACAAGCCTACTTACCCGGCAGCGATGTTGACCAGTTTGCCGGGAACGACGATGACTTTCTTGATTTGTTTGCCCGCGAGGAATTCCTTCACGCGGTCGTTGGCGAGCGCTAGCCTCTCCAACTCGGCTTGCGATGCGTTGGCCGGCACTTCGATGCGGTCACGCAATTTGCCGTTGACCTGCAAAATGACCGTGACGGTGTTCTCCACCAGTAATGCGGCGTCGTACTTCGGCCACGGCTCGCAGGCGAGCGATTGCTTGTGAGCGAGTTTCTCCCAAAGTTCCTCGGCAAGATGCGGCGCGTATGGCGCGAGCAGAAGCACGAACGGTTCGAGCAGTTTGCGGGGACGTTTTTCTTGCGCGGTGACTTCATTGACGAAGATCATCATCTGCGAGATCGCGGTGTTGAACGCGAGCGTGTCGGTGTCTTCGCCGACCTTCTTGATCGTCTGGTGGAGCGCTTTGAGCAGCTTCGGGTCAGGAGCAGAGTCGTCCACGATGAGCTTGCCGTCTTCGTCGCAGAACAACCGCCAGACACGACCGAGGAACCGATACACGCCTTCGAGTCCCTGCGTGTTCCACGGCTTGGTCGCTTCGAGCGGCCCCATGAACATTTCGTACATCCGGAAAGCATCCGCGCCGTATTCGCGCACCACGTCGTCGGGATTGATCACGTTGCCGCGCGACTTGCTCATCTTCTGTCCATCCTCGCCGAGGATCATGCCCTGATTGACCAACCGCATGAACGGCTCCAGCGTACTGACGTGACCGAGATCGTAGAGCACCTTGTGCCAAAACCGCGCATAGAGCAGATGCAACACCGCATGCTCCGCACCACCGACGTACAGATCGACCGGCATCCAGTACCTCTCTTTGTCTTTCCCAACGAATGCCGCACCGTTCTTCGGGTCGATGTAGCGGAGGTAATACCAGCACGAGCCTGCCCACTGCGGCATCGTATTCGTCTCGCGTTTCGCCGCAGCGCCACATTTCGGACATTTCGTATTGACCCAATTCGTAGCCTTCACCAAAGGCGGCTCGGCGTTGCCTGTCGGCGTATAATCCTTCATCTCCGGCAATTTCAGGGGCAACTCGCTTTCAGGCACCGCCACGGTGCCGCACTTGTCGCAATGCACGATTGGAATCGGCTCGCCCCAGTACCGTTGTCGGGAGAACAACCAGTCGCGCAACTTGTAGTGCACGGTCGCTTTGCCGAGACCTTTTTCTTCGAGCCAACGTGTGATTACCTTGCGCGCCTCTGAGGAATGGATGCCATTGAGGAGTCCGGAAAAAACCATCACACCCTCAAGTGGAAGCATGACATCAACCTCGGTGATCTTACCCTTAACGGGAATGCGCAATATTTCGTTGTAAGCTTTGCCGCCTTTAACGTTGGCATTGATGACGTAAACGATCGGCAGCCCAAAGTTACAAGCAAACTCGTGGTCGCGAAAATCATGCGCCGGCACAGCCATGATTGCACCGGTGCCGTAGCCCATCATCACGTAGTCGGCGACCCAGATAGGAATCTTCTCATCGTTGACCGGGTTGATCGCGTAACCACCGGTGAAGACGCCGGTTTTTTCCTTCTCCAACTGCGTACGCTCGAGCTCGCTCTTGTGCGTCGCCTGGGTTCGGTAGCTTTCGACCTTCGCGCGTTGCTCGGGTGTCGTGACCTTCTCGACGAGCGGATGTTCCGGAGCAAGCACCATGTAGGTCGCGCCAAAAAGCGTATCGGGCCGCGTGGTAAAAACCTCAATCCGCGATTCGCAATCCGCAATCCGAAATTCTACATTCGCTCCTTCGCTCCGTCCAATCCAGTTCCGTTGCTGTTCCTTGATCGACTCCGACCAGTTGACCGACTCCAAGTCTTTCAGCAATCGCTCGGCATAGGCTGTGATCTTGAGAATCCATTGACGGAGCGGACGACGATAAACGTTCTTGTGCCCTTTGCGGTCGCATGTACCGCCGGCGTCGACCTCTTCATTGGCCAGCACCGCTTTGCAGCCTTCGCACCACCAGACGGGGATCTCAGCTTCGTAGGCGAGGCCTTTCTTATAGAGTTGCAGAAAAATCCACTGGGTCCACTTGAAGTAGTTTGGGTCGGTGGTGTCCACCTCGCGGTCCCAATCGTAGCTGAACCCGAGCATCTGGATTTGACGGCGGAAAGTGTCGATGTTCTTCTTCGTCGTGACGGCGGGCTGCGTGCCGGTTTCAATCGCGTATTGCTCGGCAGGCAGACCGAACGCGTCCCAGCCCATCGGATGCAGGACATTGAACCCATTCATCCGCTTGAATCGGCAATAGATGTCGGTCGCGGTGTAACCTTCGGGGTGGCCGACGTGCAATCCCGCGCCGCTCGGGTAGGGGAACATGTCGAGGACGTAGAGTTTCGGTCTTGGTGATTGGTCTGGGGCACGAAACGTATTATGCTCGGCCCAGCAGCGTTGCCACTTCGGCTCGATCTTGTCGAACGGATATTTCTTTCGAAGTTCAGGCATAAAACGCGATGACTATATCGGGCGTTGGGGAGCGCCGCAAGTCTTACGCGCGATGGCAACCGAGCTTGCCAAGCATCGATGAAAGCAATTTCCACTCACGCCGGTACTGGCCAAGCACCTGCCGACCGCGTGTGCTGATGCGGTAATACCTTCTCTCCCGCCCGCCAACTTCCTCACAGTGTGACGTAATCCACCGTTTGCGTTCCATCTTCTTCAATAATGAATACAGCGGCCCTTCTTGTATCGAAAATAATCCCTTCGATTTTGCAAACACCTCACGACGCAGACCATACCCATATAGTTCACCACGCCGCTTTAACGTCGCCAAGATGATCCACGCCGTCGTTCCCTTCCTTATTTGTGCCATCAATGGATGATACATATCTAACGTATGTATCATCTAATGTTTGGAAGGACAAGAGCTGAGATCAAGCGATGATATGAGGTTGACATGGGGAAAATGGAGAGCGAGCCGGG
Organism: Verrucomicrobiia bacterium; assembly: GCA_050008795.1. Lineage (GTDB taxonomy): Bacteria > Verrucomicrobiota > Verrucomicrobiia > Palsa-1439 > Palsa-1439 > CAIKBP01. The sequence continues at coordinate 9,666 of JBEKLX010000033.1, read as the reverse complement.
CGAGAAACGAGAGAAAAACAAATGGCATCGCACCTAGCGGCTTCAGAAAGTTGCGGCTCGTTTCTTCCGCAGCGCGTGTTGGTACACCCCGACGTATTGCTGGGCAGAGGTGCGCCAATCATAGTTTTGCGCCATCGCATGTCGTCGTAGTTTGACAATATGTTGCGGACGATCGAACCAGGTACTGACGGCCCAGCCGATACAATAATACAACCCGCGAGGCGATGGTTCCCAGAATTTGAAGCCGGTCCCGCTTCCTGTCGCCTCGTCGTAGTTACGCACAGTGTCGTCAAGACCGCCCGTGGCTCGGACGACCGGCAATGTGCCATACTTGAGCGAGTAAATCTGGTTGAGTCCGCACGGCTCGTACAGCGATGGCATGAGAAGAAAATCGCCACCCGCTTCGATAAGATGGCTAAGCCCGACATCGAACCCGATGTGCACGCCGACACGTCCCGGATATCTCGACTGCAACCAACGGAAAAAGTTCTCAGTATCAGAATCACCGTTACCGAGCACGACCAATTGCATCACCATGTCATCGAGCGCAATAGGCAACACTTCTCGCAAAAGACTGAACCCTTTTTGGTGTGCAAAACGGCTGACGATACCGAATAGCGGCAGTTTGTCGGTGACTTCGAGGTGAAATTGTTTCTGGAGCGCCCGTTTGCAGATCGCTTTGCCACGCATGTTCTTCGCCGAGTAACGCGCGGGGAGATGGCTGTCGGTTTCGGGATTCCATTGCGAGTAATCCACGCCGTTTAGGATGCCGGAAAAATCGGCGCGTCGGTTGCTCACGTAGGGGGTCAATCCCATTCCACCGATGGGGTCGAGAATCTCTTTCGCATGCGTCGGTGAGACGGTTGTGATCGCATCGGCAAAGTAGATGCCTGCCTTCAATAGATTCGCCTTGCCGTGATCCTCGAAGATGTCCGGCGTAAAATACTGGTCACCGAGTCCCGTATACAACAGAACGCTTGCGTCGTACACGCCGGGGTAACCGATGTTGTGAATTGTCAGCACGCTGGCTGTGTTCGCCAATGGCGATAGAATGCGGTCCCATGTTTTAAGGAATACCGGCACCAATGCGCTCGGCCAATCATGTCCGTGCATGACATGCGGAATCCACTGCTGGTCTTTGCAGATTTGTAGGGCCGCCTTCGACAACAGCGCGAACCGGTAGGCGTTGTCGTAGTACTGCCCGAACGGACCGTCATAAATCCCGGGCCGCCCGAAGTAGGAATCGTACTCGAGGAACCACACAGGGACGACGCCATCCAGCATGGCTTTGTGGACGCCGACCCAATGTTCAACATTGCCGCCCATGTGGACGCATGCGGTACCGGCGGGCTTGATCCCGTACTTCGCGCGGTCAATAGACGAGTACAGAGGAACCAGTATCCGCGCATCGTGACCGAGTTGTCGCAACGACTTCGACAAACCCGCAACAACGTCGCCGAGTCCGCCCGTTTTTGCGTATGGGGCGCACTCCGACGCGACAAAAAGCACGCGCAGTTTTTCCCTGGCTTTCATTGCAGGCTTCCGTTTGTGGGGTTTTGTAACCATTTCGTTACGCGAAAATATCGGCAGTACGCCACAAACTCCAGTGGAAACAGCGCAAGGCAAGAAGCCGGGGTTTTCATGCGCGAAGACCGGTGCAGGATGTACTTCTTTTTTGAAGGACGGCAAGTATAATGCATGTGCTTATGAAACTATTGGTGGCGACACGCAACAAGCACAAGCTACGCGAGATTCGGGAGATTCTGGCGGAACTAAATTTGGACATCGTTTCATCGGCAGACATTGCCGGTCTGCCGGAGATTATTGAGGATGCGCCGACGATCCGCGACAATGCGATCAAGAAAGCCGTGGAGACAGCGCGGTTTGCGAAAATGCTCACGCTGGCAGACGATTCCGGACTGGAAGTGGACGCTTTAAAGGGCGCGCCGGGCGTACATTCGGCGCGTTATGCGGGTGAGGAGGCGAGCTATTTCGAGAACAACAAGAAGTTGCTGCGCGAACTGCGCGGCGTGCCTATGGAGAAACGGACCGCCCGGTTTCGATGCGTGGCGGCAGTGGCGGACACGAATGGGTTGGTGAACGTGGTCGAAGGTATCTCCAACGGCGTGATCACCGAGAAGGAACGCCGCGGCGGCGGGTTCGGGTACGATCCTTTGTTCATTGCCGACGGACAAGTGAAGACGTTCGCGGAGTTGACGCAGGAAGTGAAAAACAGGATTAGCCATCGCGCCAAGGCGTTGCACAAGGCATGGGCGGTGTTGAATCGGTATCTGCGGGAGCGGCAATGAAGCCTGTATGAAAGCCTTCATTCTAGCGGCGGGACTCGGGACGCGACTGCGGTCGCTGGGACTGGACGTGCCGAAGGTGATGGTGCCAATTGCGGGTCGGCCGCTGTTGGAGCACCACATAGCGCTGTTGCGCGACCAGGGCATCCGGGAATTGATAGTGAACCTGCACTACCTGCCGGAAAAGATCACGGGGCACTTCGGTGACGGCAGCAAGTTTGGCGTACACATCACGTACTCGCACGAGCCTGAATTGCTCGGCACCGCTGGCGCGGTGAAGAAGATGGAAAACGAATTACGCGATGGGACTTTCATCGTGTTCTATGGCGATAATCTGGTGCGCATTGAGTTCGCGCCGCTTGTGGAGTTTCATCGGACACGACGAGCGGTTGCGACTGTGGCGCTATTCGAATCGCCCGAACCGTGGACTGGCGGCGTGGTAGAGACTGAAGTGGACGGCCGGGTGCGAAAGTTCGTTGAGAAACCGGACCCGAAAGAGGCTTCGACAAACATGATCAACGCTGGTATTTATGTGCTGGAACCGCAGGTGCTGGATGCGATTCCGGCAGGACAATTTAGCGACTTTGGCAGGGACGTGTTCCCTGAGTTGCTGGCTGCAGGTAAGGCTGTGTACGCAATGAAACCCAAGGCATATGTGCAGGACGTGGGCACGCCGGAGCGGCTGGCAAAGGCGCAGCGGGATTTCAAAAAGGGATTGGTGCGATGATTATCACTCAAACGCCATTGCGCATTTCGCTCGCGGGCGGCGGCACCGATTTTCGCGATTTCTTCGAGAAACATGGAGGGATGGTCGTCAGTTCGGCCATCGACAAGTATGTGTACTGCATCGTCAAAGAACGTTTCGACGACAAGATCTACGTAAACTGGTCGAAAAAAGAGATTGTGGACTCAGTAGACCAGGTCGAACACGAGTTGGTGCGCGGGGCGATGCGGAAAGTGGGCGTGACGAAAGGCGTCGAGATTTCGTTCATGGCGGACATTCCGGCGGAGGGATCGGGACTGGGTTCATCCAGCAGTGTCACGGTTGGCGTGCTCAACGCACTTTATCATTACGCAGGCACAACGCCGACGGCTGAACAGTTGGCGCGGGAGGCGTGTGAAATCGAGATCGACATCGTCGGCAAGCCAATCGGAGTACAGGATCAATACATCGCGGCGTATGGTGGGCTGCGATATTTCCAGTTTGGTCCGGGGCCGAGAGTGAAGGTGAATTCGGTCAAGGCATCTCGCGCCACACTTGAGGACATGGATAACATGCTGATGCTGTTCTTCACTGGCAAGACGCGAGAGTCGGCGAAAATTCTGGCCGAGCAGAAGTCCAACATCAGGAAGAAGACGAATGTGCTAAAAGCAATGGCGCGGCAAGCCGAACAGGTGCGGCGGGTCATTTCGACCGGTGCGATTGACTCGCTCGGGCCGTTGTTGCACGAAGCGTGGGAAGCTAAGCGAACGCTGGCTGGAACGATCACCAACAGCCAGTTGGATGAGATTTACGAGCGGGCATTGAAGGCGGGAGCGCTGGGCGGCAAGATTTCCGGCGCGGGCGGCGGCGGGTTTTTCCTGTTGTGCGTGCCGAGCGACAAACGGCAATCAGTGCGGAAAGCGTTGGCCGATCTGCGGGAAATGCCGTTCCGACTCGAAAAAGGCGGCAGTCGAGTGGTTTTGGACATGCAAAGGTACTGAATAATATGAAACGAGCAAGCGAGTTTGCGAAACGGTATTTGCGTGACCTGAAAGCGACGCTGGATCAGTTGCCACTCGATGCGCTGGAACGGATGATCGCCGTACTCGAAACGGCGTACGCGCAACGGCGACAGATCTTCATCATCGGCAACGGCGGCAGCGCCGCAACGGCGTCGCACATGATGAATGATTTTTGCAGAGGCACGCTCGGCCACGACCCCGACAAGCAGGGTTCGTCGCGGTGGCCGCGATTTCGCGCGATTGCGCTGACCGACAACGTTCCGTTGATGACCGCGTGGGCGAACGACACGGATTACAGCCGCATATTCAGCGAACCGTTGAAAAATCTCGCGGAGCGAGGGGATGTGCTGATTGCCATCTCGGCTTCGGGCAACTCGCCGAACGTCATTGCTGCGGTCAAGGTTGCGAAGCAAATGGGCCTGCAGGTCGTTGGCCTGACGGGTTTCGGTGGAGGAAAACTGGCCAAGCTGTCCGATGTGGCCATTGTGGTTTCATCCGATGAATACGGCCCGGTCGAGGACGTACACATGATCCTAGACCACATCATCACGCGTTACCTGTACGAGAAGCTTAAAGAGGCGCACGCAAACCGATGAGCAAAGGACTGGCGTTGATCACCGGCGGAGCCGGGTTCATCGGGTCGCACACAGCAATAGAGTTGCTGCGGGCTGGCTATGCTGTACGCATCATGGACAACCTGACGCCGCCGGTGCACGACGGCAAAGGCGGATGGCCTGAGTGGTTACCGAGGGACGCCGAGCGAATGCTCGGTGACGTGCGGAACCGCGAGGATTGGCGGAAAGCCTTGCGCGGCGCGGAAGTGGTGATTCATCTCGCAGCCCACCAAGACTTGCTGCCGAACTTCTCGCAGTTTTTTCACGTCAACAGCGTCGGCACCGCATTGTTGTATGAAGTGATCGTGGCGGAGAAACTGCCAGTGCGCAAGGTCGTCGTCGCCAGCAGCCAGTTCGTTTACGGCGAAGGCCGCTACCAATGCGTCAAGGACGGCGAAGTGTTTCCCGACGGTCGCGAACCGCAACGGTTGACAAAAGGGCTGTGGGAGCCGGTGTGCCCACAGTGCGGCGGCGCGATTACGCCGCTACCCCTGCTGGAGACGCATGCCAACCCGAAGAACCAGTATTCCATCGCCAAATACTCGCAGGAGTTGATGGCGATTGCGTTGGGCAGAAATTATGGCATCCCCAGCGTGGCGATGCGTTACTCGATCGTGCAGGGGCCGTATCAGTCGTTCCGCAACGCTTATTCGGGCGTGCTGCGAATTTTCACGATGCAGTTGATGGCGGGACGCGCGGCAACGGTATTCGAAGACGGGCAGCAACTGCGCGACTATGTGGACGTCTCGGACGTTGTGCGCGCGAATCGGTTGGCGCTGGAAAGCGACAAGGCGAACTATCAGGTGTTCAACGTTGGCGGCGGGCGAGGTTACACGGTGCTGGAGTTCGCGAAGATTGTGGCCGACGCGCTTGGTACTAGAATTTCGCCGGATGTAACGGGCGAGTATCGGGTCGGCGACACGCGCCACAGCGTATCGGACATTTCAAAATTGCAGAAGCTGGGCTGGCGGCCGGCAAAGACCCCGCGTGAAAGCGTGGGCGAGTACGTGGAGTGGATTCGGCAGCAGAAGTTAGAGAAGGACTACGCAGCCGAGGCGTTGGCCACGCTACGCGAAACTGGGGCGCTGCGGAAAGCGAGCTGAATGGAAAAGGGGTCCCCGCTTGATCTCTCCGTCGTTATTCCTGCCTATAACGAGGAAGAACGCCTGCGACGGCATCTGCCGGGGATTGTAGAGTTCCTGCGCAACAAAGGTTTGAGATTTGAGATCGTTGTAGTCAACGACGGCAGCAAGGACGGCACAGCGCTGGTTGTAGAGGAATTGGGCAGGACATATCCGATGGTGCGATTGATTTCTCTGGATCCGAATCGTGGAAAGGGTGGCGCTGTGCGCGTGGGAATGTTGGCCGCAACCGGGCGGTTCGTGTTGTTCACTGACGCCGACCAGAGCACACCAATCAGCGAAATGGACAAACTGCTGGAGGAATTGGGAGACGGTGGACACGACGTGGCGATTGGCTCGCGTGCCGTGCGCGGCGCAGAAGTCAAACAGCCGCAGGCGTTGCATCGCGCATTGGCTGGCAAACTGTTTGGGTGGGGCACAAAAGTGCTGTGCATCCGCGGCATTGCCGACACCCAATGCGGGTTCAAGGCGATGACATACGAGGCTGCACAAAAGATTTTTCCGCAGGTGACTTCTGATACGGCAATTTTCGACATCGAGATGCTGGTCGTGGCCATGCGTGAAGGTTATCGCGTCGCCGAAGTGCCCGTGAAGTGGGTGCACGATCCTGACACGCGCATCCCCTACAACTTACGCCGTGCGCTACGGATTTGGGGCGAACTATTTCGGATCCGCCGCGCGCAACGCGTGGGCTGGCCGTTGAAAGTCAAAGGATGAAGGCAGAAGTTTACCCGCCTCAGGCGGCGCCAAAGGCGACCAGGGCCGGAAGGATGAAGTTGTGGGAGTGGCTGGCGATGGCGGCAATTCTCGGCGTCGGTGCCTGGCTGCGGTTTTCAAATCTGGATCTGTTGGAGTTCAAGGGCGACGAGGCCATAGCTCTGCACCTAGCTTACAGGCTTGTCCACGGTACGGAAGTGCCACTGGCAGGATTGATGTCGAGCGTCGGCGTAACGAACCCCCCGCTGTTCATCTACCTACTCATCCCGATGGTCGCCATCAGCTCGAACCCCGCGTTTGTGTCGTGCTGTATCGCGGTCTTGGGATTGACAGCAGTGGCGGTGTGCTGGCACATCGGGCGGAAGTATTATGGCGCGGTCACGGGTCTGGTTGGCGCGGCGATGTTCGCCGTCTCGCCGTGGGCGGTAATTTACTCACGGAAGATTTGGTCTCTGGATTTCGTGCCCGTTATCAACGCGTGTGCGCTGTGGGCGGTGCATGCGTTGGTAATAGACAAGAAACCGAAGGCAGTTTTTGGGGTGCTGTTGCTGCCGTTGTGCGTAATTCAAATCCATTTCTCAGGACTGGCGCTGACGGCGACGGTGCTGGTAATTCTGCTGGTGTCGCGGCCGAAAATTGATTGGGGGTTCGCAGCAGCCGGCGTGGCGCTCGCGACGCTCATTGCCCTGCCGTATCTAAAGTTTCAGACCGAGAACGACTGGGCGGATTTTCGCAAGGCGGTGGCGATAGTCAGTGGACAGGAACACCATATCTCATCAGGAATGCGTCTGGATCCCAATACCGGCGGCCCGCTGCCACAGCGGGATTGTTACCGGCAGGCAATTGCGATTGTGGATGCAGGGCGGATGGAGGATTTGCTCGGATTGAGCACTCGGCGGGAGCTGGATCCGCAGGGGATCTGGCCGTTGATACATGGGAAACAGGCCCAGTATTTTGACGAAACGGCACGGTGGAGTTTGCGGGGACTATGGTTCCAGCAAGGTCTATTGATGGGCGCCCTGATTCTGCTGGCATTATTTACGTGGCGGGGGCTGAAAGGCTGGACACGGTTTCCTTTCATTGCTGTTGCGGACGATCCACGTTCGCAGGGCGCGTGGTTGCTGTTGTGTTGGATGGTTGGACCATTGTTGGTTTTTGCGGCGACGAGATTATGGACGAGTGCTTCGTATTTCGTAATCCTCTATCCATCGCCATTCCTGGCTCTGGGATTGTTGGCGGATTGCGGATGGCGCGCAACGGGGCGATGGGGCCGGTCATGGAAAGCCGTTGTGATCGCAGCACTTGCCATCGTGGTAATGGCCGATTTGGTGTTTTGGAAAGAATTCACCCGTTTTCTTCGTAGCAATGGCGGGGCGCACGGATCGTATGGCACGGTGCTCTCATACAAGCAATCGGCGGCGCACTATCTGGCTTCGCATGTGGATGTGCCGAACTTGATGCAGACTGGCAGATTAATGCAGATGGATCAGGTCGGGAAATTTATGCGAGGGCGGATGGATGTTGTGTTGCTGGCGTTACTTGCTGGGGACAATGAGCAAACCTCGCGACCGACGAACGTGACCGTCATTGTAGTAGATGAGAACCGCACGAATTTCGGGGGTGACGCATATAATCGATGGCTGAGTAGTCATGGCGACGAGATTGAGGCGGGACGGATGAATTTCGGGCCACTGCAATTGCATTTCCTGCACAGGCCAATGGAATTACAATGGAAGTCACATTGGGATTAAGATTGTCGGGGATAAGCGATTCTGATATCAGACGCGCGCAGTGAGCCAGATGGAATCCAAGGTAACCCGCGGCCGCGGCTTGTTGGAGCCGATGCTGGCGCAGTGGCGTGCTCATCAAGCCAATCGCTTGATATCCGAAAGCGCGCGGGATGGGCGCATTTTGGACATCGGATGCGGTTCGTTTCCATATTTCCTGGCGCACACCTCGTTCCAACAGAAATTCGCGGTCGATCAACTTCCCCCATCGGCCCAGTGTTCCGGTATCGTCTGGCACACATTGAATCTGAACGCGTTGCCGCAATTGCCTTTTGAAGACGGCTATTTCAGCGTGATCACCATGTTGGCCGTCGTGGAGCATCTGAACCCACAGAGTCTGGTGGCCTTGTTTCGCGAAGCGCACCGCGCGCTTCGTCCCGGCGGAACGGTGATCATCACAACGCCGGCGGCATGGTCGGATGGTTTACTGCACGTCATGGCGCACCTGCGACTTGTGAGTGAGGAGGAGATTAGCGAGCATCAATACGCCTACACGCTTCCACTGCTGGGTTGGTATTTCGGAATGGCGGACTTCCCGATGACGAAAACTCGCTTTGGCTATTTCGAATTTGGACTCAACATGTGGGCCATGGCGGAACGATAAGTGCACCAAATGGATGAACTGAGAGGCCCATGCCTGCAGTCAGAACCACTAATCCGATAATGAACGCCAGCCCAGTGTCGGGGCCCAGCGCGCCTGTTTCGGCGCGCGAATGGCTCTGCTTGGCACTCATTCTCGCCGTCGGGGCATGGTTGCGTTTCATGCGGCTGGACTTGATTGAGTTCAAGGGTGACGAGGCTCTTGCAGCATGGCTGGCTCTACAGTTCGTGAAAGGCGGTTCATTGCCGTTGGCAGGACTGATGTCAAGCGTCGGGGTAACCAATCCGCCTGTGTTCATTTATCTGCTCGTGCCGATGTTGTTGCTCAGTGGCGATCCTACAACTGTAGGTTGTTTGCTGGTAATCCAATCGTTGGTGGCTATCCTGGTATGCTGGCATGTGGGACGTAAGTATTACGGGCACATTACCGGGCTGGTCGCCGCGGCGCTATTTGCCGTCTCCCCTTGGGCGGTGATTTATTCGCGAAAAATTTGGGCGATCGATGTGGAACCGCTCCTGGCTTGTCTCACCATCTGGGCGTTGCATGCGCTGATTCTGGAGCGGAAGACGAAGGCTATCTTCTGGGTGGCATTCCTGAGCCTGTGCCTAGTGATGAACCATTTCTCGGGGCTGGGGCTGCTGGCAGCAGTGCTGGGGACACTGGCACTGTTGCGGCCCAAGCTGGACTGGCGATGGGCGGCAGCCGGCGTGCTGGCGGCTGGCATATTGTTGCTGCCATACCTGAAGTACCAGCAACTAAACCATTGGGCCGATT
>JBEKLX010000032.1:0-18620 GCA_050008795.1 Verrucomicrobiia bacterium | reverse complement strand
TTCTTAATGTTTTTCAGCCATGCGACGGCGCGGCGGACGTATGGCAGACGCATATCTTCGCCGATGCAGCTCAGACCGCGCAATGCCTGCCATGTGCCGTAAATGTAGTTGCTGCCCCAACGACCGTACCACGAACCATCGGCACATTGGTCGCGCTTGAGAAACCCAATGGCCCGCTGCACGCATTTGTCTTCGGTCGTGAAACCAAAGTGGCTGAGACATTCCAGCACCCGGCCGGTGATGTCGGAAGTGGACGGATCAATCATCGCGTTGTGGTCGGCGAACGGCACTTGCGTGAACAGCCATTTGTCGTTGTCGCGATCGAACGCCGCCCAGCCGCCGTCGCGGCATTGCATGCCGATCACCCAGCGTATCGCGCGACGGAGCGCCGCCGATTTCTCGCGGTCAAACGGCGTTTGTGTGCGGTTCAACGCCATCATCACCATGATAGTGTCGTCCACGTCGGGGTGAAATTCGTTGTTATACTCGAAGAACCAGCCGCCAATCGGTTTGTTAGGTTCGGTGTAGCGATGGCTCTCGGCGTGTTTAATGCGCCAGCCACCGGGCCTACGGACTTCCTTGTCCAACAACCAGCGTGTCGCCATCAGCAGGGAAGAATGATCAGGCGCCAGACCGGATTCATGGAGCGCATTGACCGTGATCGCTGTGTCCCACACCGGCGAGAAGCATGGCTGCAAATGCAATGTATCGCCTCCCTCAATTCGCAGGAGGTTCATCTCGCGGATACCATGCGCGACGAGATAGCTGTCGCTGGCGTATCTGAGCACCCGCAACGACATCACAAAATTGGCAATCGCGGGGAAAATCGCGCCCAGACCGCCCGGCACACGCCCGTGTTCGATGACCCACCGCTCCGCCTGCCGCAACGCCCATTTCCGAATGAGCCGGATCCCCTGGCGGTCGTAGAACTTCAGGAACGTGTCCACAGTGAGGAAGAAGTTCCGCCACGTGAACGTCCGCGCATCGCGCCGCAACCGGTAGTTCGCCTTGCCGCGCCCGCCCGACCACAATTCGTCGATTTGCCATTTGGCTGGCATCGGTTTGATGGGCTGACAGGTGCGGATGATCGAGAGCGGCACCAACATCGCGCGCGACCAGGACGACATGTTGTACATGCTGAAGCTAAACCACTTCGGCAATAAAACGATCTCGGGGGGGATCGCTGGGCAACCGTCCCACGGATACAGCCCGACCATCGCCAGATAAATCTTCGTAAACGTGTTGCACCGGGTCACGCCGCCTGCCGCGAGAATCGCCTTACGCGTCTTGACCATGTGCGGCGCGTCCATAGAGTCGCCCGCCATCTTCAGCGCCAAATACCCCTTCACCGAAGCGCTGATTTCCATCGGACCGCCGGGATAGATGTTCCAGCCACCTGCGTCCAAAACCTTGGAGCGAATGTAATTACCTGCCTTGCGGAGAGTTACGTCATCAAGTTCGTCTATGAAATTGAGGTAGATCAGGTACTCTGATTCGAGAATCGTGTCCCCCTCAAGCTCGGCACACCAATGCCCATCGGCAGCCTGCCGCTCAAGCAACCAATCTTGCGCCGCCCCGATGGCCGACAGCAAACGCCCAACATCCTGTATGGCATAATCTTGCTTTGTTTGAATCATGAATTTCGAACCTTTGACCTCCTCGAACGAGGAGAAGAGTATACCCATTCCGGGCACCATGTAAAGCCGATTCAAGCTGTGCGCATTACGTTGGGCGGAAACGGCGTGACAAGGCCATCAGGTCGGCTATGATGATTTGCGGCAGTTAGCGCGGATTCTCAACCGACGTGTTATATCACAAATCCGCTGCCAAAAGGTTTTAGGCAGAAACTATATAAGACGTAGTTCGATGAAAGGAGAAAGCATGAAACGAGTAATGACGGCGTTGGTGTGTTCGGTGTTGCTGGCGGCGGGGCTCGCGTGGGGCCAGGGCGCCTCAGTGAAATCCATGCCTCCGTCTGTGGTCAAGACTGTTCCAAATTCTGGCGACACGAGTGTGGATGCGGCGGTGACAAAACAAATCACTGTCACATTTAGCAAAGAGATGATGGACGGCAGTTGGTCTTGGTCACAGATGTCGAAGGAGACATTTCCGGAAATGGTTGGGAAACCGAAATACCTGGATGACAAGAAGACATGCGTTGTGGACGTAAAGCTTGAGCCGAAGAAGACGTATGTGCTCTGGCTCAATAGTCAAAAGTTCGGAAACTTCAGGGACGCTGACGGGAATTCGGCAGTCCCATACCTCTTGGTCTTCCAAACCAAGTAAGAACGAGTAGGCGACCGGGGTTTAGGCAGAAGCGGACAGCCTGCCTTTGCCGGTATACTGACTGTCCATTTATTGTCAGGCCACTAATATGCCTGTACCACCTGAAAAAAGAGTCCGTTTTTTTGTTTACATCATCGAAACCCCATCTGCGGTTGACCTCTATCAGGGACGCCACGAGGGAACAATGCTTGAGCAATCCCTGCGATTGAACCAGATACCGTGCGCAGCTCATCTAGCGATCAGTAGTGAAGCATTTGGAGCAGCCGTCAAGATCGGTTTGCCAGAGGCGATGAAAGCGTTTCCGAATCTTGTGCCCATCATTCACATTAGTGCGCATGGCGACTCGAAGGGGTTGGTTCTTTCGGATAGTTCTCGAGTGGATTGGCATGAGCTAAAGACCTTGCTACAGCCCGTCAACAAGGCGCTTAACAGGTCATTGATTGTGTGCATGTCCTGCTGCGAGGGCTATTCAGGTGTTCAGATGGCGATGACGCTCGACCAAGAGGACTATCCATTCTTTGCACTCGTGGGAAATCATAAGTCCCCAACGTGGGCTGAGACATCAGTGGCCTTTTCCACTTTCTACCATCTCCTTAACAAAGGCCACTACGTGACGGAAGCAGTGAGTGCCATGAACAGCGCAGCTGGAGTGTCGAGCTTCTGTGTCGAGCGCGCCGAGGACTCCCGTAAATACTACATTGAATACTGCAACAAGCATGTATTACAGACCGCTCAGGAGTCGCTGGAGCAGTCCGCGAGTTCTGAGCCAAAACCGGAGACAGCAAAGTATGCACAGGGGTCCGGAAGCTAACCAGACGCTAAACCGAATGCCGAGGAGCACGGTCAGCCACATGTTATCCTTAGAAGACATGTCACCAGTTCAATCTTACGCAAAACGCACGATCGAGTATCTTGAGCAGGACTTGGTCTCATACGAAGCCGTGCTCAAAGATGGAAGTCTTCATGGTAAGCTCGGCGTTGGTATGATCACTAACGCCACCGCAGCGCTCGATTTGTTCGGATGGCTGCTATATCAAACTTTAGACCAGAAGATCTCGAACCGCGATGTGTTCAAAAAGCTGATTGGCGATGTCCGTTTCTTTGCGGCTGACGATTTCATAAATGAGAGGATCTTTTATGGCATCGTAAGGTGCGGTGTTGTTCACCAGTTTTATCCGAAAGACATCGCCATTGTTGCCTTGGATAGAGACGATCCCTTCGTACAGAGCGGCGGAAAGGCAGCTGTCAATGCTATAGGTCTTTACCGGAGGACGGTCAGAGGGCTCAAGAAGGTTTGCGAACACATACTTACGCTCTCCGGAAAAGATCTTGACGAGATGGACTTCAAGCTGGAGCTTAGGCGCCGCTTGGATGAGGAAGAACTCGATGGGGCGAAATTGAACATCCACACGCTACCACAAGCTTGATGGAGGGATAACTACCCGCTTCAGGGAACATCCGCTACATGAGTTTTGACAGCCATCGCCGCTAACCATACAGTAATTGACCATGGCGCTGATTAATTGTCCAGAATGTGGACGGGAAGTGTCCCGCGAAGCGACCGCTTGTCCGCAGTGCGGTTACCCGGTCGCTGAACGCCTCGCCGCCGCCACCCCGACATCCGATGTCGGGGCGTTGCTGGAGGTCCGGCCGTCATGGTGGAACTTTTTCTGGTATCTCGTGTTCTTTTGGCTGATCGTTCCGTTGGTGGTCGCGGTCTGGAAACGTAACTCGCTGGTGTTGCGCGTTTACCACGACCGCGTGAAGCTGGAGCGCGGCCTGCTCAGCAAGGAATACCGTGAACTGTTCATCGGCGACATCCGCTCGATTGACGTCGACCAAGGCGTGCTCGGCCGGTTGTGCGGATTTGGCGATCTGACCATTTCGACGGCGGCAACGGTGGACCCAGAGGAAATCATGCCCGGTCTGCCGCACCCGTTGCGCATCAAAGACCTCATCATCGCCCAGCGTCAGAAGACGTAGGAAAGCAGACGGCCACGAGATTCCTCGTTCTCGCCGTCTATAATAGATTCTTATGCGGAAACCATAAAGACGTAGTTCGACGGAGAGAAATGAAGAAGAGAACATTACTGAGTTGGAGTAGCGGTAAGGACAGCGCGTGGGCGCTTCACCTCCTCCAACATAACCCGAGGATTGAGCCACTCGGCCTGTTTACCGTCATGAACCAGAAATACAACCGCGTGTCCATGCACGGCACACGACTAGAAATGCTTGAGCGGCAGGCCGACGCTGTAGGGCTGCCGCTCCAGACGATCAGTCTCCCTGATCCATGCACAAACGAGCAGTACGCCGCGATCATGCTGCAATTTGTGATGGAGTCCGCCGCCAGGGGGATTGAATGCATGGCGTTTGGAGACTTGTTCCTTGAGGACGTCCGCAAGTATCGGGAGAACCAACTGAAAGGAACTGGGATTGAACCCGTTTTCCCTTTGTGGGCAATCCCCACGAGAGAACTGGCGGAGCAAATGCTGTCGGCAGGGCTCGATGCATATGTCAGTAGTGTTGACCTCAAGAAACTGCCGTCGCGTTTTGCCGGAAGGAAATGGTCAAGGGAGTTGATTGCGGAACTCCCACAGGATTGCGACCCATGCGGAGAGAATGGAGAAATCCACACGGTCATCGTGGGTGGTCCGATGTTTCCAAAAACCGTCACGGTCACAGTCGGCGAAATTGTTGAGCGGAATGGGTTTGCTTACGCTGACATCATTCCAATGAACTGAAAGGACTGTCGAACCAGAGGGTGCAGGCGACGCGGTGCCCGCACGCCTCACCTTGAGCGTTCGCTACATGAGTTTTGACAGCCATCGCCACTAACCATACAGTGACCCTCGAACAGAAGTCAGGAGTCAGCATGAGACAACAACTTTTTGCCATTTTTTATATTCTGGCTTCTGGCTTCTGGCTCCTGCCCGCCCCAAAGACGTTGGCGGGTAAACCCACCCTAAAAGCATTGGCGGGTAAATCTTCTGTACTCTGTCTTCTGTTTTCGGTCTTCGGTCTTCTGCCTTCTGCCTCCGCCTCTCCGCTTCCCACCTTCAACGATTTCGGTCGCGTGGATCGGGAACGGCGCGCATCGGGTCAGTTGCAGACCGCCGAGTCGCTCGGTCTCATGCGCGTTGATCCCGCTCTGATTCTCCGCATCGCCGAGCAATACAGCGACGACCCGCAAATTCAGTGGGGCGCGGCGGAGTTGCTCACCGATTGGACGCAGAAACAGGCGCAGTTTGAAACAGCGCTGGCCGTGAGCGGCACCAATACCGACATTGCATTGCGGTTTGGGTTCGCTGCGATGAACAGTAAGCAGCCCGATCTTGCGCTGGATTGGATTTGTTATTGTCAGGAGCAAGACCCGACCAACGTGCTGCCGTGGATCGGTGAGTTGTGGATCCTGCATCAGAAAGGCGGAGCGATTGACGCGTATCAACCGCCCGCCACGGCCACGCAGTATCATGACTACGGGGTGGGGGCGGCCCGGGCGCGCATTCGTCTGCTTGAAGCGGCAGGTTACTCGCCGTACGCGGCGCGCCGGATCGGGTTTGTGCCGGACATGTCCGCATTACAGGTGATGCAGCAACTGTTTCGATTGAAATTGCCGGGGTCAATTTCACCGTTGTTGATGGCGACGGCGCAATCCATGCAACATGGAAAGTACCTGATCACCGAACTCGTCGGGCAAAGTTTGGAAAAGGCGTTATTGACCGCGCAAACCGATGCATCCACCAATACCGAAGTGACCACGGCGCGGCTCGAACAGTTGGTGGCGCGCCGCACCCAGATGAAACAACTCGTCACCGATCTGGGACGTACCATCGTGGATAATGCCACCGAGCCCGAGATGGTGCAGTACTACGATGACGCGCTTAATTTCGGCGAGGAAGAAGGCATGAAACGCCTCGCCATGACCGTGCGGAAAAGGCCCGCCTTCGTCCCGTAGGCGCGGGACTTCCTCCATCGCTGACTCTCCTTCGCCCGCCGAAGCGGCGGAGCTACACAGAGCGGGAGCTACGGCGGACAGGCCTGCTATCAACGTGGTTTTGGTTTGATCGTGCCTTTGATGGCGAGGTTGAGCGCGTCGGCAATGGTTCGTACGAAGCGGAACTTCAACTTGTGCCGAATCTCGGCCGGTACACCGATGAGATCTTTCCGGTTCTGTTCGGGCAACAGCACGGTTTTCACGCCCGACCGCGCTGCGGCGAGCACTTTCTCCTTGATGCCGCCGACGGGCAGCACCTTGCCACGCAACGTGATCTCCCCGGTCATCGCCACCGCGGGACGAATGGGCCGGCGCGTGACCAACGACGCCAATGCCACGGCAATTGTCACTCCCGCCGATGGCCCGTCCTTCGGGATGGCGCCCGCGGGCACGTGGATATGAATGTCGTTTCGGCCAAACGCCTTCGACTCAACGCCGAGTTGCTCGGCGTGCGAGCGGACGTAACTCATCGCTGCCATGGCGCTTTCGCGCATCACATCGCCGAGCGAGCCGGTGAGTACGAGGTTGCCTTTGCCCGGCATCGCCGTCGCTTCGATGAACAATATGTCGCCACCGGCGCTCGTCCACGCCAGCCCGAGCGCCACACCCGGCTCCGTCGTCCGTTCCGCCATGTCCTGAATGAATTCCTGCTGACCCAGAAAATCTTTCAGGTTCTTTGCGGTCACAGTCACGCACTGTGCGTTGCCCTCGACAATGCGTCGCGCCGTGCGCCGGCAAATCGTGGCGATTCTCCGTTCAAGGTTGCGGACACCAGCCTCGCGGGTGTAGTACCGGATGATCCCCGTCAAGGCGTTGTCGTGCACCGTCAACTGTTTTCCGGTCAACCCATGCTCAGCGAGCTGACGCGACACAAGATACTTCCGCGCAATGTGCAGTTTTTCCTGCTCCGTGTAGCCGGGTAATTCGATGACCTCCATGCGGTCGCGCAATGCTGGCGGAACCGTATCTAGCAGGTTTGCCGTGGTGATGAACATGACCCGCGACAGGTCGAACGGCACTTCCAGATAATGATCGGAGAAACTGTTGTTCTGCTGCGCATCGAGCACCTCCAGCAACGCCGCGCTCGGATCGCCGCGGAAATCCGCGCCGACCTTGTCGATCTCGTCGAGCATGAACACGGGGTTATTGCTCTCGGCGCGGCGAAGACCTTGGAGGATCCGTCCCGGCAATGCGCCGATGTACGTGCGGCGATGACCTCGGATTTCCGCCTCGTCTCGCACGCCTCCAAGCGAGATGCGGTGAAACTTGCGGCCCAGAGCGCGCGCAATGCTCATGCCGAGTGATGTCTTGCCGACGCCGGGCGGGCCAACGAAACAGAGGATTGGCGCTTTGCCGACTGCCGCGCCGTCGTTGGAATTGCTCCTGAGTTTGAGGACGCTAAGGTATTCCAGGATGCGTTTCTTGACCTGATCGAGGTCGTAGTGGTCTTCGTTCAGGATGCGCCGCGCGCGCCCGATGTCCATTTTATCTTCGGTGCACTTGCTCCACGGCACCGTAATCAACCAGTCGAGGTACGTGCGTGCCACGGTGTACTCCGCCGATGCCGCCGGAATTGTCGCCAAACGGTCGAGTTCCTTCGTGGCAACCTTTTTCGCCTCGGGCGGCATCTGCGCCGCCTCGATTTTTTCCCTCAACTCGGCAATCTCTGTGCCACCCTCGCCGCCCTCGCCGAGTTCCTTTTGAATCGCCTTGAGTTCTTCGCGCAGAAAGAAGTCGCGCTGGGTCTTGCTCAATACCTTGCCGACTTTGTCCTGTATCTCGCTGCCAATCGCCAGCACCTCGCGCTCGCGGCTGATTGCGGTTGTCAGTATCTCCAGCCGCTTCTTGACGTTCGCGGTTTCGAGCAGCCGCTGTTTCTCAAGCAGAGGAATATTAAGCGCGCTCCCAATCAGGTCAGACAGCCGCGCCGGGTCCTCCGTGTTGCTGGCGACCGCCTTCAACTCGTCAGGCAGCGAGGGCGAGAGACCTACAATTTCATGAAACTGATTGCCGGCGTTGCGGGCGAGTGCGGTCAGTTCGATGCTGTCCTCGATCTCGTCCTCGATCGGCGCAATGCGCCCCACCAGATACGGCTCCTGCGATTCGATCTGCAAAATCCGCGTTCGTTTTTGGCCCTGTATCAGCACCCGCACGCTTTCGTCGGGGAATTTCAACATCCGCATGATGCGCGCAATGCACCCAACCTCTTGGAGTTGGTCGGCGCGCGGATGTTCTACATTAGGGTCTTTTTGAAGCGTCACGACCAGCAGCCGGTTGCCAGCCACAGCGTCGTCGATCAATTTCGTAGAATGGCTGCTCGTGACCAGCAACGGTACCGTCATGTGCGGGAACACCACCACGTCGCCCATAGGCAAGACCGGCAGACGCGACGGAATCTCCATCGCAGACGGCCGCATGGCGCCTTCCGCCGTCGTTCTTTGCTCCCCATCAGTTGATTTATTGGCCTCAGCCATGTCGAGTTGGTCCCCGTTACTAGACGTCGCTCCTCCTGATTCCAAGCCTCCTCACTGCTTCGCAACCGCAAGGGCGTTAGTCGACGCCCTCAATGACCACTGTCACCATCGTATGCGTGGTCTGGGTCGCCTTTGGCAAATCGATGTGCAGAAACCCGTTATCAAACACGGCTCGCGCACGCTTACCGTCCACCACGCTGGGGATGATGATCCGCTTCTCGAAAAATCCATAGTCAATCTCCATCTGTCGAAATTGACATCGGCACGTGCGACACGGATCGCGCCGATATCCGCGCACCACCAGCAAGCGTTCGTTCAACGCAATCTCAATACTGTCCCGCTCCACACCGGCGACTTCCAGCCGCACCACCAACCAATCCGCAGTCTCATACACGTCGGTATTGGGCGTCCATGCCCCATGCGCCGACGGCAAACCCAAATGCGTGACCGAGTCATGCATCGATTGGTGTGATAGTATTGCCATGGGTTTAGTCCACTATTTGACTAGAATAAGCGCCCCCACCCAAAAACGCAAGCCAACCTGTTCGAGCCAATAGACTAATCATGGCTAAACCGCCGCGGGTTTTGGGTTGCTCCGCCACTTGGCGAGGCTTAGAGTTTGGGCCGCGATGAAACTGGCTATCGCCCAGATCAATACTACGGTCGGCGACCTGCATGGCAATTGCGCCAAGCTGCTGGAGTTTTATCGTCGTGGTGTCGAAGCCGGCGCAACGTTGGTTCTGACCCCCGAAATGGCGATCACCGGTTATCCGCCGCGCGATCTGCTGGCGAAACGCCGTTTCGTTGCAGATAATCTGCAGGCACTTAACGAATTGGCCGGACAGATCGGAACGACGGCGCTGCTGGTCGGTTACGTCGAACTCAATCCGCATCGGCCCGGCAAGGATTATCTCAACGCAGTGGCCTTGATCCAGGACGGCCAGATCGTGGCCAGACGCTTCAAAACCTTGTTGCCGACCTACGACGTGTTTGATGAAGGCCGATATTTTCAGCCAGCCGAATCCAATGAGCCAGTCTCCTTCAATGGACAGAGAATCGGTTTGACCATATGCGAGGATATTTGGACGCAGGATTACCTGCCTGCGCGGCTCTACCAGCGCAACCCTGTACAGGATCTCCTGCGAGGGGAGGGGGTGCAACTCATCTGCAATGTCTCTGCGTCTCCCTACCATCTCGGCAAGGAGAACATTCGTTTCCACATGCTGCAGGCGGCAGCGAAGAAATGCCGGGTCCCGCTGGTGTACTGCAACCTCATCGGCGGAAACGACGAACTGATTTTCGACGGTAACAGCATGGCATTTGACGCCGCAGGTGAACTTGTTGCGAAAGGCGCCGATTTCCGCGAAGACCTCGTCATCGTCGACCTCGACGCTCCAGCTTCCAGCGATCAGTTGCCAGTTACTCGTTCCGATGCGTCAGAGCGAGGAGCCAGCGAGCGGGTACCAGTTAACAGTTACCGGTCGCGAATGACCGATCACGAATCGCCGATCACCGATTTGCATTCCGCACTCGTGCTCGGCCTGCGCGACTACACCGTCAAATGCGGATTCAAATCCGTCGTGCTAGGTTTGAGCGGCGGAATCGATTCTGCGGTCACCGCCTGTCTCGCCGTTGACGCACTCGGCAAAGAAAACGTTATGGGCGTTTCGATGCCATCGCAGTTTTCATCGCAGGGCAGCATCGACGACGCACGCGAGTTGGCGAAGAACCTCGGGATCCGCTGGGAATTGATTCCCATTCAGGATGTGTTTCAGGTGTACAAGACGGCATTCAAGGAAGTGTTCAAGGGACTGCCTGAAGATACCACCGAAGAAAATCTCCAGGCGCGCGTTCGCGGCACGATGCTTATGGCGCTCTCCAACAAGCTAGGCCACCTGCTGCTGACCACTGGCAACAAGTCGGAGTTGGCGGTGGGCTATTGCACGCTCTACGGCGACATGGCGGGTGGTCTCGCCGTGATTGCCGATGTGCCGAAGACAATGGTTTATCAATTGGCCCGCTACATCAATCGAACTCAAGGTGCGACTGACGGTCAGCACCCGGTCATTCCCGCAGCGTCGCTCGCCAAACCGCCGTCCGCCGAGTTGCGCCCGAATCAGACCGACCAGGACACGCTCCCACCGTATGAAAAGCTCGACGCGATTCTCAAACTTTACATCGAGGAATCAAAGTCCGCCGCCGAGATCGCCATGGAGACGAAGTTCGACGAAAATTTGGTCCGCAACATCGTCCGTAAGATCGACCTCAACGAATACAAACGCAAACAAGCGCCACCGTGCCTGCGTGTGACAACAAAGGCATTTGGGATCGGAAGACGAGTGCCGATCGCGCAGCGGTACGTGGAACGGTAGCGTTACTGCGTTCCCAGTTTCGCGAGCAGGCCCTTTCGGCGCGCCACGTCGAATATCCGACTGAAAATCAGCGCACCCGCCGCGAGATAGAGCAGATTCAATCCAAACGCAGCCCAGAGATGTCCGACTGGCATGCCTTTGTTCTCCAAGACATCTCGCATGCCTTCGAAGACGTGTGTGGCGGGGATGGCCAGCGAGATGGGTTGAAGCCATTTCGGCAGGATGTTGAGCGGATAAAACACCGCGCACACCGGCTGGATCAGGAATGGAATACCCCATGCCAGCGCTTCGGCGGATTGTCCCAAACGCATGATCAGGGCAGTGGTCATCATGCCGATCGCCCAGCCCATCAGCAATAGATTGACGAAGAGCGGGATCAAGCTGATGCCCATGACAAAGAGATTGAACGAGTAGAGGCTTGAGGCCAGCACGGTCAGCAGCGCGACTATCACCATGATCTTGACGAAGCCAACCACGTATGTTGCCACGATGAATTCGCTGACGCGAATTGGCGCCACGAACACATTCAACAGGTTGCGCGCCCAAACGTCTTCCAGAAACGAAATCGTTATTGCCTGCTGGGAACGATAGAGGATGTCCCAGAAAATCATCGCGCCGATGAGGAAGGTGAAGTAGCTCGGCACCGCTTTCCCACCTTTAAGCAGGTACATGGTGACAAATCCCCAGACCAGCAGGTCCATCACCGGCCAGAAGAACATCTCCAGAATTCGCGGCATGCTGCGCGTGTACAGAAATGTGTATCGCAGAATCAATGCGCCTACTCGTCGCCAGTTCATTCTGCCACCTCTCCCAATAAATCGCCGCCGCGCGCCACGCGGATGAATACTTCTTCCAGCGTATTCTGTTGGAACTTTTCAATGACCTGACGCGGCGTGCCTTCGGCGATGATCCGTCCCTTGTGCATGAATAGCACCCGGTCGCAAACCTCCTCGACGTCGCGCATGTTGTGCGAGGTGTAAATCATCGTGATACCCTTCTCGCGCTGGACTCGACGCAACAGTTTGCGGACCTTGTCGGCAATGTCGGGATCAAGGCTCGCCGTTGGCTCGTCCAACAGTAGCAGTTCGGGATCGTTCAACAATGCCTTGCATAGATTGACACGGGTCGATTCACCGGATGACAAATGCCCGGTGATTTTTCCCCGCAGATGGGCAATCTCAAATAATTCCAGCAACTCATCGACTTTCTTTCGATGGTTCTTAACCCCATAAATCAACGAAAACACCAACAGGTTCTCCCATACCTTGAGGTTGGAGGGGAGGCCCGTGTACGCCGACGAAAAATTGCAGCGTTGGAGAATATCAACCCGGTTCTTCTCCAAATCCTGCCCGAACACCCGGATCGTCCCTGCTGTGGGCGTTGTCAGCCCGATCAGAACCTGGATGGTCGTCGACTTGCCGGCACCGTTTGGCCCAAGCACGCCGACGATCTCACCGCGTCGAACCTCGAACGACACGTCGGCCACGGCCACCGTGCCGTCGAACTCCTTCCGCAGATGCTCAACTTGAACAATCGCTTCGGTCATATGCGACGGAAACATAACATAAACTGCCGTGTTCGGCGCAAGCGTTGTAGCCGCGAAAAGGTTTCGTGGCTACAACAGATAATGGTAGAAGTATCGGTGTCGTGCGGAAACACGAAAAATAGAATACACGGTGCCAACTAACGCTTAATGCGCGCTGTGCCGCCTTTGGCTACGTCCATCACTTCATCGAGCGTGACCTGACTGGTGTCGCCACGGGTGGTGTGCATCATCGCGCCGTGCGCGGCAGCGAAATTGACGATGTCCTGCGGGTCCATGCCGGTCAGAAAACCGTATGCGATGCCACCGCTGAAACCGTCTCCACCGCCGACGCGGTCTTCGATCTCCAAATTCTCGAACTTGCGGCTCTCGTAGAATTTGCCTTCGTGCCAGAGAATGCCGGACCAATCGTTGATCAACCCGCTCTTCACAACGCGCAACGTGGTGCACACTGCCTGGATCTGCGGATAGGCCTTCACGACCCGCTCAACCATCGCCTTGTAGTTCTCGACGGGCAGCTTCTGCATCTTTTCATCCACGCCCTCGACCTTGAATCCGAGCACTTTCGTGAAATCCTCTTCATTGCCGATAAGGACTTTGACGTGTTGGATGAGGCCCTTGGTAGTGGCGATGGCTTTCTCGCCCGACCAGAGTTTGCTGCGGAAGTTGAGGTCGTAACTGGTGATCGTGCCGGCTTTGTCGGCGGCTTCGAGCGCGGCTTTTACCGTGGCGGCGGTATCGTCGGACAACGATGTCATAATGCCGCCGGTATGCAGCCAGCGCGCGCCGTCCTTACCGAAAATCGTGTTGAAGTCGAGGTCGGTCGGCTTCATCTGGCTCGCGGAAGAATGGCCGCGATCGTACATTGCGACGCTAGCGCGCGGCCCGGTGCCGACTTCGGTGAAATTCAGCCCGACCCGGCTTTTGCGTCCAACACCATCGTATTTCTCCATGATGACGTGCGACATATCGAGGCCGACGGCGCGTCCGTGATTTACAACAATACGTGCGACGTAGTTATTGGGAAGCTTGCTTAGAAAGCCGCCACGCAAGCCGAGCCGCGCGCACGCGTAAGCGACGTTGAATTCGCCACCGCCGACGTCCACCTCCAGCGTTTTGGCGAATTCGATCCGCCCATGTCCAGGTGGCGACAGCCGCACCATGCACTCGCCGAGGGCGAGCACGTCATACCTGCATTGTTTCGCATCACGAATCTTCAGTGACATTGCCATGCTCCTGATAGTTAAGTTTTATTCGCTAATCACGAAACGTAAAAATCCAGTTGTGATTTTAGCAGGACGCGTTGAAGACGGCAAAACTTATCTTACTTTTCGTCCGGCTGCTGTAAAGAGGGGTTTGCCGTGCCCAGCCAGCGCGATACGACCGTTGTTCATACGGTGCGTTTGACAAAGCATCGCAACACAGGTAGCATGCGAGCCGGTTGACTTCCCCTAGTGGGGACGTAGCTCAGCTGGGAGAGCGCCTGAATGGCATTCAGGAGGTCGTGGGTTCAACTCCCATCGTCTCCACCAAGTTTTAAGATCGCTAACATGAAACAGATATCAGTCCAATGCAGCACCAGCCGACTGCGCCGCACACGGCGCCGACGGTGAGGTGTATCGCGGGGGCTGAACTGTTGGCGCTAACTGACGTTCCCGTCCTCGCAGGGTTTTCCATGACCATTAAAATCCGCAACATAGGCATCATTGCCCACGTCGACCACGGCAAGACCACACTGGTGGATAAACTGCTTCGCGAAGGCGGCATGTACCGCGTCGGCCAGGCGGTGGAAGAACGGGCGATGGACTCGATGGATCTCGAGAAAGAGAAAGGCATCACCATCAAGGCCAAGAACGCCTCCGTCCACTGGGGCGGTTACACAATCAACATCGTGGACACGCCCGGCCATGCCGACTTCGGTGGCGAAGTCGAACGCATCCTGAAGATGGTGGACGGCGTTCTTCTGCTTGTGGACGCTTTCGACGGCCCACAGGCGCAGACGCGGTTCGTCTTGAAGAAGGCGCTGCTGCACGGTTTGAAGGTTGTGGTCGTCATCAACAAGATCGACCGCGAACATGCCGACCCGCACGGCGTTCACGACAAGGTTCTGGAACTGCTTTTGGAACTCAATGCCAGCGAAGACCAGTTCAACGCGCCGTTCATCTATGCCAGTGCCCGCGATGGCTACGCGCTCAAGAACCTCGACGACCCGCACAACGGCATGACGCCGCTGTTCGAAACCATCATCAAGCATATTCCCGCGCCACAGGCCGACACGACAGCGCCATTCCAAATGCTCGTGAGCAATCTCGACTGGAGCGATTACGTTGGCCGCATCGGCATCGGCAAAGTCCTTGGCGGCACGGTCAAGATCGGCGATTCCATCGTCCGCATCGCGAAGGACGGTCATCGTGAACGGATAACGATAACCAAGGTGTTCGAATTCAGCGGCATGAAATCCTCGGAATCCGTCGTCGCAGGCGAGGCGGGCAACATCATCGGAGTGTCCGGCTTCGAGGACCTCGCCATCGGCGATACGCTGTGCGACAATGAAGAGTGCAAGCCTATCCCGTTTGTGGAACTCGATCCGCCCACCATCCAGATGCAGTTTGCCGTCAACGACGGTCCGCTGGCCGGACGCGAAGGCAAGTTCGTTACCGCCCGGCACATTCGCGAGCGGCTCTATAAAGAGATTCGCACCAACATTTCATTGCAAGTCCAGGATACCGAGGCGGCGTATATTTTCCTCGTAAGCGCGCGCGGCGAAATGCAGATCGCCATCCTTGTCGAGCAAATGCGGCGCGAAGGTTACGAAGTCCTCGTCTCACGGCCCGAAGTCATTCTCCGCAACGAAGGCGGCAAGACATTGGAACCTTACGAATCGCTCTGGGTGGAAGTGCCGCAGGAATCTCTCGGAGACGTGCTCCAGAATCTTGCTGGTCGCAAGGCCGAGATCATCAACATGCTGCACCATCCGCACAGCGTCGGCCTCGAATGCACCATCCCAACCCGTGGTCTAATCGGTTTCGAGACCGATCTGGTCAATGTCACCAACGGCCGCGGTGTGATGTCGCACATGTTCAAGGAATACGGCCCGGTCCTTGGCGAAATTATGACGCGCACCACGGGCACGCTCGTCTCGATGGAAACCGGCATCGCCACCTCCTGGGCGCTCAATAATATTCAGGAACGCGGCCGACTGTTCATCGGCCCGCAGGAACAAGTTTACGAAGGCATGATCATAGGCGAGAACCCGCGCTCAGAAGATATGCCCGTCAACCCGACCAAGACCAAGCATCTCACCAACATGCGCAGCGTGGGCGATGGGAAGGGGATTCAACTCGAACCACCGCTGAAAATGTCGCTTGAACGCGCGTTGGAGTACATCGCTACCGACGAATACGTCGAAGCGACGCCGGAAAACCTACGGCTGCGGAAGAAAATTCTGAATGCAACCGCCCGCAAGCGGGCCGCCATCGCCCGTGAGAACAGAGCCGAAGCGAAATCGTGATGCCGCGCTGAAATGAAACCGGCGGCAAACCCTAGTCGCATTTCGCGACGCCGTAGGCGGGTAAACCCTGGTCGCCTTTGGCGCCGCCGTAGGCGGGTAAACCTTCGCGATTACTATCAGCGGTTGCGCGCACATTTCGGACATCAACACTGGTGGCCGGGTGATACGCCGTTCGAGATCTGCCTAGGCGCGATTCTCACCCAGAACACCGCATGGTCGAACGTCGAGAAAGCCATCGTAAATCTCAAACGTGCCCGTGCGTTGTCACCACGCGCCCTGCACCGGCTCAGCGAACGTCAGATCGCCACGCTGATTCGCCCATCCGGTTACTTCAACATCAAAGCGCGCCGACTAAAGGCATTCATCGAGTTCCTGTTTGCCGAGTACGGCGGCAGCATGACGCGGATGCGGCGCGACCAATTGACATCGTTGCGCGAGAAGCTGCTCTCCGTGAATGGCATCGGTCCGGAGACTGCCGACTCGATTCTGCTGTACGCGCTCGGCAAACCAATCTTCGTCGTGGATGCTTACACCCGGCGCGTTCTCGTCCGACACCGCCTCATCAAGCCGTCAGCAACCTACGACGAGATCCAAGCGTTGTTCCATTCTTCGCTCCACCTTCCACGCTCCACGTTCTTTAACGATTTCCACGCCCAATTCGTCGCCGTCGGCAAAACCTACTGCAAATCGCGCGTTGCTTTGTGTGGCCGGTGTCCGCTCAAGCCGCTCCTGAGTTTACCAAGTGGTAAAAAGAAGCGCATTTGCAACAAGCAAATCATTGACTTTTTGATGATGGGTGATTATATTGCGGCAGCCAAGCTGCAGACTCTCCGATCACGCGTCTGATTTGCTACACCGGAGCGCATACATCTTGACCAGGGGATTCGTGTAGAGACATAGCGTATGAAGAAAAAAGTGCTATTGACCAGCGTTTGCCGTCCTTTGGGGCCACAATATGGCGATGCCACATCTGTCGGCTATGAGCTGTTATATCGTCAGGTGCTGCGCGCTCAGGGAATTTTCAGTCCGCGGACGGTGAACATTCAGTATTCGCTCGAGTACATCGCCGAGAACCTCGATACGCCCACGGTGGTGCTGCAATACCCATCGAAGAGCGAATTGATCCGCGAACTCAAGAAGGGCTACGATTACGTGGGCATTTCCTTCCTGATGGCGATCTTCCATAAGGTGAAGGACATGGTGGCGTTGATCCGCAAGTACGCGCCCAACACCAAGATCATCCTCGGCGGTTACGGCACAATCCTGTCCGACGAGGAACTCAAACCTTATTCGGACTTCATCTGTCGCGAGGAAGGTGTCACGTTCATGCGCCGGCTGTTGGGTGAACCTGAAATCCCGATGCCGTACAAGCAGCCGTTGATCGTGAGCGATCTGAAGGTATTTGGATGGAGAGTGTCCGGCACTGGAAAGATCTTCGCCGGGCTAGGTTGCCCCAATGGCTGTGACTTCTGTTGCACGTCGCACTTCTTCAAGCGTAAACACATCAAGCTGCTACCCACTGGCAAAGACATTTACGATGTCGTGAAGCGTTACCTAGACCTGGATCCCAACCTGGTTTTTCTCATCATCGACGAAGATTTTCTGCTCAACAAAAAACGGGCGATGGAGTTCCGCGACTGCGTAATGAAAGGCGGCAAAACCCTGTCGATCTTCGCATTCTCAAGCATCAAGGCGATCAGCCAGTACACCGTCGAAGAAATTCTTGAAATGGGGATCGACGGTTTCTGGATCGGCTACGAAGGAACGCGCTCGGGTTATGCCAAGCAGCAAGGGCGGCCCGTCGAAGATATCCTTACGGAGTTTCGCGAGCATGGCATCACCATCCTGGCTTCGATGATCCTCGGATTCGATTATCAAAACCGCGAGGTCCTGGCGCAGGAACTGGACGGATTGATGAAGCTCAAGCCCGCGCTGGCGCAGTTTTTGATTTACGGTCCCGTGCCCGGTACGCCGTTCAATGCGCGGGTCATGAAGGAAGGGCTGCTGCTCGACAAATTCATCCAGAATCCGGAATTATTGTACCGCCGGGCGGACGGTTTCACCACCGCCATGAAACATCCGACGCTTTCACCTGAACAGATCGAGGAATTACAGCGCTGGTGTTTCGAAGAGGATTTTCAACGGCTCGGTCCGAGTATCTTCCGCACACTCGAAGGACGGTTCCTCGGCTATCAGAAACTTAAGAATTCGCCGAACCCACTCCTGCGCCAGAAGGCCGAGGTCTATGCCGGGGATTTGCGATGCGCGTACCCTGTGTTCCTTGCGGGACGACTGTTCGGTCCCAACGCCGCGGTGCGGCGGTGGATTGGCGATATGGAGCGGCAAATCCACGCGGAACTGGGACAGCCCACACTGGTGCAACGACTCAAATCCATTGCGGCTATCGGGGCCGCGGTGTGGACGGCGATAACGTTGAAGT
>JBEKLX010000031.1:0-19021 GCA_050008795.1 Verrucomicrobiia bacterium | reverse complement strand
GCCTGAAGCTTTACGGCAACATTTCCTCACGCCGTTGTACCGGATCACTGTGGCGGTGCTTTTTGTCATGTTCACCACGTTCGTTGGCTGGATAACGCGTATGGTAGCTGGCAGACAACTGGTTGCGATGACCGAATCATTTATCAAACACGTGCCGCTGCTCAACAAAACATACGGGTTCATGAAAGACGTCAGCCAGACGGTGCTATCAGGCAAGAAAACGATGTTTCAACGCGTGGTGTTGGTTGAGTTCCCGCGGCCTGGCGTCTATTCGATCGGCTTCGTCACCGGCGTAACCGAAGGCGAAGTGCAGACGAAGACCAAAAATGTAGTTATCAACGTGTTTGTGCCAACCACGCCTAATCCGACCAGCGGTTTTCTTTTACTGGTGCCACAGCAGCAGCTCATTGATCTGGATATGACCGTGGCCGAAGGCCTGAAGATGGTCATCTCCGGCGGCAGAGTCGTCCCTCCTTCCCCGACTGGGACGCAACAGCCGCTCGCGCCCTTGTGAACCCATGGACACGGAACGCGCCGAAGCCATAGTGCTGCGCAATCGATCTGTCACAGAATCCAGCCTGATAGTGACGTGGTTCACACGCGAATTCGGCAAACTAACAACACTCGCCAAAGGCGCGCGTCGTCCGAAAAGCCCGTTTCGCGGCAAGCTCGATCTGTTTTATCGGAATGAGATTGTTTTCCTGCGCAGCCGGCGCGGCGACTTGCACCTGCTCCACGATTGCTTTCTGGAACACCCGCACGCCAAGCTCTGCGACACCGTGGAAGCCTTGACTGCCGCCTCCTACGCGGGCGAACTTGTGGAACTGGCCACCGCGATAGAAGACCCGAACCTGAAGATATTCGACCTATTATCGGTCACGCTTGACGCACTCGAAACGACGCGTGGACGCGTGTCCCTATTGATCTGGTTTGAACTTCAGTTGCTGACAGCGGCTGGTTGGGCGCCAAAGTGGGAGGTGCGCAGTGCTGTTAGTAGATTGCTTGATTCTTTTGCTGCGACGAGCATCGAAGGGGCGCGGCGTGTACGGCTCAACAAAAAGCAGATTCAGGACGCGCGAACAACGCTGTGGTTGTTCTGGGACGAACACGTCGGCAAAACACCGCGTTCGCGCAAGCAGTTGATGGAGGCTTTGCCTTGGTGAATTGCCGTCGCTGAGCGCTCCACACTCCACGATCTTCACGCCTTGCGCGGCGGTGGACAAATGCCGTTGGGCGAGTTGCGGACAAACTCGATAAACTCGCGCGCTTCAGCAGTTTTGAACGCGCCATCCTTCGACGCTTCTTTCAACGCCTGCGTACCATTCAACCCTGATAGGTAGAACAGCTTGAAAAGCTGTTTCAACTCCGCCAGCGATGCCACGGGAATCTTCGCGCGGCGAAGACCTACAAGGTTGAGCGCGTGGACCTCGTTGCGTTCGGCGGCGAGTGTAAACGGTGGTACATCCATCGACACGCGGGCGTTGCCCGAAAACATCGCCAGCCGACCGACATGCGTGAACTGGTGAATTACCACGCCGCCCGAAATGAAGGCTTGGTCGCCAACATGCACGTGCCCCGCCAGAAGCGCATAATTGCAGATAATGACGTTATTGCCGATGATACAATTATGTCCTACGTGTGAGCCGCCCATCAGAAAACAATCATTGCCGATGACCGTCGCGCTCTCCGGCTCCGTGCCGCGGTGCACCGTGCAGTACTCGCGGAAGATGTTCCGGTCGCCGATCTTCAGGTAACTGCGGCAATTGCGATCGAATTTCACATCCTGTGGTTCGTGTCCGATGACCGCGCCCATGTGGATTTGGTTGTCCCGCCCGATCTCGGTGTGGCCCGTGATGTACGCGTTGGCCCAAACCTTTGTTCTCGCGCCAATCTTCACGTGCTCGTCAATGATCACATTAGGTCCGACCTCGACGGTCGAGTCGAGTTCGGCCTTCGGACTCACCCCGAAGGCTTTCGGGGCTGTTGGATGAATCGGCATGGCAAATATCTAGCGCGATTGGTCTCGTTTTGCACGCGTTTAGTATCGGGGCATGTTTGGCTCGATGCGCTCAGCCCAGCGGTCAATCCCCCCGGAGAGGTTCTTGAGTTTGGTATAACCCTGTGAGCGCAGAAACTTGAGGGCGCGCATCGAGCGACCACCGTAGTGGCAGTGAAAGATAATGAGTTTGTCCTTCGGCAATTCCTTGAGCCGTTGCGGAAGATCGGGCAGGGGAATGAGCTTTGTGCCTTCGATCTTGCAGATTGTGCGTTCATCAGGGTTGCGGACGTCCACAAACGCGAAATCTTCTTTGCGGTCGAGCATCGCTTTGACTTGTTCCACGGCGATGTCATCGGGGCCGAGGCCGGTTTCTTGTTTTTTTGCAGCGATCTCGCTGCGGCTAAGTCCGCAGAATTGGTTGTAGTCGATCAGTTTGGTAATGGTCGGGTTCTTGCCGCAAAGGGGACAGTCGGGGTCACGCGGGATCTTGTGCTCCTTGAAAGTCATATCCAGCGCGTTAAACCGCAGTAGACGGCCCATAAGCGGCGCGCCTTTGCCGATAATCAGTTTGATTGTCTCGTTGGCCTGGATGTTGCCGATAATGCCACAGACGACACCGAGTACGCCGGCTTCAGCGCAACTGGGCACTTTGCCCGGTGGCGGCGGTTCTGGATACCAGCAGCGGTAGCACGGCCCGCCGAGATGCGGCGCGAAGACGCTGGCCATACCCTCGAAACGAAAGATGGAGCCGTACACGTCCGGTTTCTTCAGCATGACGCAGGCGTCATTGACGAGGTAACGGGTAGGGAAATTGTCGGTGCCGTCGGCTACGACATCGTAGTCCTTGATGATTTCGATGGCGTTCTCGCTGGTGAGCTTTGCCTGATGTGCGACGAACTTCACGTTCGGGTTGATTGCCTTGATCTTCTCCTCGGCGCTCTGGAGTTTCGGTTTGCCGACATCGGTGGTGAAATGGATGACTTGGCGCTGGAGGTTAGCGAGGTCCACCGCATCGAAGTCAACGATGCCGATTGTGCCAACGCCTGCGGCGCTGAGGTAGAGGGCGAGGGGAGAACCTAATCCGCCGGAGCCGACGAGAAGAACCTTCGCAGCTTTGATTCGTTCCTGTCCTTCAACCCCGACTTCAGGAAGAATAAGGTGGCGCGAGTAGCGTTTAATCTCCTCGTTGGTCAATTTTGTGCGGTTGGTAACGACAGGTTCCATGGAATCGCGCCGTAGTCTAGTGCATTTATGGCCAATTGCAACCGGTCCGCGGCCAAGAATGGCATGCCGGGCTGAAATATCGAGCGGAAAACTGGTGGAGATGAGGGGATTTGAACCCCTGACCTCCTCGTTGCGAACGAGGCGCTCTCCCAACTGAGCTACATCCCCACGGCGGAACGGACATTCCCAGAAAACCCCACTTAAGTCAAGCATCCGGGCGCTGTCCAGAAGGTGGTTGGCACGCCGATTGCTTCATCGAACAACCATGAAAACGAGTATGAAGAGACATGCACGTCATAATATGCACACGCTGGCGGAACTGATTACCACGGTCAGCCAACTGGCTCACAATCAGCATCTAGGTGCATACATCGTAGCCGATATGATCAATTCGCGGCTGGTGAAGGTCGATGGTGCCTTTCACGGTAAGCGGATTGTGATTCGCTGATGTCTCACTGCATGGACCAATAAGGTGTCACCTTCTGGCGCATTCGTATCAGAATGAGCCAAAAATGACACCTTAGCTTTTCTTCCCCCAAATGCCGGTTTTAGGAAGTTTCCTGTCCTTCACGTAGTTCTTTCGCGAGCTTTGCATGCAGCTTTTTACAGCGTCGGTTTTTCGGTTTTCGCGTGGCGGCGTTGCTCAAACAGGTGTCGGTTCAAGGCGTTGAGGTAAGCTAGGGCACTCGCTTCGATGATGTCAGTGCTGCTCCCTTTGCCCGTTACGATGCGTTCCGCATGCTCTTTCTCTTTGCCGAACTGGACACGGACACTGACTTCGCCGACGGCGTCTTTGCCTCGGGTGACGCTGGCGACGCTGTAGTCCACCAGACTGCCCTTGACCTTGGTGATCCGGTCGATGGTTTTGAGCATTGCGTCGATTGGACCGTCACCTGTACCGGTGTTGGCAACATGTCCCTTCTTGCCGGTACGGACAAGCCGCACGCTGGCAGTCGGAACGTCGCCGGTCACGACGCTGAGGTAGTTCAAACCCCACACTTGGGGCACTTCCGCAAACTTGCCTTCGACGAGGGCACGAACATCTTCGTCGTAAACCTGCTTCTTCTTATCGGCAAGGGTCTTCACTTGTTCGGTGATGCGGCGAATTTCCTCGTCGCTGAGCTTATAACCCATCTCTTCGAGTTTTTTGCCGACGGCGTGGTGGCCCATGTGCTTGCCCCACGTGAGTTCGCTGGTGCGACCAACGTCCTCGGCGCGCATGATCTCGTATGTCTCGCGTTTGGCGATGACACCGTGCTGGTGGATGCCGGCCTCGTGGGCAAATGCGTTGTCGCCGACGATGGCCTTGTTGCGTTGCACCACCATGCCCGTGAGGTGCGACACAAGACGGCTGGTCGGATAGATCTGCCGCGTATCGATGTTCGTGCGGTAACCGCCGAAAGCATCCCTGCGCGTCTTGAGAGCCATGACGACTTCCTCAAGCGAAGTGTTGCCGGCGCGTTCACCGATTCCGTTGATCGTGCACTCGACCTGGCGCGTGCCGTTCATCACGGCTGCCAATGAATTCGCCACGGCGAGACCGAGATCGTTGTGGCAATGGACGCTGATGACGGCGTCATTGATGTTCGGCACATGGTCGAAAAGATACCTGATAAGCGCGCCAAACTGATGCGGAGCGGCGTAACCGACCGTGTCGGGTATATTGATTGTCTTCGCGCCTGCTTCGATTGCAGCCTGCGTGACTTCCGCTAGAAACTCCGGTTCGGTGCGCGAAGCGTCTTCGGGCGAGAACTCCACATCTTTGCAGTAGCCGAGCGCGCGTTTCACGCTTTCGATGCTGCGCTTGAGAATCTCGCCCTGCGCCATCTTTAGTTTAAACTCACGATGAATCGCGCTGGTGGCGAGGAATACGTGAATCCGCGCGCGGTCGCCCGCAGGTTTCACCGCCTTGGCAGCGCGGTCGATGTCTTTGTCCACGCAGCGTGCTAGACCTGCGATGCGCGGCCCCTGGATCTCGCCGGCAATGGCTTTGACCGCCTCGAAATCGCCGTCACTGGCAATCGGGAAACCCGCCTCGATGATATCCACCCGAAGCCGCGCCAATTGCCGTGCGACCTCAAGTTTCTCGCGGATGTTCATGGACGCGCCCGGGCATTGCTCGCCGTCGCGTAACGTCGTGTCGAAAATCGAGATATGTTTGCTCATGTTCGTTTCCTTTGTAACGCAACCGCCGAAATGGGTAAACAAAAAACCCACACCGACGGTCGCGTCGGAGTGGGTTTAAGCTTCGTTTCGATAGACCTCAACCCACTGGCCCCGACGCGAGCCGGAGCAGTCGCAACGCCAACAGCAGGTTAAGGTCCTTGTTCATCACTCTCATTAATTAGCAGCAGACGAATCGGAAGTCAAGTCTTCACCAAAACCACTCAGTGCTTTTGGCGATGTAATTCCAGCCAGTAAAAACCGCCAATGACGACGCCGTGGGTGATCTTTCCCGTGCGAATCATGTCTGGCACTTCCGCAAGCGGGACAAGACGAACCTTGATGTCCTCCGTGTTATCGAGCTTTAACGCGGCTACGCGCCGGCAGTTCGTCGCCAGCACGTAATGCTGAAGATTGTTTTGGATCGCGGGGTTCGGATGCACGGTACCGAGTTGCACTACTTCGCCGGCCTCGTGGCCTGTTTCCTCCAGTAACTCGCGACGTGCGCATTGTTCAGGTGTCTCGCCGACATCCATGAGTCCGCCCGGAGTCTCCAAATGTATCGAACGAGTGCCATGCCGCCATTGCTCGACCATCACCACCTGATCGTCGGGCGTCAAGGGGATGATATTTACCCAGTTCGGGCTCTCAACGACAAACATGTCATGCGGCCGCCCGGTGCGCGGATTGATCGTTACATCCTTACGCACTTTGAAGATGCGACCATCCAGCAGCATCTCAGAACGGGTAACCTTCCAAGGCTGTATCATTTGGCGGATTCCTTGACCGCGGCATCAAGCTGTTGGACAAATTGTTTGGCAGGGACAAAACCGGGGATTTCGACGAGTTGCCTGCCGTTGGCATCAATCAAGTAGATGTGCGGATAGAGGCCAACCCTGCCAAGTTGCTGCTCGATTTGGCGGTTTTTCTGGCTCTTCTCGGGGTTGATCTTCACCGCGACGAAACTTCTCATGAGCATCTCCTGAACGATTTCGTCCGAGAAGGTGTCGCGGTCGAGTATCTTACACCAGCCGCACCAATCGGTGTAAACGTCCAGCATCACCAGTTTTTTGTCCTTTTTCGCCTTGTCCAACGCCGTCTCGTAGTCGCTCTCCCAATTCAAACTTGCCGTGTGCTCCGTGGCCGCATTGGTCGCCCCGACAGTTTCGCCCGTGTGGCCCGCTAGCGGCGCGGCGGCGCGTGCAGTTACTGTGTCGGGTGCGCTTCCGGTTCCGTCCACCCGCGTCGTGCGTGTCACGTGCGCGCACGAAGTAACCACCATGATCGCCACGATCAATGCAAATCGCTTCATCGTTCTTCTCGTAAGGTTTGCGCCCTGCTTGTTCAATTCACTTCTTGGTTTCTAACGGTGGTTCGATCCATTTCCCGTGTGCTTTGATAAGCGCGACCAGTTCGTCCACTGCCTGCTCTTCGGGAATGTGTTGTTTAACCTGTTTCTTCCCGACCCACAACGAAATCATGCCCGGCGCCGTACCCACGTATCCAAAATCAGCATCGGCCATCTCACCCGGGCCATTGACGATGCAGCCCATCACCGCAATTTTAACACCTTTTAAATGGGACGTGCGGGATTTAATTCGCGCCAGAACCGTTTGCAGGTCAAATTGCGTTCGGCCGCAGCTCGGACAGGTCACGTAATCGGTCTTGAACGATCGGGCCCCTGTGGCCTGCAGAATGTTGTATGCCAGTCTCACTGCTGTTAGCGGATTGTTCTCGCCGGTGATCTCCACCGCGTCGCCGATACCATCACACAACAGCGCGCCGATATTGGTGCTCGCCGCCAGCAAAGCGTCCTTCACCGCCGGATGTCCTGATACGCCACGAATGCGGTCGCGAAGCAGGATCGGCGTGCCAAGATTGCGCTCAGCGAGCTTCGCTGCCAGAATTCGGTACGCGCCAATCATGTCTATACCGTCGGCCCGTCTGACGGCCACCATGGGCGAGCGGTCGGGACATTTCGCCAGCGCGTCGGCCAATTTTCCGCAGACATCCACGAAATGCTCCGGTGAATCGGCCTCGACATCGAACTGAATGGTGTGCTCGCGCGCAGCGCGAAGCAAACTGTTCGCTTCCGTGCTCATGGCAAAGGGAACGTTCAGCATCTCGAACAGTTCCGGTCTCGACAAAAGTGTCTCTTCCACGGCTACGGATGGCACTTGGACTGCAATCGGGATGGAGATTTTCTTCACGCTCAGTGATAGACGAAGCGAGGCAAGCAGGTCGAGGTCGGCCTCGGATCCGACATTGAACTGTAGAATCTCCGCAAAGGTGTGAGGCTCGGCGGTAGTGATGCGCTGAATCTGATCAATCGTGACGTTAAACGGGGCACGCGCTACGACGCGCGGCGGATGCTTGCCGCCGATGCGCAACTTTCCTACGGATATTTCATGTGTGGCGCGGCGTGTGTACGTGAATGGGTCGCGTTTTTCGGTCACAGGCAAAGACGCCCGCGTCGCCAGTCTTCCAGCCTTCTGGCGTTCCCAAAGCGTGTTGTACTTGTGGACCAATTCCTGACAGACGGGAATCTCACGGATGCTATCCTCTGTCAGCGAGACGCGGACAGTGTCGCCGAGGCCATCTTCAAGGAGGGCGCCGATGCCGATGGCCGACTTGATGCGTCCATCCTCGCCTTCACCAGCTTCCGTGACGCCAAGATGCAGCGGGTAATTCCAGTCCGGGCCTTCTTTATTCATCCGCGCAACCAGCAGCCGGTAGGCGGCGATCATCACCTTTGGATTACTGGCCTTCATCGAAAGGATGATGCTGTGATAGTCGTGACGGCGGCATATACGAAGGAACTCCAACGCGCTTTCGACCATGCCGAGCGGCGTGTCGCCGTAGCGGTTCATGATCCGGTCAGACAGCGAGCCGTGATTGGTGCCGATTCTCATCGCACGGCCGAGCTCCTTGCACCGCAGCACCAACGGTGTGAACGCTTCTTCCAACCGCGACAACTCCTCCTCATATTGGTCGTCGGTGTACTCGCGGACGGAAAACTTCTTGCGATCGGCGTAGTTGCCGGGATTAATCCGCACCTTCTCGCACCACAAAGCCGCTTCCATTGCCGCAGCGGGGACAAAATGGATATCGGCGACGATTGGCGTGTTGAAGCCGCGCCGACGCAGTTCGGCGACAATGTCCTTTAGATTCTTCGCGTCATTGATGCTTGGAGCAGTCAGCCGCAGAATCTCGCAGCCGGCTTCGAGAATCGGAATCGCCTCGCGCACGCACGCCTCGGTGTTCATCGTATCGGAGGTCAACATCGTCTGGACGCGGATAGGATTGTCGCCCCCGACGCCGACGTTGCCTACCTTCACCTCGCGAGTCAGTCGCCGCTGCCAAAAAAATGGGTTTTCGGAGTAGTTCATGGCCGAGGCAACGATGCGGGTTCGCTGATTTGCGTTTTCAGTTTGGCTGGGAAGAACCGCTGAAAATCATAAAACGTCACATACAACATGAAAGTAATGATCAAGACGGCAAAAGCCGTCTGCGTGGCGTTTATCAGCCGGGCATTGAGCGGTTTGCGCCGCACCTGCTCAATTGCCGCAAACAGGATGTGACCGCCATCCAGAACCGGAACCGGGAACAGATTCAACACGGCTAGGTTGACATTCAGTACCACAGCCAGCCATAACCCGGCCCGCACTCCACCATAAGCAATCATTGCCCAGAGGCCGCCTATAATACCCACAGGACCGCTGATGTCGTTCAGTCCCACCCCCGTTTCCTTATGGTGTATGAGGGCTTTTGCTGTGTACCCCATCATCTGCAGCGATTCCCAAATCAGATCCGGCGGCGTCGGCCCGGGGCGAACGACTTCATCCCCCAAGTGCACGCCCATCTGCCCACGTTTTGCTTTCTGTTCGATAACCTGCGGGGTCACCTTCACGGTCACGGGCTGGCCATGCCGCAACACTTTGACCTCCGTCAGTTGATCCGTTCGGCTGCCGATAATCCCCCGCAGTTGATCGGCGCTCCAGATTGGCACGCCCTCCACCGCCAGGAATCTGTCTCCGGCCTGTAACCCGGCCTGTTCCGCCGGCGATCCCGGGACGATCCCTTGGGCGAACGGGCGACTCTCGGGATAGAGACTAACCATCTTCGCGCCGCCATGTTCGTCAGCCTCGATTTCCAGCAGGCACTGGTACGGTTTGCCGTTACGTTCCAACGTGATGGTGATATTTGGTCCGTGGCTGTTGACCACTTCACCCCGTATTTCCGTCCAGCGCTTGACGGTACGACCGTTGACTGCCACCACACGGTCGCCGGGTATAATGCCGGCGCGTTCTTCCGGGCTGCCAGGATCCACCCACCCAACCACCGTGGAATTGCTCGGCATCGGCATTCCGACGCCCCAGACAACGAAGGCGATCAGGAACGCCAGTACCAAATTCATCGCGGGACCACAGAACGCCACCAAGCTCTTTGACTTCGGCGAGGCAGGAGGTAATTCCTCGGGTTTGGTCTCGGTTTTGCCCTCGATCACCTCCATTGGCGCCATCTGTGGCAGCGCAACATAGCCGCCGAATGGAATCCATGACACTCGGTACTCGGTGCCGTTCCGCTCCCGCTTCCAGATTGCCGGGCCGAACCCGATGGAGAACCGTTCGATCTTCATCCCGCGCCGTTTGGCCATGAGGAAATGACCTAACTCGTGGATAAAAATCGTCAACCCAAAGAGGAAAAACACCAATAAGCCGGGATAGACGTAAGTACTGATGATCTCCGTCAAAATCTCAAACGACACGTTCAGCTTCCTTTCTTGCCCATTGATCGACCTGCAATATAACATCCAAGGTCGGCTCTGCAACCCACGCGCTTCCCACTGGCACAGGCCTCCGTGCTTGTGATTCTCCACCGACTTTATGCGCTTGCATCACGCGTTCGACCGTTTCGAAAATCTGCGTGAACCCGATCTGTCTATCAACGAACCGCGCCACGGCGACTTCGTTTGCGGCATTGAACACCGCGGGCATCGTCCCGCTTGTGCGTCCTGCCTCCTGCGCGAGCCGCAACGATGGGAACCGTTCGTGGTCGGGGTTCTCGAACGTCAACGTGCCGATCCTGGCCAGATCGGTCACCGGTATCGAGTTTTGCAGTCGCTGCGGGCCGACCAGCGCATACTGAATGGGATGCCGCATGTCCGGGATGCTCAGTTGCGCAAGAATCGAGCCGTCGCGGAACTCGACCATCGAATGAATAATACTCTGCGGATGAATCACCACGTCCACGCGGTCAATATCCACGTCGAACAACCACCGCGCCTCGATCATCTCCAGCCCTTTGTTGAACAACGTGGCCGAGTCGATTGTGATCTTCTGGCCCATGTTCCAACTAGGATGCTTTAGCGCGTCTGCGACCGTGATCTTCTCGAAGTCCGCATGTGGCGTTTGACGGAACGGCCCGCCTGAAGCCGTCAGGATCAACCGTTTCACGTCCGCGTGATCGCGTCCTTCCAAGCACTGGAAAATCGCGCTGTGCTCGCTGTCCACGGGCAACACCTTGACGCCGTGCTTGCGCGCCTCGCTCATCACCAATCCACCCGCCATCACGAGAATTTCCTTCGATGCCACGGCCAGGTCCTTACCGGCGCGGATCGCCGCCAGTGCCGGTTCCAATCCCGCCGTGCCGACAATCGCAATCAGTACGATGTCCGCCTCCGGCATCGTGGCCAGTTCGACCAGCCCGCGTTCGCCCGCCAAACACTTGGTGGCACGGGCGTCCCTGCCTGTGATTCGCCTCTTCAACTCATCTGCCTTGTCGTGATGGGTCATGCATACGGCCTTCGGCTTGAACTGGCGGATGGCCTTCTCCATCCCATCCACGTTTTCGCGCGACGCCATGCCGATGATGCGTATGTATTTTGGCAGATCGGCCGCCACCTTCTGTGTGCTCATGCCGATGGAGCCAGTGGCGCCAAGCAGAACTATGTTTTTTGGTTTCATGCTCGCAGCATCAACCTCATGTAAACATACAGCAGGGGCGCAGTGAACAACAGGCTGTCAATCAGGTCCAACGCGCCGCCATGACCGGGCAGCCACGTACTGGAATCCTTTACGCCCGCCTCGCGTTTAATAAGCGATTCGGCCAGGTCTCCGACGACTGCTGCCGCGCCGAGCAACAAGCCGAGCGCCAGCGCGTCTCCGGCGTCCAATCCCTCGGTGACGAGTTTATCGCGCAGGAGATGCATGCAGAGGAAACTGCCTCCCACCGCGAATACGATGCCGCCCGCCGTCCCTTCCCAACTCTTCTTCGGGCTTATCCGCGGGATCATCTTGTGGCGGCCGAGTGTAATGCCAGTCAAATACGCGCCGATGTCGGTAAACTTCGTCACCACCACCAGGTACATCACCCAGTATCGGCCGTTCGGCGTGGCGAAATTGATCCGCGTGGCAAAATTGAAGAGCCATGCCACATACATCAGCCCGAACAACGTCACGGCCATTGTTTCGATGCCCTGCGAGTTCGTCTTCTGCGGGAACTGACGCACGAACACCCCAAACGCGAACACCACTAGGATTACAATGTCGAAATCGTACGACAACGCTGGGAAATCTGAGGGCGACCGGAATCGTTGCATGCCAAACACAAACCAGCTTCCCGAAACCAACGCAACCGCGCCGATCACTCCCCAAACCTTGAACGTCCGCAACCCCTTGACCTCGCAGATCGTGTAGAACTCCCACAACGCCCGCGCGATCACCAGGTTCATGAACACGTACAGCGCCGTCGGAGGCAGCAAGAAGATTACTACCAACATGGTTGCCCACAGGACGACGGAACTGATCAGGCGCCAGAGAAAGCCGGACCGCGCTTCTGGCAATATGTGCGCCTCTGTGGTCTGCGGTGTTGCGTTCACTTGTCCCCCGCCATATGTACGCGACCGAACCGACGCTGCCGGTTGCCATAGTCGTCCAAGGCTTTCAGGTACTCCGCCCCGCGGAAATCCGGCCACAGCGTTTCGGTCACGTAGATCTCTGCGTAGGAAATCTGCCATAGCAGGAAATTGCTCACCCGCAGCTCACCGCTCGTGCGAATCAGTAGATCCGGGTCCGGTATTCCAGCAGTGTACAGATGATCGTTGACGCATTTCTCATTAACATCGGCCACGTCAATCCGGCCTGTCTTGATCTCGCGTGCGATCTCACGTACGGCATCCACGATCTCCGCCCGACCGCCGTAGTTCAATGCCAGTACCAGCGTAAGTCCCGTGTTGTCCCGCAGGGTGGCAATCGCCTTATCCAACTGTTGTCGCGCGCTGGCCGGCAATTCGTTCAACCGTCCGATGGCCGCCAGCCGCACGTTGTTCTTGTCCAATTCTGCAACTTCCTTCTGCAGGTAAAACCTCAGCAACTGCATCAGCGCAGTGACCTCGGTCCTGGGACGGGCCCAGTTCTCGCTGGAGAACGCATACAGTGTCAGATACTTGATGCCGAGTTTGCTCGACACCCGCACGGTCTCGCGCACGCTCTCCATACCCACGCGGTGCCCCTCAATCCGGGGTAACCCGCGCTGTCGTGCCCAGCGTCCGTTGCCGTCCATGATGATAGCGACGTGCTGCGGCAGTTTTTTGGGGGGATGGGTCATCTTACGGGTCTCATACTCGTGCTCCTGCTCATGCTCGCGCCGGCCGCGCTTCGTTCAAACAAATTGAGCAAGAGTAAGAGCATGAGCAAGGGGCTTTCACAAGAAAAACGTCTCCTCGCGTTCGGCACCGACCGACACGATACCGAGCTTTGTGCCACTGAGTTCGGCCAGCTTCGACAGATACACTTGTGCCTGCGGTGGCAACTGACTGAAGGAGCGCGCTCTGCGCGTCGAGGTTCGCCAGCCGTCGAACTCCTCATACATTGGCTTGCATCGCTGCAAGATGTCCGCGTCCTGCGGCATGGTTTCGTACACCTTGTGGCCGACCTTGTATGCCACGCAGATTTTGATCTTTGGTAATTTGTCGAGCACGTCGAGCTTGGTCACAGCCAGTTCATCAATCCCGTTGACCATCACGGCATACCGTGTCACCACGGCGTCGAACCAGCCGCATCGACGTGGACGACCTGTCGTTGCCCCGAACTCCTGTCCCGTTTCACGCAGCAACGTGCCACGCCCGTCGTGGAGTTCCGTCGGGAATGGCCCTTCGCCCACGCGCGTGGTGTAGGCCTTCATTACCCCGACGACCTTGTCTATCCGATGCGGAGCGATGCCCGTGCCTGTGCACGCGCCACCGGCCGTCGAGTTCGAGCTGGTGACGAATGGGTACGTTCCGAAATCGATGTCGAGCATCGTGCCCTGCGCGCCTTCCAAAAGGAGGTTCTTTCCTTTGTTCACCGCACGGTTCAGCCACGTGACCGTGTCGGCAATGAATGGTCGCAATTTCCGCGCGCACTCCATGTATTGGCGATGGATTTGTGTATAACTGAGCGGCGGAGCATCGAATGCCTTGAAGATCTCGTTGTTCTCACGAATCTTTTGGCGCAGCTTTCCGGTAAAACGTTCGGGTGCCAGCAAATCC
Organism: Verrucomicrobiia bacterium; assembly: GCA_050008795.1. Lineage (GTDB taxonomy): Bacteria > Verrucomicrobiota > Verrucomicrobiia > Palsa-1439 > Palsa-1439 > CAIKBP01. Next base: position 5,105 of record JBEKLX010000031.1, on the reverse strand, counting down.
GCCATCCTCAAACCTGTGCGCGATGCCTTGTCGCCATAAGCCGGGCCGATGCCGCGTTTCGTTGTCCCGATCTTCCGTTTACCTTTCTGCTGTTCACGGATGCCATCGAGCAACCGATGATACGGGAAGACGACGTGCGCCGTCTCGCTGATCAGCAGATTATCCTTGATCGCCACTCCGCGCACCCGCAACTGCTCGATCTCCTCGACCAACGCACAAGGATCGATCACCACGCCGTTGCCGATGACGCTGATCTTGCCGGGATGCAGGATACCCGACGGCACAAGATGCAGGATGAACTTATCGGTGCCAACCCATACGGTGTGGCCTGCATTGTTACCGCCTTGATAACGGACCACAATGTCGGCTTGCGCCGTCAAGACGTCGATGATCTTGCCTTTGCCTTCGTCTCCCCATTGGGCGCCTACGAGAATCGTTGTTGCCATGCCGGGGGCTGACGATACCTGACTGATCCGCAACTGGCAAGAAACAACAGCGGTCTTGTAACGACCCGCGTCTCCACCGTATGTTTATGGGGCGCGAACCATCAAGAGGAGATAACTGGCATGAAGATTAGCGTTTTTGGGCTGGGGATTATCGGCAGTGTTTGGGCAGAGAATTTACATCGTGACGGATACGAGGTGCGCGGCTGGAATCGCACGCCCAAACGCCTCCCGTTTTTCACGTCTGACATCCGCACGGCGGCCAAAGACGCGGAGATTATCATCATTGTCGTGGCAGATCCGCCAGCCGTGCAAGATGTCCTGGACAAGATTCTGCCGGTGTTGCACATGGGTCAGGTGTTGATCCAATCGAGCACGATCTCACCGAAAGCCACGCTGGATTTTGCGCGACAAGTGCAAAAGACCGGTGCGGCGTTTCTGGAAGCGCCGTTCATGGGTAGCAAACCGGCCGCCGAACAACGCAAGATGGTTTTCTACGTCGGTGGTGAGAAGAAAGTGTTGGAGACAGCGCGTCCGGTTCTGGAACGGCTGTCGAGCGCCATTCTACATATCGGGCCACTGGGTAGCGCGTCCGCGTTGAAATTGGCCATGAACGTCAACATCGCGCTGGTCATGCAAGGGTTGAGCGAAAGTATTACGTTTGCACGGGCCGCCGGCATTTCCGACGACACCTACTTCGCGGCTCTGAAACTGAACGTTTCGAATTCTGGTGTAGCCACATTGAAGGAGGCGAAATTACGGAACCGCGATTTCTCGCCACAGTTTTCCCTCAAGCACATGGCAAAAGACCTACGGCTGGCTTTGGAAGCGGCAGGCGACTTGAAGTTACCGCAGGCGCAGAACGTCATGCGAATTTACGAGGAAGGCCTAAAACGTGGCTGGGCCGACGAGGATTTCACCGTCTTGTTGCGCCTGCTGGAGCGAGCAGACATGCGATAATGGCCATGCGTTACCAACTGTCAAACCCTCACTTCGCGGTGCCGGACTTGCCGGCCTTGGCCTTGTAGAGCAGGGCCTTCTCGCCATAGAACCCCTCATCGCCAATGAAGAGAGTCACTGGCAGTGTTACTGGGACACCGGCCTTGACAGTAGTCGTTGCGTTCGACAACCCGTATGTCTCCCACTGTGACGCCCATGAACCCGTCTTCAAGGCGGCTGTAAACGTCCAAGACGCGGCCTTCTTCTTGTGCGACAGCTTGTAGCTTCCGTAGGTGCCAACTCCGCGTCCTTTTCCTTTCGTGTCCAAGGTGAACGACACGTCCGCTCCGCCGATGTCCAGCGAGACCGGCTTGTTGGTCAGGTTATAGCTCGCACTGAGGTTGAGGGTCGCGGTCAACGTGCAACTGTCGGAATTCGTTTTGGCGAAGTTCAGCTTGGCGGTCTCCTTGGTGATCGTCAGCGTGCCCCAAGGCACTGACAGCACCGTCAGCGTGGCGACGCTGCTGGTGACACTGCCATAGGTATTGGTAATGATGACCGTGTAGTTGCCGTCGTCATTGGTGGTCGTCGTGCTCAAGGTCAACGTGTTGGTTGTAGCCCCCGAAACGTTGCCGCCGTTCACCAAATTGGTTCCGTCCTTCTGCCATTGATAGATCAACGGCGCGATGCCGGAGGCCGTGACGCTGAAGGCGGCTGGATTACCATTGGTCACTGTCAGGCTTTGCGGCTGGCTGGTGATCATCGGCGTGCCCAAAAAAGGCACTCCCAGACGAATGGTGGCGTTGTCCGTGTCCGCCACATAGAGATTGCCGCCACGGTCCACCGCAACGCCTTTGGGATAGTTAAACTGCGCGGCGCCGTTTATGCCGTCGGCGCTGCCATCATTCAAGGCCAGCCCGCCGATGGTGGTTGTCACCCAGTCCACCACGGCGGACAAGTTCGTCCCCACCGGAGTGACCTTCCGGATAGTGGAGTTGCCCGTGTCCGCCACATAGACATTGCCATTGGTGTCCACAGCGACGCCGTATGGATAGTTAAACTGCGCATCGCCGTTTGTGCCGTCGGCGCTGCCAATGTTCGTGACCGTCCCGGCGATGGTGGTTGTCACCCAGTTCGTCCCCACCGGCGTGATCTTCCGAATGGTGTCGTTGCCCGTGTCCGCCACATAGACATTGCCATTGGTGTCCACAGCGACGCCATCGGGCTGGTAAAACCGCGCGTTGCTGTTTGTGCCATCGGCACTGCCAGGAGTGTTCCCGGCCAGCCCGGCGATGGTGGTTGTCACCCAGTTTGTCCCCACCGGCGTGACCTTCCGAATGGTGTAGTACCACGTGTCCGCCACATAGAGATTGCCATTGGCGTCCAGTGCAACGGCCCAAGGCCAGAAAAACAGCGCCTCGCTGTTGGTGCCATCGGTGCTGCCATGAAGCAAGACCGTCCCGGCAATGGTGGTTGTCACCCAGTTCGGCCCCACCGGCGTGACCTTCCGAATGGTGGCGTTGCCCGTGTCCGCCACATAGACATTGCCATTGGTGTCCACAGCGACGCCAGCGGGATTGTAAAACAGCGCCTCGCTGTTGGTGCCATTGGTGCTGCCATGGAGCGAGGCCGTCCCGGCGATGGTGGTTGTCACCCAGTTTGTCCCCACCGGCGTGACCTTCCGAATGGTGTGGTTGTCGTAGTCCGCCACATAGACATTGCCATTCGTGTCCACTGCAATACCAATGGGGTCGGAAAACTGCGCGGCTCTGTTTGTGCCGTCGGTGCTGCCCCAGTTCCCGGCCGACCCGGCAATGGTTGTAAAATCGTATATCTGCGCTGCTGATGAAACTTGCTCCGATATGATCGGAGCAAGCGACATCGTTAGAATGACCGCAACTAATGGAAATAATCTGGTTTTCGTATGGATTCCACTCTTTAAAACGGGTGTGCAGTCTGGCTGATAGATTCTGTTCTTATCAAGCGTAGCGACAAGCCGCACACCGTCCCCCCTCAACCTACTTCGCGGTGCCGGACTTGCCGGCCTTGGCCTTGTAGAGCAGGGCCTTCTCGCCATAGAACCCATCATCGCCAATGAAGAGAGTCACTGGCAGCGTCACGGGGACACCGGCCTTGACAGTAGTCGTTGCGTTCGACAACCCGTATGTTTCCCACTGTGACGCCCATGAACCCTTCTTCAAGGCGGTTGTGAACGTCCAAGGCCCGATTTTCTTCTTATACGATAGCTTGCAGGTTCCGTAGGTGCCAACTCCATGTCCTTTTCCTTTTGTGTCCAGGGTAAACGACGCGTCTGCTCCGCCGATGTCCAGCGAGACCGGCTTATTGGTCAGGTCATAGCTCGCATCGAGGTTGAGGGTCGCAGTCAAGGTACAACTGTCGGAATTCGTTTTGGCGAAGTTCAGCTTGGCCATCTCTTTGGTGATCGTCAGTGCATTTGATGGCAGCACCCCCTGGCGAATGGTATTGTTGCCTGTATCCGCCACATAAACATTGCCATTGGTGTCCACCGCGACGGCGCGGGGATAGTAAAACCGCGCGTTGCTTTTGATTCCATCGGTGCTGCCACCAACCCCGGCCAGCCCGCCAATGGTGCTCACCACCCAGTTGGTGTCGACCGGCGTGATCTTCCGAATGGTGTTGTTGCCCGCGTCCGCCACATAGACATTGCCTGAGGAGTCCACCGCAACACCAGTTGGACCGTTAAACCGCGCATCACTGTTGGTGCCGTCGGCACTGCCAGTGTTCAGAGCCAGCCCAGCAATGGTGCTCACTATCCAGTTGGTGCCAACCGGCGCGATCTTTCGAATCGTGCTGTTGGCCCAATCCGCCACATAGACATTGCCATTGGTGTCCACCGCAACATCATTCGGACCGTTAAACCGCGCAACACTGTTGGTGCCATCAGCGCTCCCAGTGTTCAGAGCCAACCCGGCAATGGTGCTCGCTACCCAGTTGGTGCCAACCGGCGCGATCTTGCGGATTGTGCTGTTGAAGAAATCCCCCACATAGATATTTCCATTGGTGTCCACCGCAACACCACTTGGACCTGAAAACTGCGAGGCGGCGTTTGTGCCATCGGCGTGGCCACTGACCCCAACCTGCCCGGCGATAGTGCTTACCACCCAGTTGGTGCCGATTGGTGCAATCGCCCGAATCGTGTTGTTGCTCCAGTCCGCCACATAGACATTGCCATTGGTGCCCACAGCAACGCCATTGGGATAGGAAAACCGCGCGGCACTGTTGGTACCGTCGGCGCTGCCAGGGTTATCTGTCAGTCCGGCGACAGTGCTGACCACCCAGTTGGTGCCAACCGTCGCGATCTTGCGAATCGTGTCGTTTCCGAAATCCGACACATAGACATTGCCCGCGCTGTCCATCGCAAGATAATCGGGACCGTTAAACCGCGCAGCACTGTTGGTGCCGTCGGTGCCACCCGAATGCGCGGCCAATCCGGCAATGGTGTCAAAGTGGTATATCTGCGCCGAAGCTGGAACGAGTGACATTGTCAGAATGGTCGCGGCCCAAAGGATTGGACTGGTCCTCATAGATTTCGCTCCTTCCAACTGTTTAGCGCGTAGTTTGTGTGAAAGATCGCGTCATTGTCAAGCGTAGCGACGTAAAAGGAAGTTGCCTGGCAGTCGGTATTGGCGTATAACCTCACACCATATGAGGCATACACTTTCCGTACTCGTGGAAAACAAG
>JBEKLX010000030.1:0-28536 GCA_050008795.1 Verrucomicrobiia bacterium | reverse complement strand
TTGGCGTGCTGGCGCGCATCGCAGGCTTGTTTAGCGGACGCGGTTTCAACATCGACACGTTGAACGTCGCGCCGACGCAGGACCCGACCACATCGCGCATGACGATCGTTGTCAAAGGCGATGACGCCATGCTCGAACAGATCACCAAACAACTCAACAAGCTCATCAACGTTATCAAGGTGCAGGATTTCCGCGATGGCGAGTACGTTGACCGCGAACTTGCGCTGGTCAAGGTTAATGCCGACACGAAGGCGCGTTCGGAGATCATGCAGATTTGCGACATCTTCCGCGCCAAGATCGTTGACGTTCAGCACAAGGCTGTCATGGTTGAGATCACGGGCAGCGAGAGCAAGGTCGCCGCGTTTCTGGATTTGATGGAGCCGTTTGGCGTCCGCGATCTTACCCGCACAGGCAAGGTGGCGATGCCCCGCAAGTGACGTCGCCACAAACGATGTCATCCTGATCCCGCGACCGCGGGAGAAGGATCTCGAACTGAAAATAATAAGGAGATAACAACATGGCTATTATTGATTTTGGCGGCACAAAAGAGAGAATCGTAACCCGCAGTGAGTTTCCGCTCTCGAAAGCGCGCAAGGTGCTGAAGAACGAAGTCATCGCCGTGATCGGCTACGGCGTCCAAGGTCCGGCGCAATCCCTCAACATGAAGGACAATGGCTTCAAGGTCATCATTGGCCAGGCACCCGACTTCAAGCGCGACTGGGATCGTGCTGTCAGAGACGGCTGGGTGCCCGGCAAAACCCTTTTCGACATTGGGACGGCAGTCAAAAAAGCCACGATCATCCAGATGCTCGTGTCCGATGCTGCGCAACGGGCGATTTGGCCGTCGATCAAGAAGCACCTGAAAAAAGGCGATGCATTGTATTTCTCGCACGGTTTCTCCATCGTTTACAAGAAACAGACCGGCGTTATTCCACCCAAGAACGTGGACGTGATAATGGTGGCGCCGAAAGGCTCGGGCACATCGGTCCGCCGCAACTTCCTCTCCGGCGCTGGCATCAACTCCAGTTATGCGGTCGGTCAGGATTACACGGGTCGCGCCAAGGAACGTTGCCTTGCCATCGGCATCGCCATTGGCTCGGGTTACCTGTTCCCCACCACGTTCCAACAGGAAGTTTACAGCGATTTAACCGGCGAACGCGGCGTGTTGATGGGCTGTTTGGCGGGCGTGATGGAAGCGCAATACGACACGCTCCGCAAACACGGTCATTCACCGAGCGAAGCGTTTAACGAGACCGTCGAGGAACTGACCCAGAGTTTGATCCGGCTTGTGGACGAGAATGGCATGGACTGGATGTATTCCAACTGCTCCGCCACGGCGCAACGTGGCGCGTTGGACTGGAAACCACGGTTCCGCAAGGCGGTATTGCCGCTGTTCGATCGGCTCTACAAGTCCGTGAAATCGGGCAAGGAAACCGCCCGCGTCATCTCGGCTTGCAGTGGAAAGAACTATCAGAAACGTTTGGCAAAGGAACTAGCCGTCATTCATGACTCCGAGATGTGGCGGGCTGGTGCCGCCGTTCGCGCGCTACGTCCCAGGGAAAAAGCCAAAGTTGTCACCAAAGGCACCAAAGGCGTTGGCGGCCGCAAAGCCTGAGTCTGAAACAGGACGGTTAACAGAAGCAATTCGGATCCGGCTGTCTGCCACTCGTGGACAGCCGGTTTTCTTTTTCCGAACCAGAACGATTCTTTTGATGACGGCGGCGAGACTTCTCTTCAGTACACAATCACGGAGAAGACGTTGCAATCTTTAAGCCGCTCCCGGCCTTTAAGGAAGGACAGTTCGATGAGGAAGTCGATTTCGGAGACGTTCCCGCCAAGTTGTTTGACGAGTTGGCAAGCGGCCATTGCCGTGCCACCCGTGGCCAGCAGATCATCCACGATGACAACGTTGTCTCCCTTCTTAATGGCGTCCACGTGCATCTCGCTGGTCTCGCTGCCGTATTCCAACGTATAACTGGCGACGACGGTCTTCCACGGCAGTTTGCCTTTCTTGCGGATGGGAATCATGCCGACACCGAGTTTGTAGGCGACGGCACCGGCGAATATGAACCCACGAGCGTCGATGCCGATGACGGCGTCCACCTTCTTACCTTTGTGGCGCTCGGCAATGGCGTCAACGGCCTGGCGGAAAAGTTTACCGTCCTGCAAAATCGGGGTGATGTCCTTGAATAGAATACCCTTGATGGGAAAATCGGGCACATCGCGGATTGCGGATTTAAGTTGTTCGTGCATAGTGCATTCCTTTTACAGAAGGCACGCGCCGAAGGAAAGTACGAATCTCAGTTCTCGCCGCTGGAGCCGGGTCGGTCGCGCTTCTCGATTATCCGGCGGAGCTTGGTCAATGTAATATTTTGAATCTGGCGGATGCGCTCGCGAGTCACCTTGAATTTCGCGCCCACTTCCTCGAGTGTCTTCGGTTTGTTGCCGTCCAAACCGAACCGCATCGTGAGAATCTGCGCCTCGCGTGGCTCCAAGTCCTTGATGATCTCACGGAGTTCGTCACGCATCACCTTCTCGCGGAGCATCTCAAACGGCGTGGCAGCGTTCTCGTCACCAACGATCTCGCTGAATTCGGTACTGTCCTCGTCGCTGATCGGCGCGTCGAGACTGGCAGGACGAATACTGATCGTGCGGAGCTGGGCGACTTTGGTGTGCGGTATGTTCAGTGCCTTGCCCAATTCCTGGTCGGTCGGCTCGCGTCCGAGGCATTCGCCGAGGGCCATACTGGCCCGCTTCATCTTGCTGATTTTGTCGACGAGATGTACCGGAAGACGAATGGTCTTGGATTGGTTGGCCAAGGCGCGTTTGATGGATTGTTTGATCCACCAGGCGGCGTAGGTGGACAATTTGGCGCCTTTCTTGGGGTCGAACCGCTCGACCGCTTTCATCAGGCCGATGTTGCCTTCGCTGATCAGATCAAGCAGAGGCAGGCCGAAGTTCGAGTAATCGTGCGCGATCTTGACGACGAGCCGCAGATTGGCCCTAATCATCCGGGCGCGTGCCTTCTTGTCACCTTTCTTGATACGCGCCGCCAGTTTGATCTCATCCTTCGGGGTAAGCAACTTGGTCTGCCCGATCTCCCGCAGGTAGATCTTGATCCCGTTGTCGCCTTCTCTCTCTCGACTGTATTCGCGTTGGAGTGCCATAGCTTGGGCCTCGAACGGATCATCACCCTCCGTTGGCGCGGCGAGGGTAGCCGGCAGGCCGTATTGACGCAAGAAAATTTCTCTGGGTGGCGCGCGTATAAGGGGAAACGTTTCGGGTTGACGGTTCCGCCTTATGGGCGAGTCATGGCAGAAAAAGAAGGGGCGGACTTTGCGAGTCCGCCCCCACTGTTACAACTGTTTTCCTTTACTTCAGTGTTGCCTGCGCGGCAGCCAGACGCGCGATTGGTACGCGGTATGGCGAGCAGCTCACGTAATTGAGGCCGTTGCGGTGGCAGAATTCCACCGAGGCGGGATCGCCGCCTTGTTCGCCGCAGATGCCGATCTTGAGGTCCTTGCGGGTCTTGCGTCCCTTCTGGACTGACATCTCGATCAACTGGCCAATACCATCCTGATCGATGGTCTGGAACGGATCGGATGAAAGAATCTTTTTCTTCAGGTACTCTTCCATAAAACCGCCGATGTCGTCGCGGCTGAACCCGAAACCCATCTGGGTCAGGTCATTCGTGCCAAAGCTGAAGAACTCCGCGTCCTGCGCCATGCGATCCGCCAGCAACGCCGCGCGCGGAATCTCGATCATGGTGCCATAAGGCACCGTGAGGTTCTTCACGCCGGTACGCTGTTTGACTTCAGCGAGGACTTTGTCGAACAGCACCTTTTGATCTTTCAGCTCAGCCACGTCGCAGGTGACAGGAATCATGACTTCGGGCCTGGCTTTCTTGCCGGCCTTGATCAGTTCCGCCGCCGCTTCAAAGATGGCGCGCAGTTGCATCTCGGTAATCTCCGGGTAGGTGATACCAAGGCGCACGCCGCGATGACCCATCATCGGGTTGGACTCGTGTAGCGAATCACCACGCCTCTGAACGTCTTCAAGCGAAATACCGAGACTGGCTGCGAGTTCGCGCTGCTTCTCCTCGCTCTTCGGAACGAATTCGTGCAACGGCGGGTCGAGCAGACGAATTGTAACAGGCAATCCTTCCATCGCTTCCAGCGTGCCTTTGATGGAGGCTTTGACAAACGGGAACAGTTCATTGACCGCCTTTTTGCGTTCATCGAGCGTATTGCTGAGGATCATCTTGCGCAGGACGAACAGCGGCTTGTCGCTGCCTTCGCCATAGAACATGTGCTCGGTGCGGAACAAGCCGATACCCTCGGCGCCGAACGAGCGTGCCCGTCGCGCATCCTCCGGTGTGTCCGCGTTGGTGCGCACACCGAGACGGCGATACTTGTCCACGATCTTCATGAACTTCTGGAACCTCGGATTCTCCGATGCGGAGATCATCGGCATCTCACCGGTGTAGACGTATCCCTTCGTTCCGTTCAAGGAGATGGAATCGCCTTCCTTGAATGTCCGGTTATCCACGGTCATCTGCTTGGCTACAACGTCCACATGCAACGCACTGGCGCCAACGATGCAACATTTGCCCCAGCCGCGGGCAACGAGCGCCGCATGGCTGGTCATACCGCCGCGGGCGGTCAGAATGCCTTCGGCAGCGCGCATGCCTTCGACGTCTTCAGGATTGGTCTCTTCGCGAACGAGGATGACTTTCTTGCCGTTCCTGGCCCATGCCACGGCGGCTTGGGCGGTGAACACGATCTGACCACAGGCGCCGCCGGGACCGGCCGGCAACCCTTTGGCCAGTACTTTGGCCGACTTTTCGCCAGCAGGATCAATGATCGGGTGTAACAGTTCATCGAGTTGAGCCGGCGATAGCCGCATCACGGCTTCCTTCTCGCTGATCAACTTCTCGGCGAGCATATCCATCGCCATATTGAGCGCAGCCGTACCGGTACGCTTGCCGATGCGGCACTGGAGCATGAACAACTTGCCGTCCTGAATGGTGAACTCAATATCCTGCATGTCGCGGTAGTGCCGCTCCAGCGTATGCTGAATCTTGTCGAGTTGCTTGTACACCGGGGGCATCGCGTGCTCCAACGACGGTAAATGGACGTTATGCTCGCTCTTGGTGGATTCGTTGAGCGGGTTGGGGGTGCGTATCCCGGCAACGACGTCTTCGCCCTGGGCATTCGACAGCCATTCGCCGTAAAACTTGTTTTCGCCTGTTGCCGGGTTCCGTGTGAACGCCACGCCCGTCGCGGAGGTGTCGCCCATATTGCCGAACACCATGGACTGGACGGTCACCGCCGTACCCCATTCGTCCGGGATGCCCTCGATGCGGCGGTAGGAAATGGCGCGTTTGCCATTCCAGCTCTTGAATACCGCGCCGATGCCGCCCCAAATTTGTTCCACCGGTTCATCGGGGAACTCGCGTCCCAGTACCTTTTTGACCCGCGCTTTGAACTGTTCGCAAAGATCCTGGAGATCATCCGCCGACAGATCGGTGTCCTTCTCGACGCCTCTGGCCTTCTTCATCTGATGCATCATGCCGTCGAGTTGGACACGAATGCCCGTGCCTTCAGCGGTCTCAACGCCTTCTGCCTTCTCCATGACGACATCCGAGTACATCATGATCAAACGGCGGTAAGCGTCCCACACAAACCGCGTATTGTTGGTCTTGGCGATCAGGCCTGGGATTGTCTTGGTGCAAAGGCCGACGTTCAGTACAGTTTCCATCATGCCGGGCATGGACTTGCGGGCGCCCGACCGGCAGGAGACCAACAATGGGTTTGTTGGATCGCCGAACTTCATGCCCATCACATTCTCGACCTTCTGCAATGCCGTTTCGACCTGGCTCTTGAGCCCGGTAGGGAACTTCATGCCATTGTGGAAATACTCCACACAACAATCGGTGGTGACCGTGAACCCCGGCGGAACTGGCAATCCGATTCTGCACATCTCGGCAAGGTTCGCGCCTTTGCCGCCGAGCAGGTTCTTCATCTTCTCGTTGCCATCAGCCTTGCCTGGACCAAAAAAATATACGTACTTCGCTGTATTCCTTGCAGCCGACTTTTTAACGTTCTTTGACATATACCTATTTCCTTCCAAAGATTATTGTGTTTCTCGGACAGAGCGCACGCCCTGCAAACCGGGGTGAAACAACGGGGGCGCAGCATAGCAAAACAACCCGCCCTGTCAACGTTGTTCGCGCCTGTTGACAGCGGACACCTGCATAATTGAGTGGACTTACCCGCTGCATTGTCTAAGCTTGTAAATATTATGGCAGAGCAAAAAAAGCCTTGGATTAAATGGGGTATCGTTTTCGCCGTTGTCGGTATGGTTGTAGGTGGCGGTTGGTGGTATTGGCGAAAGGGCAGTGATGGCAAAGCCGAGTATCAGACCGAGATTGTATCTCGTGGCGATCTGATTCAATCCGTGACAGCGACGGGTCAGCTAAATCCGGAGACCAATGTTACAGTCGGCAGCCAGATTTCTGGGATCATTTCCCATCTGTACGCGGACTGGAATTCTCACGTTACCAACGGGCAGGTTGTCGCGCTGATTGATCCCGCCACATACCAAGCCAATGTCCAACAGTGTCAGGGTGACCTCGCCAACGCCAGGGCAACTTTGGAACTTGCACAGGTCAATGCGCGTCGCGCCAAGGAGTTGTTCGATGGCAGGCTGATCCCGCAATCCGACTATGATACTTCCGTCGCCAACCTGCACCAAGCGGAAGCGACTGTGCTAAACAAAGAGGCAACAGTCGCCAACGCCCAGGTCAATCTTGACCGGTGTACCATCGTTTCACCGGTAGATGGTATCGTCATCTCGCGAAACGTGGACGTTGGCCAGACCGTCGCGGCCAGCTTGAGCGCGCCAACCCTATTCCAGATCGCGAACGACTTAGGCAAGATGCAGATAGATGCCAATGTCGCCGAGGCCGATATCGGCGGCGTGGCAGTGGGCCAGAAAGCAGATTTTACAGTGGACGCGTTTCCCAATCGGACTTTTCACGGCGTGGTGACGCAGGTGCGGTTCAATCCGATCACCGTTCAGAACGTCGTCACGTACGACACGGTAATCGGGGTCAGCAATCTGGATTTGAAACTGATGCCGGGCATGACGGCAAACGTTTCGATCATTATTGCCGAGCGCAACGACGTGCTGAAAATCCCCAACGCGGCGTTGCGTTTCCACCCGCCCGAGTCGACTACAAACGTTGCGGCACAAGCGACCAGCGCTGGCTCGCGATCCGGTGGCGGCCCCGGCGGCGTGCGACGCAAGGGAGAACGTCGAACGACGCATACCGTGTACATGCTGCAAAACGACAAACTGCAGCCGGTCCAGGTCAAGACGGGCATCAGCGATGGATCTTCCACCGAGTTGATAGAAGGCTTGAGCGAGAGCAATACGATTGTCACCGCGGCTTTCTACAAGCAAACCACCTCCGGGTCACAGCCTGCTAATCCATTCGGCGGTGGCATGCGGCGGTTCTAACGACGTGAGGTGACCGTGACAGCCGTCATTAAACTCGACGATATTCATAAAACCTACCACACCGGCGAGGTGGACGTGCTTGCGGTGCGCGGCGTGACGCTGGAGATCGCCAAGGGTGAGTTTGTGGCGATCATGGGTGCCAGCGGTTCGGGTAAATCCACCATGATGAACATGGTTGGTTGCCTCGATCGCCCCACCAGCGGTCACTACTTCCTCGACGGCGTGGATGTTTCCGAACTGAACCGCGAACAACTGGCCGATATCCGAAACCGGAAGATAGGATTTGTGTTCCAAGGATTCAATCTGTTGTCGCGCACTTCGGCCTTGGAAAATGTCGAACTGCCGATGCTATACTCGCGTAATCATTTCTCATCGCACACGGCGCGAGAAAAGGCGACCCATGCCTTGGGAATTGTTGGCTTGGTGGACCGTGCCGACCATCACCCAAGCCAACTTTCAGGTGGCCAACAGCAACGCGTTGCCGTTGCCCGCGCGCTGGTCAACGAGCCTGCAATGGTGCTGGCTGATGAACCAACAGGCAACCTCGACAGCCGCACCAGCATCGAGATCATGGGCGTGTTTCAGAAACTTAATGACGAAGGCATCACCATCGTCATGGTGACGCACGAACTCGACATTGCCAAATACACCAAGCGCAACGTCGTCATGCGCGACGGTTGCGTAGTAAGCGACGTGCCTGTCCCCCGTCGGCTCTATGCCCAGGATGAACTGCGCCGCCTTGACCAGGAGCACCAAGCTGTGCAACTGACATCATGAAACCGCTGGCCACAATTCGCATTGCCCTGCGGGCGCTGCGCCGAAATAAGATGCGATCGGTGCTGACGGCGCTGGGCATCATCATCGGCGTTGGCGCAGTCATTACCACGGTCGGGATCGGCAGTGGCGCAAAGTCTCAGGTCGAAGCGCAAATTGCGAGTTTGGGCGAGAGCATGCTGCTAATCTTCCCCGGTTCCATCAACGCCAGTGGCGCGCGCACCGGTTGGGGCAACACCCACACCCTCACGTTGGATGACGCCGAGGCAATTCGGACGCAGATCAAGGACGTTGTCGCCGTCAGCCCGGAAAATACCACCCGCGCACAGGTCATCTACGGCAACCAGAACTGGTCTACGCGCGCGGCGGGCGAATCTCCCGAATACCTGAGCATCCGCAAATGGCCGCTTGCCGGCCAGGTTCTTGGGGTGCTTCAGGCGAAAGGCCTTTCCCCGATGGGTTCCGACCAGGACGATATCGTGCTGGTTCCTTACACCACCGAATTGAAACGCATTCACATGGAAACATGGCTGGATGTCATGCTCGTGCAGGCTGTTTCCCGCGATGCCCTCAGTCGGACCGAACAGGAAATTAACGATCTCCTGCGTCAACGGCACCACATCGATCCCGCCCGTGGCGATGACTTCACAGTGCGCAGCCAGGAAGATATTGCCCAAGCCGCTACAGCCACCGCCCGTACCATGACGTTTCTGCTCGGCGCAATCGCCTGTGTCTCGCTTATCGTCGGCGGCATCGGCATCATGAACATCATGCTCGTGAGCGTCACCGAGCGCACGCGCGAGATCGGTATCCGCATGGCCGTTGGCGCGCATGGTCGCGACATCCTCCTTCAGTTCTTGATCGAGGCGATGACACTTAGTTCGGTGGGCGGAATCATCGGCATAATTTGCGGCGTCGGAGCCTCGAAGATTCTGTCGATAGCGAAAGGCTGGCCAACACTTGTCTCGCCCACGGCTGTGGTCATCTCCTTTCTGTTCAGCGCGGCCGTTGGAGTTTTCTTCGGTTTCTATCCCGCTCGCAAGGCTGCGCAACTCGACCCGATTGAGGCGCTTCGGTACGAGTAACGCCTAACTGCCGTGCTCGACACCGTTACGGCAATCTGGTAAGCAACTGCAGTCCTATGAAACTACGGGAACAACTTTTGGGCAAGGCGCGCCGTATCGTCGTCAAACTCGGCACCGGCCTGCTCACGAATGCACAGAACCAACTCGCGCGGGCGGAGATTGAGCGGTTGGTCGGACAATTGGCAGCTTTGCAGCGCGACGGACGCGAGGTGTTGGTCGTGTCGTCAGGCGCGATCGCGGCTGGCATGTCGACGATTGGGCTGGCAACGCGTCCGAAAGATTTGGCACAACTACAAGCCTGTGCCGCGGTCGGCCAGTGCAGACTGATGGCCATGTACGATGAGGCGTTTGCCAGATTCGGCATTCATGTCGCCCAAATCCTGCTTACGCACGACGATTTGCGGGATCGCGCGCGACATCTTAACGCCCGTCACACACTCGATACGTTGCTGCGGCGTGGCGTGGTGCCGATTATCAATGAAAACGACACTGTGTCGGTGGATGAGATCAAGTTTGGTGACAACGACCGTCTGGGCGCGTTGACGGCGACGCTGATCGATGCCGATCTGCTGGTGATTTTGTCGCATGTCGAGGGATTGCTCGACCGCGAAAAGCGCGTGGTCACCACGGTACCGGAGGTTTCAGCGGCAATCGAATCGTTGGCGGGCGGCACGTATCGCGGCACCAGCGTCGGCGGCATGAAATCTAAGCTTGCTGCGGCGAAAATCGTCATGCGGGCCGGGATCCCGATGGTGATTGCGAACGGCGAATGCGACAACGTGCTCGCTGACATACTTGCTGGAGAGGAAATCGGCACGGTTTTTCTGCCGGGCGCAGAAAAGTTGGCAGGTCGGAAACGGTGGATTGCGTTCTTCCAGCGGACCGCAGGTGCACTGCGAGTGGATAATGGCGCACGAGATGCATTATGCGTCAGTAGCAAGAGTCTGCTCGCCAAAGGCGTCATAAATGCGGAAGGAGACTTCGTGGTCGGCGACGCGGTGAGCATTCAGGACAAGAACGGGGTTGAATTTGCGCGCGGATTGACGAAGGTTGCCAGTAGCGAGCTCAAGACTGCGGCTGGCGTGGTCGTTCACCGCGATGATCTGGTGATTCTATGACGGCCCTGAATCAGCAAATGCGGCAACTGGCCGAACAATCGCGCGATGCCGCGCGGGCGTTGGCCAAGCTCGACACCGGCGCGAAAAATGCGTTGCTGTACGCGATGGCAGATGGCATTGAGCGCGCTGCCGACCGCATCAAGGCCGCCAATGCGAAAGATATCGCGGCGGGCAAGGCCGCTGGATTGTCCGCGGCGATGCTCGAACGATTGACGCTCACGGACAAACGCATTGCCGAAATGGCACAGGGCATTCGCGAAGTGGCGGCATTGCCTGACCCTGTGGGCAAGACGATCAGTGAGTGGACACGTCCCAATGGCATTCGTATTCGGAAAGTGCGCGTACCCATCGGCGTTATCCTCATCATCTACGAGTCGCGCCCGAATGTCACCGCCGATGCCGCGTGTCTCTGTTTCAAGACCGGTAATGCGGTGATTCTGCGTGGCGGTTCGGAGGCGATCCATTCCAACCTCGCCATTGCTGAGGCGATGAATGTCCCCGGCTTGCCGCCGTACAGCGTCACTGTCGTTCCAATGACTGATCGCGCTGCTGTGGACGAATTGCTTAAGCTCTACGAGTTCATCAACCTCTGCATCCCTCGCGGCGGCGAAGGACTGATTCGCGCCGTGGCGGAGAAATCGCGTATTCCAGTCATCAAACACTACAAAGGCGTTTGCCACGTATTTGTAGATCGCGACGCCGACTTCGATATGGCGGAGAAAATCGTCATCAACGCTAAGTGTCAGCGTCCCGCCGTCTGCAACGCCATAGAGACGTTGCTGGTGGATGAGAAAATTGCTGACAAGTTTCTGCCGCGCATTGCCAAGGCGCTTACAGAGAAGAAAGTTGAGCTGCGTGGTGACGCCGCGACCCGTCGGCTCGTGCCATTGGCGAAACTAGCTACCGAAGATGACTGGTACGCGGAATATCTCGACCTGATTCTCGCCGTGCGCGTTGTCGATGGAGTAGGGGAAGCGATTGACCACATCGCCAAGTACGGCAGCAACCACAGCGATGCCATCGTGACGAAGAATAAAACGACAGCGGAGAAATTTCTGCGCGAGGTGGACAGTTCGAGCGTTTTCTGGAATGCGTCTACCCGGCTTGCCGACGGCGGCCAGTACGGTTTTGGTGCCGAAATTGGTATTTCGACCGATAAACTCCACGCCCGCGGTCCGATGGGACTGGAAGAACTTACCAGCTACAAGTTCGTGGTTGTCGGTGACGGTCAGTTGCGCGAATGACCTCGGACCCGCCAGCGCGTTCACCTGCCGAACGCGCGCACACTGTGCGCGCCGCCATGCCTCCGGGCGGTTTGTTTGCCGGTATGACGTGGCGCATCTCGCCTTCTGCATTCCCTCTTCCATCCTCGCTCATCGCTCAGCTTGAGGCGCTCGGCCCCCAATTACTGGCGTTTTACCGCGCCTGCAACGTGATGTACCGGCACAGCGTGCAAGGCAAACTGCCGCGTTGGATTGCGGATTACCTCGATGCAGGCAAACCAAAGGAATTGGTCAAGTTGTCCCGGTGCGACCGATTCGAGAACGCGGTGCCGAGCGTGATACGCCCCGATGTCATCTTTGGCAACGATCATTTTTTTATCACGGAACTGGACTCGGTGCCGGGCGGCATCGGCCTGACAGGTTGGCTGGGCAAGACTTACGGCGGGTTAGGTGATGACGTTGTCGGTGGACAATTCGAAATGATGGAAGGTTTTGCGGCCGCAATGGAGGTGGAGAAGAAGTCGTTCGCAGTCGTTGTCTCCGAGGAGGCTGCGACATACCGGCCGGAGATGGAGTGGCTGGGACAACAAATTGGATTTCGTGTGGTGCGACCGGAGGAACTGACGGATTTGTCGAATATTCGCACGTTGTACCGTTTCTTCGAGTTGTTCGACCTGCCGAATATCCCCCATGCGCAAATGTTGATGGAAACAGCGGCCCGCGGCGATGTGACGGTGACGCCGCCGTTCAAGCCACAGCTTGAGGAGAAAATGCTGTTCGCATTCCTGTGGATGGAGCAACTCCAACCGTTCTGGCGGGAACAACTTGGCGGGGAAATGCTCGATCAACTCAGGCAGGTGTTTCCATACACCTGGATTGTCGATCCCGCGCCATTGCCATTGCAGGCAACGATTCCCGGACTCGGTATTCATGATTGGCGGGAAATGGCGAAGTTTTCGCAAAAAAAGCGCGAATTGATCCTGAAGATTTCAGGTTTTCACGAACAAGCATGGGGCAGCCGCGGCGTATACGTCGGACACGACTTGTCGTCAGGGAAGTGGGCAGAGGCAATCGAGAGCGCACTGGCATCGTTTCCGGAACATCCGTTTGTTCTCCAAAGATTCGAGAAATCTCGGTTGGTTGACGCGGAGTACTTCGATTTTGAGGCGAACACGGTGCAGGCGTTCAAAGGCCGCGTGCGGTTGTGTCCGTATTATTTCGTCGTCAACGACACAACCAAGCTGGGCGGAATCCTCGCCACGATTTGTCCTGCCGACAAAAAACTCCTGCACGGAATGCCCAATGCGGTTCTGGCACCATGCCGCCTGCAGGGACCGGGCGCGAGCCTATGATCAAGTTACCCGACGCATTCCCAATCGGCTTGACCCGCCAACCGTTAGTCCTTAGCCTCCAATAAACTTGGGCGAAGTTGTGGTGTTTGTCTTTTACCTCTGACTTTGTCCCATTAACTATGGTAGGTGGCTCAGTTTTGGATCGTTAGGCGAAAGGAGGGACATGAAAACGGAAGCAGAATTCCACGACCCAAGGGGGCGACCTGAACACTGGGAGGGTAAACTAGTCTGGGAATACTTTCGCAACATCAGACACGGTTTTTTCGTTGAGGTTGGAGCGAACCATCCTAAGATTTACAGTCAAACATACTTTCTCGAACAGCAAGGTTGGAATGGAATCCTTATTGAACCCAATCCAAAACTTTGTCGGGATCTGAGGGAACAGCGCCCGCGCAGCCAGGTTTTCGAGACCGCGGTTTGCGCTCCTTCTGACGTGGGGGAAGCGGATCTCCATCTTGGTCCAGGGAGAGGAGGACATTCCGCGATTAAGTTAGAACCGGGCGTTGCATTGGCTGGAGAATGCATCCGTGTTCCTATGAAAACACTCGACCGGGTGCTGGAGGAAACCCACATGAACGAGATTGATTTCATCTCGTTGGATGTCGAAGGCATGGAATTGGATGTGTTACGGGGATTTGACATGGCTCGGTGGCAACCTAGTCTGCTTCTTATCGAGGACTTCTTTGTCAACCATGAGAAACACAAGTATTTGAAATGCATGGGCTACAAACTAATTCGGCGCACCGGTTACGATAATTGGTATGTTCCACAAAAAACGGCTGCGTCGCTGCTGTCTGTGTCAACGTCCCGGGAGCTATTTCGCTTGGCGAGAAAGTTCTGGTTGAATCCTCCTTACGAAACTGTTCGTCGGAAGTGGAAGCAACGTAACCTCCAACCTTAACTCAATGTGGATACATATTCTTACGCCGCCTAACACCTTGAATCGTTCGGCGAAAGGAAGGACATGAATACCAGAAGCGATGTTGCCGTGCAGAAATTTCTATCGGGATATAATTGCGCCCAAGCGGTTCTTTACTCGTTCTGTGAGATGACCTGCGCTTCGACAAGCATGCTGCCCTTAGACTGGCGTGCGGGTTCGGGGCCGGTATGGCGCGACGGCAAGAGGTTTGTGGAGCAGTCAGCGGTGGAATCATCGCCATTGGACTCAAGCATGGCCGCGGCGAGGGGCAGAACCGGGCAGTCACAGAGGAAACATACCGGAAAGTGCGTGAACTCATGTCTCGATTTGAATTAAAGCACGGCACTTGCATCTGCCGCAAGCTGCTGAATGGTTGTGACCTGAGCACACCGGATGGGCAGAAATATTTCAAAGAGAACGATCTCTTGAACAAAACCTGCAAGGGCTGCGTGAAGACGGTCGTGGAAACATTGGAAGAGATACTTTGAAGTCGAGGTCGAACCATCCACCAAGGCGGATACAGGCTGGTGCCCGTGCCCCTGCCTTCCATGGTTAGGCCAGACAAGGCCATCCCAGACAGGCCTCAGTTCGAAAACCAAACTATTGCAAAGACGGGCGGTTTTAGTTAACATCCACACTCTTATGAAAAAACTCATCTTGCTTTCCATTTTATTGACCGTGTGGGTCGGCACGGCACGAACCTGGGCTGCGGCTGATCCTGCCGATCGGTTCCTCGATGCGTATTTGTTAGTGCAAGACGGCGACGGCGCCGAGCGGCAATCCGAGTGGGCCAATGCGAACGCCAAATACACCGCGGCGCTGGATATCCTGCGCGAGATTAGCACGACCAGCTCCAACTGGAACCCGCACGTCATCGAGTTCCGCACCAAGTACTGTGTTGATCATCTTAACAGTTTGAAAGGCAAACTGGCTGCGCCCGCGACGGGAGCTTCGACGCCGGTTCCGGTGCCTGCGCCGGTTACTGCAGCGGCAGTAGCAGCGCCGGCCCCAGCACCAACGCCTGCGAGAGTCACGCCGCCGGTGGCGCCGAAACCGGCGTCCGCCGAGGTGGTCGTCACCCCATCCGCAGAGATTGAGCGGGTTCAGCATCTGACGGTCGAATTACAGCGTGCACAGGATAAGATCCGGGAGATTGAGGCCGCGCGCACGGATTTGAAGTCGAAACTCGACGAGGCACTCGCCAAAGCAGCGGCCCCGGCCCCAGTGCCTATCGCACCCGTACCCGTGACGGATACGCGTGTTGCTGACTTAACGAAGCAAAACCTAGAACTCAGTACTCAACTAGCCACCGCGCAGGCGCAGACTGCTCACCTGAAAGAGAAACTCCAGGCTGCTGGAACGCCCGTGGCGCCCGTGGCACCTGTCACGACGGTGGCCGCGCCGGATATGCGCATGGCTGAGTTGACGAAGCAAAACCAGGAACTCAGTACTAAACTGGCCACCGCACAGGCGCAGATGGCCGAACTCCAAGAGAAACTACAAGTTGCTCTGAAACCCCCAGTGCCAGCAGTGCCCGTCGTCGTGCCGGCCGCGCCGGTAGAATCCGCAGAGCTAAATCAGTTGCGGGCGGAGTTGCGGCGTGCACAAGACAAGGCCCGCGAGCTAGAAGCCGCGCGCACGGATTTGAAGTCGAAACTCGACGAAGCGCTCGCCAAAGCAGCGGCCCCGGCGCCTGCACCCGTCGTGTCGGCACCCGTGGCTGATACACAGGTTGCCAAGTTGACGAAACAGAATCAGGAACTCAGCCGGCAATTGACAGCAATGCAATCGGAGTTGAATGATATGCGAGGGCAACTCAAAGTCGCGGCGACACCCGCGGCGCCTGCCGTGGCTCCAGCAGTCGTCGAGTCGCAGCAGTTGCGTGCGGAAATACAGCGCACGAAAGATGAATTGATTGCTGCACACAAGAACATAGAAGATCTGAGCAATGAGAAATCCGCTCTCGATCAACGATATCAAAGCATGTCCGCCAGACTGGCCGAGACGGAGGAGAAGCTCCACACTGCCAAGCCCGGAATCGAGACCGAAGAATTGGTTCTGGTCAAAAAGCAATTGGAGCAGTCGCAGCAGCGTATTGCTGACATGCAAAAGGCGCTCGAAATAGCCCGCGCCGATGCCATGCGCGCCCAGCGTGCCGCCGACGAAGCCGCCACCAAACTCGATGACAGCGTCCGTCAACTGCACGCCGTGAAGACGGCCAGCGCCAAGAATGAGCAGGTCATCAAACAACTGCAGGATGAAAATGCGATCTTGCGAGAAGTACGCGAAAACTTCGGTCCCCGCCGCGTCGAGGAAGGGAATACGCCGCGGACGGTTTACGAACTGAAGGGTTGGCGACCGCGCAACCGGCAGCCACAGAGCGCGAAACCTGCCGGTGGTGCGGCAGTCACTTCGGCATCGAATCAGGGAAAAGTGAGCGCAACGATTCCTGCGCCCGCAAAATCAGCCCCCGCTAAAGAGTCAGGCTGGTGGCTGTGGAAGGAGTCCCCCACGACCAATGCAGTGACCAATGCAGTCGTGACTCCAAAACAAACTCCAAAGCAGTCCGTGTCGCCATGGTGGTGGCCGTTCGGGAATAAAACGGCTGCCCCGGTGACGAATAAGCCGCCTGTCGTCGCGACGCCTGCCGCGACCGTGACGAAGTAGGCTTTGATCGTCGTAGCGCAGGGATTTGATTCGAGCGGGTTGAATTCGGTGTTTTTGCCGCTACCGGGGCATTTTGGGGCCATGCTCACAAGATGGCGGAAAACCTTTTCCAGTTGTAAGATTTAACATACATCAAAAGGAGCAAACGAAAACGATGAGCAAGAGAATTGCGATGATGACGGGCGGGGGCGACTGTCCCGGATTGAACGCGGTTATCCGGGCGGTCACGCGGCGGGCGTTGATGGATGGTTGGGAGGTCATCGGCTTCCGCAACGGTTGGGCGGGAGTGATCAAGGGTGATTATATCAGCCTGGACCGGCAGCGTGTGGCTGACATCCTGCCTATTGGCGGGACAATCCTTGGCACATCACGCACCAACCCTACGGACGAGCAGATCGCCGCAATTGCGGACAACCTGAAAAAACTTGGCGTGACAACCCTGGTCGCCATCGGCGGCGACGATACCCTCAGCGTCGCATCACGTTTGCACAAGAATGGCCTGCCTGTTATTGGCGTGCCGAAGACAATCGACAACGATATTGCCGGTACCGATCAGACGTTTGGGTTCGACACAGCAGTGAATATCGCCACGGAAGCCATTGACCGCGTGCATACCACGGCCGAGTCGCATAGCCGCGTATTGATCGTGGAAATCATGGGCCGGCAAGCGGGATGGATTGCGCTGTATGCAGGTCTGGCAGGCGGTGCTGACGTGGTGCTGCTGCCTGAGTTCTCGATGACGTTGGACGAGATCTGCAAGACGATCAAGGCGCGACGTGCCACCGGAAAGAATTATTCGATTGTCGCGGTGGCAGAAGGTTTCAAACTGGGGGATGACTCTGTTTTGCAGACCAAGAAACTCGACTCGTTCGGCCATGTACGACTGGGCGGGATTGCCGAGCGATTGTGCAAAGACATCGAGAAAGCAACCGGCATCGAGAGTCGATCGGTCGTGCTGGGTCACACCCAGCGTGGCGGTACGCCCACGGCGTTCGACCGCGTGCTCAGCACTCGTTACGGCGTAAAGGCGGCGGAACTGGCTATTAGCGGCCAGACCGGCAAGATGGTCGCGTTGCGGGGCACGGACGTTGTTGGCGTGGACTTCGATAGCGTTATTACCGAGCAGATTGATAAGAAGACCGGCAAATCGAAGCTGCGCATGGGCAACCGAAATGTGCCGAAGGAACTATACGATGTAGCGAAGGTGTTCTTCGGTTGAGCCATTAATTCGCGCGGGGGCGGTCCCGCAGGCGCGGGATCGCCCGCATTATTTCGGGACATGACGAAAACAGCGATTGCCGATTGTCGGCTCTACGGGTTTATCGATACCGCGTATCTGGCAGGGCGCGACCCGGCGGAGTTGGCGCGGCGGTTAATTGCCGGTGGCGTGGATGTAATTCAAGTCCGTGCCAAGCAGGAAACATATTCACAACGTGTCGCGCTGGCACTGGCGGTCGTTCGCGCTGCACAATCATCGCCGGTGCCGATCATTATCAACGACGACGTCGAAGCGGCGTTTGAGACCGGCGCCGACGGAGTCCACCTTGGGCAGGAAGATTGGGCTTTGCTTCCACGTGAACAACGGCGTGAGAAACTCATAGGATTGCGGATTATTGGTATCAGCACGCATTCGTTGGAACAAGCGCAGATGGCGGAACGCGACGGTGCGGACTACATCGGCGTCGGCCCGGTATTCGCAACCGGAACAAAGCCGGGAGTGAAACCGGTCGGCGTTGAGTTGGTGCGGAAAGTTGCGGCGTGGGTCGCAGCGCCGTTTTTTGCCATAGGCGGCATCACGCCGTCGAATTTGGACGAGGTGCTTGCTGCGGGCGCAACGCGTGTGGCAGTAGTATCCGCGATTTTGTGCGCCACGGACGCGGCAAAGGCCGCGGCGGAATTTAAGAAACGGTTGAGTACACCGCGAATGAACGCGAATTAACGCAAATGTAGGGGTATCCTGCGGATGCGAGATCGTCCCCTTAGGTTGGATTCGTGTCCATTTGCGGTTGAACGAGAAGATCGAACATATGAGCCTATTGATCACCGGTTCGATTGCACTCGACAGCGTGAAGACGCCGGTCGAGGAACATCACGATTTGCTCGGCGGCTCGGCTAGTTACGCGTCGGTTGCGGCAAGTTTCTTCACGCCGGTAAATCTGGTGGGCATCGTCGGCAGCGATTTCCCGAAGAACTATCTCGCCCTGTACCGTAAACACGGCATCAACCTAGATGGCTTGCAGGTCGTGGAAGGAAAAACGTTCCGTTGGTCGGGCGAGTACGAATGGGACTTGAACAAGCGTCGGACATTGTCGATTGCGCTGAACGTATTCGAGGCTTTCCAGCCAAAGTTGCCGTCACACTACAGTAAGACACCTTATGTGTTTCTGGCGAACATCGCGCCGACACTGCAACTGCATGTACTGGCGCAGATGGAACAGGCAAAGTTCGTCGTAGCCGACACGATGGACTTATGGATTGAGACGCAGCGTGATGCGTTGAATGAATTGTCGCGCAAGATCGATTGTCTGGTGCTCAACGAGAGCGAGGCGCGCGAGTTTATGAAGGAAACCAGCCTGATCAAAGCGGGCCGTGCGCTGTTAAAGCTTGGCGCGAAGGATTCGGGCGCAGGGCCGAAATACGTGGTCATCAAGAAGGGCGAGCACGGTTGTTTATTGTTCGGCAACGATTTCTTCTTCAGCGCGCCGGCGTATCCGCTTGAAGACATCCACGACCCGACCGGCGCGGGCGATTGTTTCGCCGGCGCGTTCACGGGGTACCTGGCAAAGATGGGGCGAATCGATCACGACACGCTCCGGAAAGCGGTCATCTACGGCAGCGTTATCGCATCGTACAACGTCGAGTCGTTCAGCTTGGGTCGGCTCCAGACGTTGACTCAAAAAGACATCGCCGACCGTTACGAAGTTTTTCGCCAGATGAGCCATTTTGAGATCGGGTGACGTCGGTGAAGCTTGTTTTCACAACCGAGTATTTCACTCATCCTAACGGGTTCCATCGGTTTCGTCTGTCGTCGGTTCGTCGTCCGCGTCCGATTCGCCAGTAGCGAAGGCGATTAGATGACCGAGCAGCCAGCCGAGCGCGCCGATTTTTAGGACGGCAAACTGTTTCGGATTGTCGAGGTCGAGATCTTCCTGGTTCATGTCCTGTTCGGTCACGTCAAATATCTCACCGAGGATCAGTCTGGCTTCGTTGATGGCGCTCATCCAGGCGTTGAGGTGGGCAGCAGCGAACGTAATGCGGCAAGAATGGCTTTTTGCGGATTCTTCTTCGATCCCGCGGCTACGGGAGAGGTCGCGCGCGACGGTTTCACCCGCAGTAACGAACAGGTGGCGCAATTCGGGTGCCATTAGTTGTTCCCAATCCTGGTTGGCCTTCGCATCATCGCGCGTCGGAGCGGGGAACAGGCGGGCGCGAGCGTCGGGCGTGTCGCGTTTCTCCAGAATGTGTGGCAGCTCGCGCAAACAGAATACCAGCAACAGCGGGATACCGCTGATGCAGATATGTTTCTCATCGATGGCGCGGACGCGGAGCCGGTTCATAGCTCGGACCTCTCCATTGTGGCAAGCAACTGGTAGCTCTGCAACTGGTGGACGTAATGCTCAGCCTGTTCGCGTCCGCCCGACCAGACGATGGACCTGCCGCTTTGGTGCACTTCGAGCATGAGTTGCTCGGCTTTCGGTCGCGGGTAGCCGAACACGCGCTGGAGCACCATCGTGACGTAGGTCATCAAGTTGATCGGGTCGTTGTGGACGACGACGTTCCACGGCGTGGCCAGCGATTCTTTCGTGGCGGTCTCATCGATTTGTATGACCCCGGGTTGTGTTGGTGCGGCCATGCGTCACAAGGTATCAGAACCGGTGATGCTTACCAACTTAGACTTGATTTGAGTCGGGAAATGTCGAGAATAGCAGCAATCCAAGCGGGTGTAGCATAGTGGTAATGCACCGGCTTCCCAAGCCGGTAAGGTGGGTTCGATTCCCATCACCCGCTCCAACTCCGAAAATTTTCGGAGTTGTCTCGCCGTAGTCCCACGACTCTGGGACGAAGGCGGACATTCCTTCCACGCCTACGGGGATGCCGTAATCAACTCGATCTTCGCGCGGTCAGACTGGCCGAGGCCGAGGCGGCCGGCAGCGGTGATGTGGCTGGCCAGTGAACCGATTGCGGACACGTTGGCTTCGCGGCGTTTGGCTTCGAGCAGTTCCAGCACGACGGTATCCACGGCCACGGGATCGCGGCTGAAGAAGAGTCCGCCATAGTTCCACGAGTATTGCGGCTTGAATGCCGCCCCGCCGGCATAGCCACCAACCAAACCATCCATCACGTTCAACACCAGTTTGTCGCGGACTTGCGGCAGGGCGCAGATATCAGCAATGGCCGAGTCATTGCGCTGACCGGGCGTCTCGAAACGGCGCTGGTTGTCTACTGCGCCGACAGACATATTGTAGAGACAACCTGCCATCCCACAGGTGTCGTGGTCATGGAGCACCGGAACGTTTATGAATTTGGTGACGATCTTGGTCAGGACGAGCGGCAGATGTGAGCGCGTGTCAATGTCGGATTCCACCTTTCCGAACAACAAGTCGCCCCAGACAAGTCGACCCACCACGCGATGCGCGTAAAAAGCAGTCGCATCCCAGCCGTCCGGCGATACAGCAAGTGACCGGAACGATGGCGAGCCACGTGCGGCTGCGCCACGTGGCAGGGAAGGTGTTTGCCCAACGGTCATAAAACCTGCTGCGGTCATCTTGCTGGCGTCTCGGTCCCAGACAATGATGTTTGTTGCAGCTACGCCCGCCGCGCGCAAGCCGTCGGCAATCGCTTCCACAACGGCGCGATGTGTGGTGTGCAATGGGGCAAGCTGTGTGTCGATCTTGATGCCAACCACGTCGTTGCTGGAAACCAGCGTCGCCCATGCCGTCATTTCGTCCCGTTGACTGGTGAGCGACTTGATGCCAGTAGCGACCAGACGGCGCACCTTTACCGCGTCCACGTCGAAACTGTGGACTGCGGAAGAATCTTGTGCAAGGACGACGCGGCTCTCCGACACAGTGTTCGTTGCCCCAAGCGCGCAGAGGCTGGAGAGCGATAACGTTGCCACAATGAGCCACCAGCATTTGCGCTGGGAGGTCCTACCGTTATTTGGCATCATGCAGCTAGTCTACGGTGAGCAGGCGGACGAAACAAGCCGTAGACGCAATGCTGGGAGAAACGACATGATCACACGCATTTGTGACCGTTGTGGGCAGCCGCTGGAGCAGGGTGCTTTGCGGTACGTGGCTAAGATTCAAGTGTTCGCGGCATATGATCCGTTGGAAATCACATTTGAAGACCTGATGCGCGACCACTCCGATGACATCAAGAAGATACTGGAGCAATGCAAAGACCTGACCGAAGAAGACCTGATGCGCGACGTGTTTGTGGATTTCCGGTTCGATCTTTGCCATGCCTGCCAGCGCGCCTACATCGCCGACCCAATGCCGGCTGCACCTCAGGAATAGGCTGGATGATTGGTTAGTTACTTAGTGCCGTGCTTTCAGCAACGGTAAGAGTATTGCCGCTAAGAATCCCGCAAAAAATGCTACACAAAAAATTGCCACTCCCCAATAACTCCATTTCTTTTGGACGGAGTTGAAATGCTCAACGCTCTCCCATTTTCGGTTGCGCCATGCCCATTCTCTTCCCTTTACGCCAAGCACGATTACCATTATAAATCCAACGTAAGGAACAAGACATAAAAGTGCGATATATGTCTTGTTAAACAATCCCCATATCCAATTGAGCAGAAAGGCACCCCAACTCCAACCTTTCACCCCATCCGGTATTATCGAAGCCTTCCCAAGTCCTGAGGTATTCGTTTCCATATCTTTGCTCCTATGTGCGTGGTTCATCCTTGGCTATTATTCGAACAAACTCGAACGCACTCCCCAAAACACTCGTCCCAAGATTACTCTTTTCAATTCCTAGGGACAGGCCGTCGTTTTGTCAATTTGAATCCGAGGTAACCGCATCAACGTCTTGCGCAACTAGAACTTCATTGCGAGGAGGAACTCGGCGTTAGATTTGGTTTTCTTGAGTTTCTCGATGACAAGTTCCATCGCCTCGACTGGTGGTACGCCAGCGAGCGCCTTCCGCAAAATGTATATGCGGCCTATCTCATCGGGGTGATAGAGCAACTCTTCCTTGCGGGTACCGCTTTTCTCGACGTTGATCGCCGGGAAGATGCGTTTGTCCACAAGATGTCGGTCGAGGCACAGTTCCATGTTGCCTGTGCCTTTGAACTCTTCGAAAATGACTTCATCCATACGCGAGCCGGTGTCAACCAGCGCCGTGGCTATGATGGTCAGCGAGCCGCCTTCTTCGGTGTTCCGCGCCGCGCCGAAGAACCTCTTAGGTTTGTGGAGCGCGTTGGCGTCCACGCCGCCCGACAAAATCTTGCCGGAATGCGGCTGCAACGTGTTGTATGCGCGTGCCAGACGAGTGATGGAGTCGAGCAGGATGACCACGTCTTTCTTGTGTTCGACAAGGCGTTTCGCTTTTTCCAACACGATCTCGGCGACTTGCGCGTGTCGCTCGGGTGGTTCGTCGAAGGTCGAGCTGATCACTTCGGCTTTGACGGTGCGTTTGAAATCGGTGACTTCCTCTGGCCGTTCGTCGATGAGCAGCACGATGACGATGGCTTCGGGATTGTTGCTCAGGATGGCATTGGCGATTTTCTGGAGCAGGATTGTCTTGCCTGTGCGCGGTTGGGCGACGATCAAGCCGCGTTGGCCTTTGCCGACTGGCGTGAACAGGTCCATGACGCGCGTGTTGATCTCGTCTGCCTTGGTTTCGAGGATGAAACGGCTGGTCGGGAAGTAAGGCGTGAGATTGTCGAACATGATCTTCTCTTTCGCCTTTTCCGGGCTGTCCTGATTGACTCCTTCGACCTTCAGCAGGGCGAAGAACCGTTCCTTGTCCTTTGGCGGACGGATCTGGCCCGACACCGTATCGCCGGTTTGCAGTTCGAACCGCCGAATCTGCGATGGCGAGACGTAGATATCTTCGGGGCAGGGGAGATAATTGTACGCGGGCGACCGCAGGAAACCGAACCCGTCGGGCAATATTTCCAGCACACCTTCGCCGAACATCATGCCGTTGCGCTCGGCGTTTTTCTTGAGGATCTCAAATATCAACTCGTACTTCTTCAGCGTGGCTACGGTCTCCACACCGTATTCGCGCGCCGTTTTTTGCAGGGTCGGCATTGTTTCCTGCTGCAACTGGCGGAGCGACATCGTCGCGCCCTTTGGCTGCTCGGTTGGCCGTGCCGCCTGGCCTTCGGCCGTCTGTGGCGTAGTCTGCGCGTTTGCTGTTTCCGTGGAAGCGGGCGCGGGCGCGGCGCTTTCGACCACTTTTTCAGCCTTTTCAGGCGTGACAGCCTGTTCTTCCACGGGCGTTTCCGCGACGGCGGTTGGTGCCTCGGTCGTCGGCTCTCTTTTGACGCTTCTTCTACCTCTTGGCATGACAGTTCTCCTTGATGATTGCCCAAATGATGTCGGCCTGCTCCGAAAGCATTCGGCGCGTGCCGTCGTTCCAAATAACAAAATCCGCTCGATCCATTTTCTTCTGCATCGGCCACTGCGCGCTGATACGGGCACGGGCTTGTTCTTCGCTAAATCCGTTTGCCATCAGCCGCGCCAGTTGTGTCTGTTCGCTGCACGCAACGGTCACCACACAATCGAAATCGCGTTCAATCCCGACTTCGTAGAGCAACGGGATTGTCGCTACCGCGAACTTTGCACGGCCTTCCCTCTCGCATTCTGCGAGCAGTTCGGTCAGCATCCGGAGAACGGCGGGGTGAACGATTTTGTTAAGCGCGAGACGCTTCGACTCGTCGCGAAACACGGTCTCCCCCAACTTCGGACGGTTGATCGTCTGGTCGGCATTGAGAATGTCCCGTCCAAATTCCTTTACGACCGACTTCCACGTCGGAGTGCCCGGTTCGAGCACGCGGTGCGCCAGCTCGTCGGCTTCGATTACAACGGCTTCCGCCTGTTGCCAGCGTTGCGCCACGGTGCTCTTGCCGGCGGCGATACCGCCTGTAAGACCGATTCTCACCAATTTCGCCATTGCAGAGGATCCAGCGGACCGTTCTGTGATGTCATGGATAATAAAGGCTCTCCGCGACCGATTATTCAGGGGACAATGAGTTGGGAACTATTCCTTGGACCGACGCAGGAAACATAGCCGGGCAGGGCACCGTCGTCAAGCACTGTTTCTGTCCGACCCGGTTTTCAAGCTACGGCGGGGCTTGACGCTGCCCGTCGTGCGCGGGTAGATTGCTGCCCTTTAAGCAAGACAACGACAGGAGACAATTTTATGGCGACAGCGACGACAGCACCTAAAGGCGTTACCCACGCGCGGCCAAAGGCCAGGGAGGATAAAAAGGATGGCAAAGCGAAGACCCAGACGTTCCCCAGCGATTTCGGATCGCACGCCAGCATGATCAACGCGGAGTTGAACAATAAGATTGTGGCTGCGAAACAGAATGCCGCCGATCCGTGGACGATCCTGACCGACGAGCGTGGTAATTATGCCACTCGCAAATCGCTACTCGACTCGGGTTTGGCCGATCCCAACCGCTACGGCGACCTCGGCGTGCGCGAAACCGTGGTCAAGGAACTTACCAAGGCCTAAAACCCGGTCGATTTGTACCCGCGCTTTGGCGACGGCGCGAAGCGCGGCTACAACAGACGATCCAATCTCTCATGCCTCCTGCAATGACGGTTTCACTTCTTTGTGCCACTTCCAGAGAAGGTAAATGGCTGGATAAACGAGCAGTTCCATGATGAATGACGTGAACAGCCCGCCAACCATCGGCGCGGCAACACGTTTCATCAGGTCGGCACCGGTACCAATGGACCACATTATAGGCATAAGGCCCATCGAGGCGGCGGCGACGGTCATCATCTTTGGCCGGATACGTTTGACAGCGCCATGAATGATAGCTTCATGCAAGTCGGCAAGACTTTTCAGGCGACCCTCGCGTTTCGCTTCCTCATAGGATAGGTCGAGAAACAGCAGCATGAATACGCCAGTCTCGGCGTCCAGCCCCATCAACGCGATCATGCCGACCCAGACCGCGATGGAAATGTTGTAGTTTAGCACGTACAACAACCAAACAGCGCCGACGAGCGAGAACGGCACGGCGAGCATGACCACCAACGTTTTGAAGTAGGACTTGGTGTTCATGTAGAGGAGCAGGAAAATCAACAGGATCGTCACGGGCACGACCACCTTCAAGCGCTCTTTGACGCGTAGCATGTTTTCGTACTGGCCGCTCCAGACCATCGAATAGCCGGTCGGCAACTTCAACTGCGAGGCCACTGCTTTTTTCGCATCTTCCACGTAGCTGCCGATGTCACGACCGGTCATGTCCACAAAAACGTAGCCTGCGAGCATCCCGTTCTCGTCGCGAATCATCGCGGGGCCGTTGACCAACTTGATATCGGCCAACTCAGCCATCGGAACCTGTACACCCGTGTGGGTGGTGACCAGGATGCGTTCCAGTTGATCGAGATTGGCCCGCAGGTCGCGTGGGTAACGGAGGTTGATGCTGTATCGTTCCCGGCCTTCGATGGTGGTGGAGATGTTCTCGCCGCCGATAGCGGTCATGATGACCGATTGCAGGTCATCAATGGTCAATCCGTAGCGGGCGAGAGCTTCGCGTTTCGGCACGAAGTCGACAAAATATCCGCCTGAGGCGCGCTCAGCGAAGATGCTGCGCGTGCCGGGGATTGGGCGCAAGATACCTTCGACGCGGTCGCCGATGCGCTGGACCTCGTTGAGGTCGGGGCCGAAAATCTTGATACCGACGGGGGTGCGCACGCCTGTGGAAAGCATATCAATGCGGCCTTTGATGGGCATTGTCCACGCGTTGACGCTGCCGGGGATTTGCAAGGCGCGATCCATCTCTTTGATGAGTTCTTCCCACGAGATGTGCTCGGGCCAGATGTGGCCGAGGACGACGTGGAACGGCTTGGGCCACGAAGAGAAAAATCGCTGTTTGGATCGCCATTCGGACATGGGTTTGAGGATCACGGTGGTTTCCATCATCGAGAACGGCGCCGGGTCGGTGGAGGTATCGGCGCGTCCGGCCTTGCCGAACACGGAGACGACTTCCGGAAAGCCGCGCAGGATGCGGTCCTGAGTTTCCATCAGCCGCTGCGCTTCGGTGACGGCGAGTCCCGGCATGGTGGTGGGCATGTATAGGATGGCGCCTTCGTTGAGTGGCGGCATGAACTCATGGCCCAGTTTCAGATAGACAGGCACGGTCGTAGCGACGACGAGAACGGCTAACGCGATGGTTGCCTTCGGAAAGCGAAGAACGAGACGGCACGGCTTTTCGTACAGCCAGAACAAGACTCGGCTGACTGGGTGGCGTTCTTCGGGGTAGTATTTGCCCACGGCGACGGCATTGACCAGCCATGCCAGCCAACCCGGTCGGAACTTGTACGATTCCATGCGGGCGAACAGCATCCGCACCGCCGGGTCGAGCGTAATCGCCAGCAGTGCCGCCAAGCCAATAGCCAGCGTCTTGGTGTATGCCAGCGGTTTGAACAGGCGGCCTTCCTGATCCACCAGTGTAAACACCGGCAGGAACGCCACCGCGATGACCAGCAGCGAGAAGAACACCGACGGTCCGACTTCCATCAGTGCCTCCAAGCGGACCTTGTGGAAGTCACCCTTGCTGCCCCCTTCCTGCCAACGTTCCAGCTTTTTGTAAGCGTTCTCGACCTCAACGATTGCGCCATCCACAAGCACGCCGATTGAGATGGCTATGCCCGCGAGGCTCATGATGTTGGAGGTAATGCCCATGAAATACATCGGGATGAAACACAGCACCACAGAGATGGGAATGGTGATGATCGGCACGATGGCCGACGGGATGTGCCAGAGGAAAAACAAAATGACCATGCTGACGATGATCATTTCCATGAACAGCTCTTTCTTGAGGTTGTCGATGGACTTTTGGATCAACTCAGAGCGGTCGTAGGTTGTGACGATTTCCACGCCTTCGGGCAGGGACGGTTTGAGTTCCTCCAGCTTGGCTTTCACGCGCTTGATGACGTTGAGGGCATTCTCGCCGTGCCGCATGACCACAATGCCGCCGACGGTGTCGCCGTTGCCGTCCAGATCGGAAACGCCGCGCCGCATTTGCGGCCCGAGCGTGATGTCTGCCACGTCGCGCAGCAACACTGGCGTGCCTTTGTTGTCCGTTTTTACAACCACTTGGCCGAGCGCCTCCGTGTCTTTCACGTAGCCGCGCGCCCGCACCATATACTCGCGGCCGGTCCACTCGATGAGGCGTCCTCCGACCTCGTTATTGCTATGGCGGATTGCTTCCACCATCTCCATAAGGGACAAACCGTAGCTTTGAAGACGGTTCGGATCGATGGTCACCTGATACTGTTTTTGGAATCCGCCAATGCCGGCGATCTCCGCGACGCCCGGCACGCTTTGCAGCGCATAACGCAAATTCCAGTCCTGATAACTGCGCAAGTCAGCGAAGCTGTGCTTGCTGCTTTTGTCGACCAGCGCATACTGAAAGACCCAGCCCACGCCCGTGGCGTCCGGACCGAGTTCCGGCTTCACGCCTTGCGGAAGGTTGCCCGTGATTTTTGAGAGATACTCAAGTACGCGGCTGCGTGCCCAGTAGATGTCCGTCCCGTCCTGGAAAATCACGTACACGTAGGAGAACCCAAAGTCGCTGAACCCGCGGACCGCCTTGACCTTCGGCGCGCCGAGCAACGCGGTGATGATCGGATAAGTGACCTGGTCCTCCATGATATCCGGACTGCGGTCCCACTTGGTGTA
>JBEKLX010000003.1:0-49532 GCA_050008795.1 Verrucomicrobiia bacterium | reverse complement strand
CGGTCAACTGGCAAAGTTTGTTTGCGCCAGACAGCCATGATCGTTTCCTCACCGCCGCGCGACCAGAAGAACGATCAGCCAGATCGTGCCCGCGACGATTAGCGGCGCCGACACTGCCGCGCCAATCAGCACATACCGCCACATTTCTGCGCGGCTCAGCAGTTTCGCTTTGGAACCTGCCGCTAGCTGGTCGTCTACGGACGGATTCAAACAATCCAGTTTGACGCGCGCGCGGTTCAACTCAAGGCGCGCGTTCTCAAGGATCCCCAAGGCACGGTTCAGTTCGATATGCAGGTTGGCGCCGGTCCATTCCGCGTCGTTGAGGTTCTGAACTTGTTCGAGGCAATCGCGAAACGATTCGCGGGTGCGACCGCAAAGCTCGGCCAACCGCTGTGATCCGAGTTGCTGACGTTCCACCGCCGCCAGACCGCGCGTCAAGTCCTCGATCAACTCGGTTCGTCCACGGGTGTATTCATCCTGTTTGCGCCGCAGTTCTTCCAGTTCGCTCTTCTGTCGTTCCAACTCCTCCTGTTGACGATGTAACGCAAGCAGTTCACCCTGCGCCGCATTCAGTTTTAAATCGACTTCTTCTTTCGGTGTGAGTCGGTCGGCAGGCGGCAAAGCGGTGGTGTTCGTTTCCCCCTCATTCATCCAAACAACCTCCTTATTGGCGCGAGAATACAAAAAAAAGTCGTGAAGTAAAGTCTATTCCTGCTGCTGGTGCTGGGTTTCCAAGGCGCGTTAGGTGGATATGACGTCACAGCCTGCGTCACGGAATCACCAATTGCTGGCCGACCTTGATCTGGTCCTTGTTCGGCAATGCACCTTTGTTCGCCTCGTAAATCTTGGTCCACGCCGACCGTGTCCCATAATACTTCAGGGCAATGGCCTGCAGCGTGTCACCTTTCTGCACAACGTGTGCGCGGGACGGCGTCTCGACGGTGTTCGAGGGAGGCGGCGTAACAACGATATTGGTTGGAGGCGGCATCGGCGGGGCGACCTGCTCCACTTCTGTTGCGGTCACAGCCTGTGTCCGTGCACTCGCGGCAGTGCCTGCATTCTCCAAGTTGGTAATTCGCGCCCTCAACATCTCGTTCTCATGCGCCAGCGTCATGTTCTGATCGCGCAACCGCGTCACCTCCGCAGGATCTGTGACCGCCGACTGCGGCAACTTTGCCACGAGCGACACCTTTGCCCGCTCGATGAAATCCTCAACCAACTGCCGCTTTTCCGAGTCCGGCTCCAACTCGAGGAAGCGCCGGTAGTGATAGACCGCCGCAATCGGGTCGGCGAGTTTGTCGTCGTAAAGCAGCGCTACCTCGAAGTGTCCCTTGGCGAAATCAGGATTCATGGCGAGCAGTTTCTCATATTGCTGCGCAGATGCCTTGAATTCATGAAGATCATACAACCGTCGCGCTTGGAGATACTCCGACATGCGTTCGGGATCGGGTGCCGACACTTGCGTCGTGGGCGCAGACCGATCGCAACCGCAACAAAGTGCGACGGCTGCGCTCCACACGGCAAGCCACCTGCGCGCGGCAAGCCCCGAATGCTTCGCGGCAAGCTTGGCTTGTTGAATACGGGTGGCCATCACGTTTCTTTACCACGTTTTAAGTGGTTAATGTTCAATTTTATCACAGCGAACTCGAAACACAAGCGCCAGCGAAATGCCGCACGCGAAGTCGTCGGCAGGCAAAATTTTGAACTTTAACCCAAGTTCAAACCGCGCTATGAAACTCCTCGTCTTCTTTTGAAGAAATCTGTTTGGTTCGGGAGATCTGAAATGCGAATTGTTGAAATCCGGGAAAAGACAGTCTCCATCGCTTCTGCGATTACCAATGCATACATCGATTTTTCAAAGATGACATGCTCGGTCGTCGCGTTGATCACCGATGTCAGGCGGGGCGGCAAACCGGTTGTTGGTTACGGTTTCAATTCCAACGGACGGTACGGCCAGGGAGCGTTGATGCGCGAACGGTTCTTCCCGCGCCTCATGGCCGCCGATCCCGAGAAGCTGGTGGACGAGACGGGCGAAAATTTGGACCCGTTCCGCATCTGGAGTACGCTCATGAAGAACGAAAAACCGGGCGGTCATGGCGAACGATCAGTTGCCGTGGGGACGATTGACATGGCGGTCTGGGATGCGGTCGCCAAGATTGCGGGAAAGCCGCTCTTCCGTCTGCTCGCTGACCGGTACCGTGGCGGCAAAGCCGACTCGAAAGTGTGGATCTACGCAGCCGGCGGTTACTATTATCCGGGGAAAGATATGACAGCTCTCAAGAAGGAGATGAAGGGCTACCGCGACCTCGGCTATCAGGTCGTTAAAATGAAGATCGGCGGCGTTCCGCTCGCCGACGACATTCGTCGCATCGAAGCGGTGCTGGAGGTGGTGGGCGACGGAAAATTCCTGGCGGTGGATGCCAATGGCCTCTTTGATCTGGATACCGCCATCGCCTACGGCGAGGCGATGAAACCTTACGGCCTGTTTTGGTACGAAGAAGCTGGTGATCCGCTCGACTATGCATTACAGGCCGAGTTGTCGAAGCATTACAAGTTGCCGATGGCGACGGGCGAGAATCTGTTCTCGCATCAGGATGCCCGCAACTTGATCCGGTACGGCGGCATGAATCCCGAACGCGATTGGCTGCAATTTGATTGTGCGCTGTCCTACGGCCTGGTTGAATACCTGCGCACGTTGGAGGTCCTGAAACAGCATGACTGGTCAACGCGGCGGGTCGTACCCCACGGTGGTCATCAGATGTCGCTCAATCTGGCCGCCGGACTGCATCTCGGCGGTAATGAGTCTTATCCGGGTGTTTTCCAGCCATTTGGCGGATTCGCTGACGACATTGCGGTTGAGAATGGATATGTGGGTTTGCCGGATGTTCCTGGTATAGGTTTCGAAACCAAAGCCGAACTCTTCAAGCTGATGAAATCGCTCAGCGACTGAACGACAGAACAGTCATGGACAAAGTCAAAGGCAAAACGAGAGGCATTTTCGGTCAGCTTTACTTTCAAGTGCTCCTCGGCTTCCTGCTGGGCATCGTCGTCGGCTATTACTTTCCTGGCTTCGGCGAAACGCTCAAGCCGCTCGGCGACGGTTTCATCAAGCTCATCAAGATGCTGCTCGCGCCGATCATCTTCGGCACGGTTGTCGTCGGCATTGCGAAGATGGGAAACCTGAAGGAAGTGGGCCGGGTCGGCATCAAGGCGCTGGTCTATTTCGAAATCGTTTCGACCATGGCGCTCGTCATCGGGCTCGTGGTGGTGAACGTAATGAAACCGGGAGTCGGGATGAACATTGATGCCTCCACGCTGGACGCCAAATCACTTGCCACCTACACCACGGCCGCCAAACAACAGGACACCGTCAGTTTCTTCATGGACATCATCCCTTCCAGCTTTGCGGATGCTTTTGTCAAAGGCAACATGCTGCAGATTATTCTGGTTTCGGTGTTGTTCGGGCTGGCTTTGGCGCAGCTTCCCAACCGGGGAAAAGTGATCGTGGAGGTGATTGACTCCGTCCTGCACGGTCTGTTCGGCATCGTGCATTTTGTCATGTATCTGGCCCCGCTGGCAGCATTCGGAGCCATGGCCTTCACCATCGGGAAATACGGCGTCGGCACCCTGGGCCACTTCGGCAAGCTGATTGGCGGCGTCTATCTCACGAGCGCGATCTTTATCTTCCTGGTCCTCGGCGTCATCGCCTGGATGAACCGCATCTCGCTCTGGAAATATCTCAAGTTCTTCAAGGATGAAATCCTGATCACCTTCGCCACAGCTTCATCGGAAGCCGTGCTGCCGCGAATGATGGTCAAGCTGGAACAACTGGGTTGCGCCAAACCGGTCGTGGGCCTGGTGCTGCCCGCCGGCTACACCTTCAACGCCGACGGTTCGTCCATCTATCTGACGATGGGGGCGATCTTCGTCGCCCAGGCAACCAACACTCCCTTGACGATTGGAGAGCAGCTTCTCGTTCTGGGAGTTTGTCTGTTCACCTCCAAGGGGTCGGCCGGAGTGGCCGGTGCCGGGTTCATCGCGCTCGCTGCGACATTGGCTTCGATGGACAAGATACCTGTTGCCGGCCTGGTGTTGCTGGTCGGGATTGACCGCTTCGTCAATGCCGCGCGGGCGGTGACCAACCTGATTGGCAATGGCATCGCCACCATCGTTGTGGCCCGATGGGAAAAGGCTTTTGATGCGAAGCGGGCCGCTGCTGTTCTCAATGGCGAGGTCAACGAATTGCAGACCGATTTGTGAGTATGGTTTCATTTTCAAATCTCGCGGCACGGTTGGGCAGTCCGCGTATCCAGCGGGTCGCGCCGCTGCTATTGATGCTCGTGGCGCTCGTGGTGCTGCTACCCGGTTCAGGGACGATTCCCCTGCTCGATCGCGATGAACCGCGGTTCGCCGAGGCAACGCGCGAGATGATGGCGCGCGATGACTGGGTAGTGCCATATTT
The DNA here is from genome assembly GCA_050008795.1 of Verrucomicrobiia bacterium. GTDB lineage: Bacteria > Verrucomicrobiota > Verrucomicrobiia > Palsa-1439 > Palsa-1439 > CAIKBP01. The sequence continues at coordinate 45,070 of JBEKLX010000003.1, read as the reverse complement.
CAACGGTCAATATCGTTTCGACAAACCGGTCTTGATCTACTGGCTGATGCGGCTGAGTTATCTGGGATTCGGCGTCAACGAGTTCAGTGCGCGGTTGCCGTCGGTATTGTGTGCTGCGGCGATGGCGTGGTTGTTGTGGCACATGGGCCGGCGGTGGTTTAGTGCCGCTTGCGGCGTGTTCGCAGGGTTCGGGTTCGTCACATGCGTACAGTTGCTCCAGCACGGACGCGGCGCACTGGCGGATATGCCGATGGTCCTGGGCGCGACGGTGGCGCACTACACTGTGTTTGAACTGTTGCACACCGAACGACCGGAACATCCGCGCCGATGGTTCCTGCTGCTGTATGGCGCCCTGGGCGTCGGGTTTCTTGCAAAAGGCCCCGTCACATTGGTGGTGCCGCTGCTGACCGTCCTGATGTACCGGTTCGTTTTCTGGCGTCAACCGTTGCGCTGGCGCAATCTGCGGCTAGAACTGGGGCTGCCGCTGCTGCTGCTTATCATCGGCGCATGGGGCATCCCGGCCTTGCTACGCACACACGGTCTGTTCTTCAAGGTCGGCGTTGGCGAGCACGTGGTCGAACGCGGCTACAAAACCTTTCAGGGCCACAGCGGTTTTTTATTCTACTATCTGTTGACAGCCCTGCTGAGCTTGTTCCCGTGGATTGCTTTTGCGGGCAGCGGCGCAGCAACAGTGCGGCGGAACTGGAACTCGCGGAACGCGTTTCTGATTTCGTGGCTGGTCGGCACATATCTGTTGTTCAGTTTTTACACCACCAAGTTGCCGCACTACGTGATGCCGTCATTCCCTGCATTCTTCCTGATCATCGGCCAACTTGCGCAGCCACAAGTCACAACGTCACGGTGGACGTCTGTTTGGTTCTGGGCGGTGCTGCTGTTGGGCGCGCTGATCGCCGGCGTGGTGCTGATGGAAGCATTCCGAATCCCGGCGGGCGAGTCATACAGCCCGCTACGTAGCGCGTTGGCGGGTTTGGGTTGCATCGTCCTGGCGCTGATCGTACTAGCGATACTCTGGCGGTTCGGCTGTGTGTCAGCTTCGGTGGTGCCGTTGCTGGTGGTGGCGTGTGCGACGGTCTGGTTGGCCAACGGCCTACGCGCGGTGACGCCGGCAGTGCGGTTGCAGGGGCTGTTCCAGCAGATGCCCCCCGACACGGCGTATGGCGGTTACCGTTTTATGGAGCCGAGTCTCGTTTTCTACTCAAATCATCAGTGGCAGCCGCTGGGCACTGCGGAGAAACTCAAGGATTTCATGGCGGAACCTGGGCCGCGACTTGCGGTGTGCGTGGAACGGGAGATTCGATTTCAAGATTATTTCCGCTGGCGCTGGCGAGGCGCGCAAGAGAAGCTCGAAGGAGTCAACTGCGCCACGGAACTGGCGCAGATTTCATCGGAAAGTTACAAGGAATCCATTGTTGACGGTTTCGTTGTGACCGGCGGTAAGTGGATCACGTTGCGGGTTTACCATCGACCTTAGTGCGGAGTCGACGCGCCGCCAAACCGAGCACGATTCCGTTCAACGCCCCAATCCAGCCTCCGACCCATATGTCGGTCGGATAATGCACTCCCAGACACAGCCGCGACCAAATCACACCCGCAGCCCCGATGAGCACAGGCACGCCCACGGGCGGTAATGCCACCACCAACGCCGCGGCTGTGGCGGAGGAAGTTGTAGCGTGTCCCGATGGAAAACTGTTGTATTTATATTTAAGGCTCGGTCCGTAGAAACCGTCCTGTAAACCGGAGTTAGGTCGGGCGCGCCCAAGCAGCAGCCGTGGAGCATACACCTCAACACCGGCCAAGGTCGCGGCGAACAGGACGGCCAGCGCCGCCACCTGCCATTCTTTTCGTTTGCCGATCAGACCGGCGAGCCAGATCGTAACGAAAAGAATCAGCGTCCCGGTACGGTAGTCACCCCAAATGCTGAGTTGCGTGGCGATTCGGGCTGTGATTCCGTGACGAGCCTTCACGCACTGCGCGGACATCGACGCATCATGGGGATACAAGATGACCGCCCCCACCAGCATGGCCAGTCCGAGGAAGATCCAGAGCAAAAACCATTTGCGGACGATCTCGGCGGCTTGGATTAGAAGCAACTTGCAGGTATTCAACGTCAAAATCAAAAAATCTTTCATCAATATCCTGTAAACTACACGCGCTCCTCGAGCTGCGCAAAGAGAAAAACTCGTTGCGGCGGATCCAGCGCATCACCGCGTCACCCGGCGACTGCAAGAGTGGCAAAAATAAATTGCCGACAAAGAACGGCGCGCATGCCGGCTGGCTCGCTCTATCAAGGGTTGCGCGCGACGGCGTTTTACGGCAAAGTGTGTGTGGAGGACGGCGATCATGGAAATTTGGGCGAAATTCCTTCTGGCGTGGGTGCCGTTGTTCGTGGCGATTGATCCCATTGGGATCGTGCCGATTTTCCTGGCGATGACCGAGGATGCGGGGCTGGCTTATCGCCGGCGCATCGCGCAGCAGGCGGCATGGACCGCAGCACTGGTTGCTGTCGGTTTCATGTTTCTGGGCAAGGTGATCTTCCGTGCGTTGGGCATCACGGTGGCCGATTTCCAGATTGCAGGGGGGTTGGTACTCGTCGGCGTGGCGTCGCGCGACCTGCTGTTCCCCGAGCGGAAAATGCCGCACGTGGGCGGAGACTTTGGCGTGGTGCCACTGGGCTTGCCGTTGATTGTAGGCCCTGCCACTCTGACGACGCTGCTGATTCTTTTGGATACCGTGGGTCTCGGGTTCACGCTGGCCGCGTTGCTGGTCAATCTGCTGCTGGTGGTTGTTGCATTGCGCTACAGCGAACGACTGGCTGGCTGGGTTGGCATGAACGGGTTGCGGGCGATTTCGAAGATCGTCGCGCTGCTGCTGGTGGCAATCGCCATCCATATGATTCGCCTCGGGCTGCAGGCGGGGTAGCAGTTCTTGTTGCGACGGCGCGCGGAAACATTTGCAGACCGAGTGCCAAGCCCCGAAAGACTTCGGAGCAAGCCTTGACCCATGCCGGATCGAAGGCTAACATTGGGTGGAATCATCCCAGAAATGGCGCGAAAAGGTAAATTCATTACGTTTGAGGGCGGGGAAGGCTGTGGCAAGTCCACGCAAGTGGAAAGACTGGCCGAGCGCCTTCTTAAGCAAGGTCATGCCGTTCGAACGACCTGTGAGCCGGGCGGCACCGATGTTGGAGATCAGATCCGGCACATTGTGAAGTTCAGCTACAAAGCAAAACCGTTGGTGGCAGAAACAGAATTGCTGCTCTTTTGCGCCAGCCGTGCCCAGCTTGTTCGCGAGATGATTGTTCCTGCGTTACGTCGCGGAGAAATCGTGGTGTCAGATCGGTTTCACGATTCCACGACTGTTTACCAGGGTTTTGCGCGGCAGTTGGATCAACGCGTGGTTGCCGCCATCAACGAGTTTGCGGTGAATAGTTGCGTTCCGGATCTGACGATAGTCATCGACATCGACCCTGTCATTGGCCTTAAGCGAGCGCGCACCCGGGCAGCCGAACAAGCATTCTTGAACCGCCCGTCACAAAATGGAGAACTGTTCGACCGTATGGAAAACGCTGACTGGGAGTTCTTCAGGCGCGTTCAGAAAGGTTATTTGGACCTTGCGAAACAGGAACCGCATCGCGTGAAAGTCGTTGACGGCAACCAATCAATGGAGGCCATTGAGGAGCAAGTCTGGAACCTGGTGCAGCGTGTCCTTTAACGACCACAACGAGCAGCCGTTGATCGCCGGGCAACTGCAGCGGAGCCTGAAACGCGGACGGTTGGCGCACGCGTACCTGTTTCACGGGCCGCACGGGAGCGACAAGGAAGCGATGGCGCGCACGCTGGCAAAGGCGCTCAATTGTTTGAAGAAGACGCACGATTGCTGCGACTCATGCGATTCCTGTCGCCGCATCGACGACGGCGTGCACCCTGACGTCTATTGGGTGCGGCCCGAATCGAAGAGTCGTCGGATCACCGTCGAACAAATCCGCGAGTTCGAGAACGCCGTGAACCTCAAGCCGTCCCTCGGACGTGTGAAGGTCGGCGTGCTGGTGGACGCCGATTGCCTGGGCAAGGAGGCGAGCAACGCGTTCCTGAAAACGCTCGAGGAACCGCCCGCGCAGACAATCATCATTCTGCTCACCGCCGAGCCGCAACGGTTGTTGCCGACAATTCTCTCGCGCTGCCTGAAAATCTCTTTCGGATCGCGCGGCGCACTCGCGACGGCGCCGTACCGGACGCAGTTGCTGCCACTACTGGCAAAGTTCAGTACTGCAGACGGCCAGCGTCTGGTCAACGCATACCAACTGCTGGCCGATCTAACGGCTGTGTTACGTCAGATTCAAAACGAAATTCGACAGCGGGTTGAGGCGGAAACGAACCTCGACCGCTATGAGGAACTCGAGCCGAAAGTACGAGAGAAGCTCAACAATCAAATGGAAGCGCGAATCGAAGGCGAATACCGCGCAGCACGCGAGAAGGTTTTGGAGGAATTGTACGCCTGGTTCAGCGACGTGCTACTGTGCGTTACTGGGGCCGACGAGGAGTTGCTTGCGCATCCCGAGCAGGCCGGCACATTGCACGCAGTGGCGGATCGGCTGACCTATCCGCAGGCTACGGCCAACCTCGACGCCATCGAGCAAGTCCGCGACGCGCTCGGCGGCAACATCTCCGAGCCTCTCGCGCTCGAAGTAGGTCTGCTCGAATTATCCCAGTGAATGCGAGCAAGAATGCGGGCCGTTGGGCCTTGGCAGTGCTGGGCGCGCTGGTGCTTATCGCGCCGTTGAAGTTCAGCACGCCGGTGGTCATGCAATCGTTTTTTCCTGCGCCGCGCGACCTCTGGGAATGGGTGTTCTCGCCATGGCCGAATCCGCTGTTGGTGATGTTTGTTTTCGCAGGGTTGATATGGTTCGCAATTTGCCGCTCTGACCCTTCGTCCCGCGACTGCGGGATCAGGGCAAGCGGAGCGGAACCCTCCAAACGACGATTCGATGCGGCGTGGTGGCTGCCGTTGCTCTGGTTGCTAACCCAGATCGCCGCGACACCGAACTCAATCAACCTCCAAGTATCGCTCGATACGCTTCTCTATTTCGCAGCATGCGTGGTGGCGTTCTATGCGGCAGCACGTTGGGTGAGGGACGAGAAGGCAGCAAATTTTGTATTCGGCGCGTTGACAGTAGCGACTGCGGTGGCGTGCCTGGTTGCGCTCCAGCAACGGTTTGGCGGGTTCGCGGCGACCCGTGAGTATGCAACTGCATATCTCGATTCGTCATCGCTGTCGGACGATCTCCGGTTGCGGATGACGAGCAACCGCGTGTTCGGAACGCTGGCGTATCCGAATGCGTTCGCAGGATTCTTGGTGGTGGCGTTTGCGCCGATCTTGGCTCGTATTTGGCAAAAACACGCCAATCTTGGGCGGATCGTCAGGATAGCACTGGCGAGTGGGATAATGATGCTTTGCCTGGTTCTTACGGGTTCGAGGGGTGGGTTCGCCGCATTGGCGGCGGCAGCCGTGGCGGGAACGCTTTGTTTGGTGCGCGGTCGAAGGATCGTTCGCACGATGGTTGCTGGCGTAATCGTGGTGATAGCGTTGGTCGTTGTGTTCGTCGCGGCGCAACGAGGCGGGTTGATGCATTGGGGACGAAGCAGCCTGGAAGCGCGGTTGGATTATTGGAATGGCGCAGTGCGAATCGCGCAGGATTATCCGTGGCTCGGGACGGGGCCGGGAACGTTTGGATCGGTTTACCTGAAGTACAAGACCGCAACGACCGAGGAAGCGCAGTTGGTGCACAACGATTATCTCGAAATGTGGTGTGACTCGGGCGTGGTGGCGTTTACAGTGTTCGTGGCGTTGTGGGTGGTGGCACTGGGTGATGCCTTTCGGTTGGCGCGGCGGCGCGGAGACGCAGTGTCGGTGGCGTTGTGCATGGCGCTGGTGGGTTGGGTGGTGCACGGGCTGGTGGATTTTGATTTGTACTCGCCGGGGGTGGCGTTGCCGGCGTTTGTACTGTTGGGGATTCTACGGGGACTGAAGGGAGACGTGAGACAAGAGGTTAACCACAGAAGACCACTCGTGTTAGCAGTCTCTGTTGGGCTGCTATCGGCGGTGATATGGTTTGAAGGGCGGATGTTGGCAGCAAATCTGGCTTACGGGGAATCACGCGACTGCGGGACGGATTGGCAGGCCGCGATCACTGCTGCTGAGCGGGCGGCGGCGCTGGCGCCACGAAATGCGTTGTACAAAATCGCGGCGGGCGAGTTGCTGGTGTCGGAGGGGCGGTTTGCCGAGGGACTGGAATACTGTCGGCAGGCAGTGGAAAACGATCCATTACGGGCGAGGAATCATTACCGCATGGCAATGGCCCTGGCAACAGCGGGATGGCCAGCCAACGAGGTTTCTCAGGAGTTGCGGCGCGCGGTGGAGCTGAATCCGACAAAGTCGGAGTACCGGGAGGCCCTGCAGCTGCTTGAGGAAAACCGTTAGACAATCACCCCATAATTTGCTAGAGTCAAAGCTAACAAAAGAGGGTGTATTGGCGGGATTCACAAGTCCTAGAACAACAGTGAGTTGCCGCCATACCCAAGACAAGGCAGGACTAATACCATGGAACTCGACCAAATCCAAACCATCATTACCATGATGAAAGAAAACGACCTCGCGGAGTTTGCCATGGAAGAGAACGGGCTGAAAATCCATATCAAACGCAGCCCCGAAAATGCGCAGCCGACCGTCACAGTGAGCGCTCCCGCAGCTGGGACACCCCCGGCAGCGCTGACGGCAGTTGCGGCAGCACCAGCGACGGCTCCGATCCCCGATTTGCCAGCAGAAGATGTCAAACATATCACGGCACCGATGGTAGGGACGTTCTACCGGGCGCCTTCACCGGAAGCGAGACCGTATGTCGAGATTGGCGCGGCCGTGGAGGAAGACACGGTGGTCTGCATTATCGAAGCCATGAAGGTGATGAATGAGATCAAGGCCGAAATGAAAGGCGTGATCACCGACGTACTGGCTGAGAACTCCAAACCTGTCGAGTTCGGGCAGAAACTGTTTGCAGTCAAGCCGCGCTGAATCGGCAACGACAAGGAACTGACAGGTCAACAAAGTCATGTTCGACAAGATTCTTATAGCCAACCGTGGGGAGATCGCTGTGCGCATAATCCGTGCCTGCAAAGAGCTCGGCATCCGTACCGTGGCGGTTTACTCGAAAGGCGACACCGATTGCCTGCACGTGCAACTGGCCGATGAGGCAATCTGCATCGGCGAGGCGCCGAGCAAGGAGAGCTATCTGAAGATCGACCGGATCATCAGTGCCGCCGAGGTGGGCGACGTCGAGGCCATTCATCCCGGTTACGGATTCCTAGCGGAGAACGCGCACTTCGCCGAGGTGTGTGAGGGCTGTAACATCAAGTTCATAGGTCCCCCCAGCAGTGTGATCAAGGCGATGGGCGATAAGGTTGCGGCGCGCGACGCGATGCGCAAGGCGGGCGTGCCGGTGGTGCCGGGCAGCGACGGCCTTGTGGACAGCGAGGGAGATGCGCTGAAGATCGCGCGCAAAACCGGCTATCCGGTTATCGTCAAGGCCGCAGGCGGCGGCGGCGGCTGCGGTATGCGCGTGGCGCACAACGATCCGAGTCTCGTCACGGGTTACCACATGGCACGGGCGGAAGCGGAACGCGCGTTCGGCAACAGTGCGGTGTACATCGAGAAATACATTGAGAATCCGCGGCACATCGAGTTCCAGATTCTCGCTGACCGCAAGGGCAACATGGTTCACCTTGGTGAGCGCGATTGCAGCTTGCAGCGACGGCACCAGAAACTGCTTGAGGAATCACCGTCGCCGGCTCTGACCAATGACTTGCGCAAAAAGATGGGCAAGATGGCCATCAAGGCAGCGCAAGCGGTGAAATACGTCAATGCGGGCACGGTGGAGTTTCTGTTGAACCCGGATGGCGAGTTTTACTTTATCGAAATGAACACCCGCGTGCAGGTCGAGCATCCCGTGACTGAAGAGGTGACGGGGATCGACATTGTCGAGGAACAGCTCCGCATCGCCGCAGGCGAGGAGCTCGGGTACAGCCAGAAGGATGTGCAGTTCACCAAGGCGGCGATCGAGTGTCGCATTAATGCCGAGGATCCGTTCAATAATTTCCAGTCCAGTCCCGGCCGGATCGAATTCCTGCACGTGCCCGGTGGCCACGGAGTGCGCGTGGACACCCACGTTTACGGCGGGTACGTGATCCCGCCGCATTACGATTCGCTGGTCGCAAAACTGATTTGCTATGGGCGCGACCGGCGAATGGCGATGGATCGCATGTCGCGGGCGCTTGATGAGTTTATTATCCGTGGCATCAAGACCACGTTGCCGCTGCACCAGTTGATTTTGAAAGACCCCAATTTCCGTCGCGGTCGTTATGGCACAAGCTTCATCGATCGTCTCCTGATCGACCGGCAACCGTTGGTATCCAGTGCTAAGAAGTAGATGACGGGAAAAGCTTGGGATGGTTTGTAAGGCAGAAGCAGGTTGCCGGATTGGCAATCAGGGTGCAGACTGGGTGCAGACAGATGAATAGAGCAAAATCAAAAGGCCAGATGAGATCGTTGCGAGGCCGATTGTACGCCATCGTGCTGGCGTTGACGGTCTATTACCTGGCCATCGGTAGCCTGAGTAACCCGAACAAAAGTTTGTTCGAGATATCTCTGCAGTTGAACGCCGCGTTGATACTGGCGTTCGGGTTGGTGGCCGCGGAGATGTATCTGTACATTCTGCGCCCGCGAGGGCAGAACGAGGAATTGGAGGCAGAGCAGGAAATCACCCAAACCTCGGTCGCCCAACGGCAGGACCTTCTTAACGAGATTCTGAGCATACTGATCGACAAACCTGATTTCAGCCAGCTTGCGCCCAAAGTGTTGGACAAGGCGGTCGGGTTATTCGAGGCCGACATTGCCGCTGCGTGGCAGGTGGATGAAGGAACGCCGGGAAACTTCATCCTGAAAGGCGCATCTGGTGTGGGCGCTTCGAAGCTGGAACAGCTACGGAAACAGCGCTGGACCTTCCAGGCCTTCGGCGAGCAGACGGGTGCATCGCGGGATATTGTCGTGGAAGACGTGCCGCAGAACCTCACGCCATCGCTGGCGCAATTCTGCCGGAACGAGGAGATTGCCACCTACGTCTTGTGCCCGATTGTCCGTCGCGGCGAACTGGCAGGCGTGCTGGGTGTGTTCTATCGCCGACATATGGTCATCGAGCAGCAACGGGCGACGGAAATGCAGTCTGTAGCAAACTTCGTGGCGGGAGCGATTCAGGCCGAGGAGTTGTACCGAGAATTGATGGAGGTCCAGAAGATCAATTCCATCGGCTCGCTGGCCAGTGGACTCGCTCACGACCTGAACAACATGCTCGCTGCGATTCTCGCCTGTGCCAACTACGTCAAGCAACAGACCGATCCCAATCATCCAACATATCGCTATCTGGAAACCATCGAGAACAGTTCGCATCGCGGCGCGGACCTGACCAAACAACTGTTGGCGTTCGCGCGCCCCGAGCATCGGAAGCTTACGGCGCTCGATGTCAACGAACATGTCGAACGGACGCTTAAGTTCGTCGAACGCAGCTTCGACAAGGCCATTCTCATTCAGCGCCAGCTTGCGAAAGAGCTACGGCCTATCGAAGCCGATGCGCCCCTGCTCGAACAGGCGATGCTCAATATCGCCCTGAACGCTCGTGATGCCATGCCGACGGGTGGCAACTTCACCGTCAGTACCCGCAACGTGCGTCTCAATTCACAAGACCCTCATCGTCCTAATGTCCCCTTGCCCGATGGCGACTATGTTGTGGTCGGGTTCCGCGATACGGGTTGCGGCATGGATGCCGAGACGAAGAAGCACGTGTTCGACCCGTTCTTTACGACCAAAGCAAAGAATGCCGGCCTCGGCCTGTCGATTGCCAGAGATATCGTGAAGAGTTTTGCCGGTGTGATACATGTCGAGTCCGAGCAGGGCAAGGAGTCGCTGTTCGAAGTTTTCCTGCCGGTGACCTCCAAACCATTGCTCAAGGTTCAAGACCTTACCAAGGCTGTGGCTCGGGGCGGAAACGAGTGTATCCTGTTGACCGAAGACGAGGAAATCATTCGCGAGATGGCACAGATGGCGTTGGAGGCGAAAGGGTACAAAGTCCTGACGGCACCCGATGGCGCGGCCGCTTTGAGCATTTACCGCAACCAGTGGAAGGAAATAGATCTCGTCGTAGCAGATATGGTAATGCCACACATGAGCGGGCCGGAGTTGGTTGCGCGCATGAAAGAGGTTAATCCGAAGGTGCGGGTTGTCGTATCCAGTGGCTACAGTCCGGACCTCGAAGGACAGCACATGCTCCAACACGGTTGTCTCGGTTATCTGCAAAAACCGTACAACCCAGAAGACCTCTGCAGGATGATCCGTTCCGTGCTCGACTCGGGTCTCTAGCCCTGCAAGTCGCGGGACAGTTTAACCACGATTCGTAGCAGCGATAAACTGATTCAGCTTGTCCAGCGCCGCGCCGCTGTCGATCAACTCCGCCGCGCGTTGCCAGCCTGACTCAAAGTCATCAACTTTGTCCGACACAACCAACGCCGCAGCCGCGTTGAGCAGCACGATGTCGCGTCGTGCGCCGCGTTCCTTGCCGCTGAGCACATCGCGGACGATCCGCGCATTGGCCGGTGGATCGCCGCCCGCCAACTCCGCCAGTTTTACCTCCACGCCGCGCCACTGCGAGTGCGGGACGCGAAAATCGCGGACGGTTTCCTCGATCCGTCCACCCCATACCTCGGCAACCGTGTTCGGGCCCACAATAGAGAGTTCGTCCAAACCGTCGCCGTGTACGACTAACGCGTGTTTCAAGCCGAGCAACTGCAACACCTCGGCGTAACGGCGGATGAGTGTCTTATCGAACACGCCGACCAGTTGGTGAGTCGGGCGCGCGGGATTCACCAGTGGGCCAAGGAGATTGAACACGGTACGCTGTTTCTGCGCGGCAAGCTGCTTGCGGACGGAGGCGATCGCCTTGAACGCGGGATGATACAACGGCGCGAAGAAGAACGTGAGGCCAGTCTCCTCCAGACAACGCCGGGCCGCCGCAGGTGTAAGTTCGATGCGTGCCCCCAATGCCGCGAGCACATCGGCACTGCCGCACTTGCTGGTGACGGCACGGTTGCCGTGCTTGGCGACCGCGACACCTGCCGCAGCCGCCACAAAGATAACAGACGAAGATATGTTGAACGTGTGCGCCATGTCCGCGCCTGTGCCGACCACGTCAAGCACCACTCCGCCGAACCTGGCGGGATCGATCTGAGGGTCAACTGCGCGCATCCGCAGCTCAAGCGCGAATGCCGCGATCTCGCTTGCTGTTTCGCCCTTGCGCGCCAGTGCCATCAGGAACGTCGCCTTCGCGTCGTCAGCTACACGACTGTCGAGTAGCAGCGCCACAGCCTCACCTATTTCCTCGCGGGAAAGGTCGGCGCTAGAGGCGGTTTTTTTCGTCAGTGCGTCGAGCATCGTCATCCACGCAAAATCCTATCACAAAGCCGCGAAAAGCGTTAGAATTCCTTAGCTGCGAAGACCGAACGACATTTCTGAGTAATCGCCGGGTAGTCAGGTAAACCGCCGATCAATTGCCTCCGCCTTGGCTTTGGCGCACCGACGGTTCAATAAATAAAAGGGCATCCGCCTGCTGGCGAATGCCCTTGATTAAGACTTGGCGAAGCCTTGGTTACGACGCGCTGTCCAAAGGAACCGGGTCAATATTGATGCGGCGGCCTTGTTTGTCGAAGCGGACCTTGCCGGCGGCCAGCGCGAACAGGGTCCAGTCACGTCCGATGCCGACGTTGGCTCCCGCGAGATAACGTGAACCGCGCTGGCGAATGAGGATATTGCCGGCGACGACGGGCGTGCCGCCGAAAAGTTTCACGCCGAGCCGCTTGCTGACCGAATCGCGACCGTTGCTGGAACTGCCTTTACCTTTTTTATGAGCCATAACTCAAACTCCTGTTTCCGTGCGACTTATCTTACAACGATTTCCTTGATTTTCAAAACGGTATGGTGCGCGCGGACACCCCGTTTGCGGTGATAACCTTCACGTTTCCGGAACTTGAAAGCGATAACTTTGACGGCCTTCTTGTCGGATTCGATGACCTCAGCGGTCACATGGGCGCCAGAGACGGTCGGTTTGCCGACCTGAATCTTGTCGCCATCGGCCACCAGCAGGACATTATTTAACGCGATTTCCTTACCCTTCTCGCCGTCGAGTAGTTCTACCTCGACGACGTCGCCGGACTGGACACGATATTGCTTACCACCTGTTTGTATAACTGCGTACACAGAACTGCTCCTTTATTCCTCTTGCGAGGGGGCGAAAAGTTAACGGAACCGCCGCCTGCCGTCAAGCGTTTAGTCAAGACGGCGAAAACTATGGGGTACCCGCCTGGCTTAGGGTATCCTGCAGCTGTTTCATGGTGTCTTCGGCGTCTGTCCGAATATCTTCATCTGGGTCGTTCAGCAGCGATTGCAGGATTGGAATGACCCGCGCATCCTCAATGTCACCCAATGCATTAATGGCGCTCTCGCGCACGTCTTGCGACTGGTCGGCCTTGACCGCCAAGGTCAGCAGCGCCAGCTTCTTATCCTTGAACCCCTCGATGTCGCCTATCGCGTCAATGATCTGGGTTTTTATGTCGGCGTCTTTCTCCTGAAGAAATAGGCGCGTCAGGGTGTCCACCGCGGCACCCGTCTCCAAGTCGCTGATCTTGTAGAGCGTTTCGATCTTGCCCGCAAAATCGGTCGTGGCTAGGTAATCCGTCTCCAGCGCGGCGGATTCCTTGTCGGCTAATTTTGAATCAGTCATGACAGTGAGTGGCGCCGTTCTTGTTCCGTGGCCAGGCGGCAACCTTCCGGCAAGTGCGGATGGCGGCGGCGTAGTCACGCGTGGGGCTGGGGAAATGGATTTTGACGGTGTCCGTGACTCCTCAGACTCTGACTTGCGTTGGCAACCTACCATGGCCAACGCGATTACGACCACGCTAACTGTAGTCACATAGAAAAAAGCGAATCGCTTCATAATATTCCTCCGTTATACGGCCTATTGTATGCCATGAGATCAAGCATACTAGGCAAAGGCCATCGCGTCCAGTCTGATGCTTCGTTGGCTCTAAAACTTTCGAGGTTAAAACTGTCTACGATAGCGTTCATATGCCGACTCGAAGTCGGCGTGGTCGCGGTAGCCATACAGCTTGACGGCTTTGTTCAGGTCGTTGTCGGCGATCATCGCATCCACGAACTTTGGCAATACCGCCCGCCGCTCAGCAGTATTGGTCAAAAAGTCCACGATGATCGCAGCCTCGGCGTAGAACGCCTGGACTGCCTTGGGGTCGCTCGGATAATCAGTGGCGGCAAACAATGTGTCAAGATTGAACCTCTTTTGTTGGCTCATTGTACGACGGAATTCCATGCTGGTGGATGTTTTGCGGAAGCCGAAATACTCGGCAATACCCTCGTTCAGCCAGAGTGGCGGAGAGTTGCGAAAGAATTGCTGAAACAACAAATGCGTCATTTCATGCGTCTGCACCCGGCTTTTAGGGTCGAACCGTCCTTCCTCGTCCAGACTGAAATAGAAAAACTCGTTACCGCGCGTGAAACCGACGACCGACGACGACATGCCGACGGTTTTCAGGAATTTTTGCCAGTCGGCCGGATCATGCATGGCGAAAATGTGCGGTTTGCGGCCCCCGACACTCGTGTCGGGGTTCCCGAAAAACTCGCGAATCTCCGCGCGGAACTCCTCCGCGCGCCGCGCAATCTTGTCGCCGTTGCGGCCATAATGAAGAATGAAGTGTTCCGTCTCACCGTGTCTCCATTGGGGAGCGTCGATCGCCAGTGCCGCCCGCCCGTTCGTCGAGATATTCTTGTCGGAAAGTTGTCCCCATGGCTTCTCATGGAATGTATACGTGAAACCTGCGGCGCGGACCGGGGTCGCCATGGCGACCAAGATGGTTAAGACAACGAGGATCGCGCGCACTGGCCTCGCCAACGCCCGCACAAACACATGCATCCGAACCGTCCTCATGTCTGTCTCTCGACCCTTAGTTTGAGGCGATTGCTGGAAACCACTCCTACAACATCGTTCTCATTCATTTGCCAAATTAATATGTTTTGCATATACTTGCATTCAGTTTGGCACTCGCAGCCACAACGCGAAAGGAGAAACACATGAAAAAAATCCTCGGGTCGTTATTTGTATGTGTGGTAGCGGTCGTGTTGTTTACTGGCTGTGCGATGGTTACGCCGATGAACGGCAGCTTGTACACGGACATGAAAGGACCAGTGGCGATGGGGGATGCATCCCATATGCCCAAGACCGGTACGGCAACAGCCACCGCGATTATTGGTATCGCAACGGGCGATGCCAGCATCGAAACCGCAATGAAGAACGGTGGCATCACCAAAGTCCACCATGTGGATACCCAAGTGAAGAACATCCTAGGTGTCTACGCAGAGTACACGACGGTTGTTTACGGGGAATAAACCACAGGCGAACCGGCTGCGAGTGCCAATCGCCGTTTGGCCGGACCAAATCGCCTTATGGTGGAACGTCGCCCCCAGTTTACAACAAATCGGTGTGGGACATAAGATAGCGGTCGCATTCGCGGGCGGCGGCGCGACCCTCGTTAATCGCCCAGACAACGAGACTCTGGCCGCGACGGCAGTCGCCAGCGGCAAATACGCCGCGGACGTTGGTAGCAAACTTGCCGTGCTCGGTCTTGACGTTGCTGCGACCGTCCTGCTGGATCCCCAGTGGTTTCAATACTGTCTCCTCGGGTCCAAGGAATCCCATCGCCAGCAAAACCAACTGCGCGGGAATAATCAGCTCCGTGCCGGGAATATTCTTCGGAAGGAATCGTCCTTTATCGTCCCGCTCCCACCCGACATTGACGGTCTCGACGCTGTTAACCTGTCCGTTTTTGTCACCGATAAACCGTTTCGCAGTGACGAGGTAACGGCGCGGGTCGGCGCCAAACATTGCTGCGGCTTCTTCTTGTCCGTAATCCACCTTAAGCACTTTCGGCCATTGTGGCCACGGATTGTCGGCAGCGCGTTCCCGCGGCGGTTCCGGCAAAATCTCAAGTTGAACAAGCGACCGACACTGCTGACGCAACGAGGTGCCCACGCAGTCGGTGCCGGTGTCGCCACCGCCAATGACAACCACGTCCTTACCAGCGGCGGAGATGAATTTGCCGTGCGGATTGAGTATGTGCTTGGTGTTGGCAGTCAAAAATTCCATCGCAAAATGGATGCCCTTAAGGTTACGGCCTTCGATCTGCAAATCACGCGACTTGGTCGCACCGCCGCAAAGGATAACAGCATGAAATTCCTTGAGTAATTGCTCGGCGGGATAGTTCCTGCCGACTTCGGTATTGGTTACAAAGTTCACCCCCTCTTGCGCGAGCAGGTCAATGCGACGTTGGACGATTGCCTTGTCGAGTTTCATGTTCGGGATTCCGTACATGAGCAGGCCGCCAATGCGGTCGTCCCGCTCGAACACGGTGACCAGATGTCCCGCTTTATTCAACTGCGCCGCAGCGGATAAACCGGCTGGACCGCTGCCGACAACAGCGATCTTCTTGCCGGTGCGCCTGCTTGGCGGCACGGGTTTGACCCAGCCCTCGGCGAATCCGCGTTCAATGATCTGGTTTTCGATGTTCTTGATGGTGACGGGCGGGGCATTGATGCCGAGCGTGCAGGAGCCTTCGCACGGTGCGGGACATACACGACCAGTGAACTCGGGAAAATTGTTCGTCTTGTGAAGGCGTTCCAACGCTTCACGCCATAGCCCGCGATAAACAAGATCGTTCCATTCAGGAATGAGGTTATTTATCGGGCAACCGCTGGCCATGCCCGCCAATAATGCGCCGTTATGACAAAATGGAATGCCGCAGTCCATGCACCGCGCGCCCTGCGCCCGCAGTTTGTCCTCGGGCATGCGGAGATGGAACTCCAGCCAGTCATGAATCCGCTCAGTTGGCGGCCGATCCTGCGGCAGTTCGCGCTGATATTCCAGGAATCCAGTTGGTTTGCCCATGTGTTTCTCCAGCTAAATCCTTAGTTCACGTGATAGGGGGAGCCGGTAAACCGGTCCCACTGCCGGCGCAAGAAGAAATACTCGTTAAACGGCCTATCATCGGAAATCAAGATGCGGTCGCTTTGCAGGACAGCTTTGTCGAACCCAATTTGCCGGCTCAAGGCGGCGTTGACCACCGTTTTCAAGTCGTACCCATGAAACCACTCCATCAAATCCGCGCGTGCAGCCGCCGGCATCCGCGCGATCATCTCGTCCACGGAAGGGGTTTGGAACGGCTGCGTGGCAGCAAGAAAGTGAACCCCCCATCCTTTAATCGAGCGGGATATCCTGACATAGGGGAAAACTTTGGTGAGCGTGTTCACGATAGCTACGAATGTTTGTTTTTCGCCGCCTGGAAACCACTGCTGTAAAATGCCGTTGGTCGTAAGGTGCTGTTTAGCTAATTCATAGAACTCTTGTGAATACAAAAGGCTCGACCCCGCTGCCCCGACAGGCGGCGGAGGATCGATCGTGATGACATCAAATTTTTGGGTGGTGCGATTGAGAAATCGCCGCCCGTCATCAATGATAATCCGTCCTTTAGGATTCCGCAGCAACGTCGGCGCATCCTTAAAATAATACCCAAATGCCTCTTTCACGCTGGGTACCAACTCGACGGCTGTAACCTCGATGTCCCAGCTCATCAAGGAGCGAAACGTCGTTCCCATACCGAAACAGATGACCAACGCTGATTGCGGTCGCGTGCTCCGAAACGCTAGTGGAAGGTGCGCCATAAGCTTGGTGACGGGGGTCAGCTCGGTAATCCCGATTCCGTTAACAAGAAGTCCCTTATGCATCCCCTCGCCATAGGAGATGACAGTTGCCGTGTAGTCACGACGAACCACCGCACTTCGGGAAAAGGCACCATCTTCGTAGGTTACGTTCACAAAAACCGAAATCAGAAGTAGTGCCAGTGATAAGAAACCAAGTCCGGCATATCTCGCTTCCCGGTTCGACACCAAATGCTTGGCGTAAAACACCAGAAACGGGGTCGCCAGCAACACCAACGAAAAGCGAACACCCAGCCAGGGCAGGAGACCATAACCGGCGAGCAGCGGCCCAATAATGCAACCGAGAATATTGAGTGCATACCCCCTGCCCGCACTACGTGGAGAGCCTAAAGAGTATTGATCAATGAGTTTAGGGGTAAGGTATCCAAGGGCTGCGCAAATGGGAATGATACTCAGTAAAACCACGAGTCGGCTTGACGATAAACGAGGATCGTTGAGCGCAATCGGCAGAAACGAAAACACAGCCAGATAGGCCAGTAGCTTGGCAGTGGTCCATGCATGGCTTTTCCGCAAATGCCGGCGGTAAAAACAGGAGCCGACCCATGTTGCGAAGAGATAAGTCGTGAGGAGTGCGGCAAAGGCATAGATTGTCGTACTCAAAACCGGCATAAATGCCCTGATCCACACAACCTCCATGGCCATAGAAATAAGACCTGTCGTGAATAGAATGACACCGACAAGCGTAGGACTCGTCCAAGTGGGACCATCGTCGGCACAACTCGCTATCACCGGTCTTGCTGCCGCCATAGGCTGGCTTATCTGGGTTCCTGCAGGCGCCTGAGATGCGACAGGACGACGGGAGCCACGGCCCAACTTAAAACTCAACATCGCGATGAGGAAATTGAAGAGGGCAGCGATCCAGAGGGTATGGGAAAACCCGTAGACCTCTACCAGCACCAACGCTGTAAGGGCGGTGCCGCACATGGCCCCTAAAACATTCGCTAGATAAAGAAAGCTGAAGCTCGTCTCATGAAATTCCCGGGATGGATCAGACTCTTTGACGAACGCCATCATCAATGGGAACGTAGCGCCCATACAGACACACCACGGTAAAATCGAAATGGAGATGACAGCACCGGACAACAACAGGTAGCGCAACGAATCCATGTTCCCTAGCGGCAAGAGAGAGGAGGCCCCAAGCGAGAATAGTTTTGGCACGATAAAAGCGCCCAATCCAATGCAAAGCTCACTCATCCCATAAACCGTGATTGATGAAATCCCGGTCCTGGCGGTTAACGGGCCGATCCACTTTCCTCCGAGCCAAGAGCCGATGAAAAGTCCCAGCATAAACACTGAGATGACCACAGACAAAACAGGGGTAATGATGCCGAAATTGGCAAACGCCATGCGAACCCAGACGACCTGATACAGTAGCCCACACCAACCCGAAAAAAAGAACATTAAAAACAGAATTCGATGCTTGATGGTCATCATTTCCACACTATCACTCTTCTTGCCTATCCAACCGTTAATTTCCTCCGACGCGCGCGAGGTCGCTGGAGTTCTCCTCGAACGCGGCGTTGATCGCCTCGTCGCCGCTGAGGCCGGCCTGTTTCGCGCGGTCGATCGCCTCAATGGCGCGCTGGTAGTCCTTCGGCATCACTTTGACGAACTTCGACACTGTTTGCTTCCATTCCGCGACCAGCTTCCAGGCGTGCGTGCTCTTGGTGTAATCGCCGTGCCGGGCGATCATCCTGCAGACGAACTCGATTTCTTCGGGATCGGTGAGTTTTTCCAAGCCGACCATCGCAGTGTTGCAGCGCGTTGCGAAATTACCCCGCTCGTCAAGCACGTAGGCGATGCCGCCCGACATGCCCGCCGCAAAATTGCGCCCCGTCGGCCCTATGACGATGACGTGCCCGCCAGTCATGTACTCGCAGCCGTGGTCGCCGACTGCTTCAACGACAGCGTCCACGCCGCTGTTGCGAACGCAGAAGCGTTCACCCGCCATGCCGCGTATGAATGCCTCGCCACCAGTCGCGCCGTAAAGCGCGACGTTGCCAACGATGATGTTTTCCTCGGGCACAAACGTGGAACCTTCAGACGGATAAACAATGATGCGACCGCCGCTTAGGCCTTTGCCAAGGTAATCGTTCGCGTCGCCTTCGAGTATCAGCGTCATGCCATGCGGCACGAATGCGCCAAAACTCTGGCCTGCCGAACCTTTGAATGTCAGTTCGATCGTGTCTTCAGGTAATCCGGCTGGCCCGTATTTCCTCGTGACTTCGCTGCCAACAATGGTGCCGACGACGCGATTTACATTGTGAATCGGTAATGTCGCGCGCACTTTCTCGCTCCGCTCGCAAGCGGGCCGGCAAAGATCCAGCAGTTTTGTCGCGTCAAGCGACTGCGCGATGCCGTGGTCCTGTTCCATCTGTTTATAACGTCCTACGTCGCCGTGCACTTCGGGTTGGTAAAGGATCTTCGAGAAGTCCAATCCACGCGTCTTCCAGTGGTCAACGGCTTTCTTCACTTCCAGACGGTCCGCGCGCCCGATCATTTCGTTGATGGTGCGGAAACCGAGTTTGGCCATGATTTCGCGCAATTCTTCGGCGATAAACCGCATGAAATTCACCACGTAATCCGGACTGCCGGCGAACCGCGCTCGCAGTTGCGGGTCCTGCGTCGCGACGCCGACCGGGCAGGTATTCAAATGGCAAACGCGCATCATGATGCAGCCCAAAGCCACCAGTGGTGCGGTCGCAAAACCGAATTCCTCGGCGCCCAGCAGCGTTGCGATTGCCACGTCGCGGCCCGTCTTGAGTTGGCCGTCAGTCTCGACCGCGATGCGGCTACGGAGATTGTTCAGCACAAGTGTCTGGTGCGTTTCGGCAAGACCGAGTTCCCACGGAATACCGGCGTGCTTGATGGACGACAGCGGCGATGCGCCAGTGCCGCCATCGTAGCCGCTGATCAGGACAACATCGGCATGCGCCTTCGACACACCGGCTGCAATAGTGCCGACGCCTACCTCAGCGACCAGTTTCACACTGATCCGCGCATTGCGATTCGCGTTCTTCAGATCGTGTATGAGTTCCGCGAGATCTTCGATTGAGTAAATATCATGGTGCGGCGGCGGCGAAATGAGACCCACACCTGCTGTCGTACCGCGCGTTTTGGCGATCCACGGATAGACCTTACGTCCGGGTAGTTCGCCGCCCTCGCCGGGTTTTGCGCCCTGCGCCATCTTGATTTGAAGTTCCTGCGCGCTGACGAGGTACTGGCTGGTCACACCGAAACGGCCTGAAGCAACCTGTTTGATGGCGCTGCAGAGCGAGTCGCCATTGGGCAGCGGTTGGTAGCGAACAGGATCTTCGCCGCCTTCGCCGGTGTTACTCTTGCCTCCGAGCCGGTTCATGGCAATGGCGAGCGCCTCATGCGTTTCTTTGCCGATCGAGCCGTAACTCATCGCACCGGTCTTGAACCGTTTCACGATGGATTCGACCGGTTCGACTTCTTCAATCGGAATCGGTTGCTCGGCAACCTTGAAATCGAGTAATCCGCGCAACGTACACAGATTCCGGGCATGATCATTCACCGACTCGCTGTATTCCTTGAACACCTTGTAGTTGTTGGTGCGGGTAGCCAGTTGCAGTTTGTGAATCGTTTCCGGATTGAACAGGTGAAATTCGCCATCCCTGCGCCACTGGTAAAACCCGCCTGAATCCAGTGTGCCATGCTCCGGCGATGGGCGGTCGGGATACGCGCGTTCGTGCCGCAGCAAGACCTCTTTTGTCAGTACGTCCATGCCAACGCCGCCAACACGGGACGCCGTCCACGTAAAATACTTGTCCACGACCGTCTGGTTCAGGCCGATCGCCTCGAAGATTTGCGCGCCGCGATAGCTTTGAATTGTCGAAATGCCCATCTTGGCCATCGTCTTGACAATGCCTTTTATGACAGCTTTGATGTAGTTCTTGACCGCAGTCTTGTGATCGATACCCGTCAACATGCCATCACGGATCAGGTCGTCGATGGTCTCGAATGCCAGGTACGGATTGATTGCACTGCAGCCGTAACCGATCAGTAATGCGAAGTGATGCACCTCGCGCGGTTCACCCGATTCCATGACCAGACCGACGCGCGTCCGCGTGCCTTCGCGGATGAGATGGTGGTGGAGACCAGACACCGCCAGTAACGCGGGGATTGCCGCATGCTCCCTGTTTACACCGCGGTCGGACAAGATAAGAATGTTTGCGCCGTCGGCAATGGCACGGCTGGCCTGAACGCAAAGCTGGTCCATGGCCAGCTCCATGCCATTGGCGTCGTGGGCGGCTTTGAACAACATCGACAGGGTGACCGCTTTGAAACCCGGCTTGTTGATGCGCCGGAGTTTTTCCAGTTCTTCGTTGGTCAGAACCGGACCTTTGAGCGCGATCTGACGGCAGTTGACCGGGCCGGGCTCAAGCAGGTCGGCCTCACTGCCAAGCAGTGTATTGGTCGAGGTAATGACCTCTTCGCGGATCGGATCGATTGGAGGATTGGTCACCTGCGCGAACAATTGCTTGAAATAATTGTAGAGCGACTGCGGTTTATGCGACAGCACCGCCAACGGCGTGTCTGCGCCCATCGAACCGAGGGGTTGCACGCCATCGCGCGCCATCGGCAACATGATGATCCGCAAATCCTCAAACGTGTAGCCAAACGCCTGCTGGCGCTGGAGCACAGTCTTGTGGTCCGACTCGTGCGCGGATGCGCGGACCGGCAGGTCGGCGATATGGATGAGGTTTTTATCGAGCCAAAGCCGATACGGTTTCTCGCCGGCCATGTTGTGCTTGAGTTCTTCGTCGGCGACGATGCGCCCGAGTTCGGTGTCGATCAGGAACATGCGACCGGGCTGAAGCCGCCCCTTTTGCAGGACGCGATCAGGCGGCACATCCAGCACCCCAACCTCACTGGCCATGATGACAAGATCGTCTTTCGTCACGTAATAGCGCGATGGACGCAAACCATTACGGTCGAGAACTGCGCCGATCCGCACTCCATCGGTGAACGCGATCGAGGCCGGGCCGTCCCACGGTTCCATCAGGCAAGAGTGATATTCGTAAAACGCGCGTTTGTCGTCGGGCATGCTCTCATGATTTTCCCAAGGCTCGGGAATCATCATCATAATCGCATGCGGCAACGATCGTCCCGCAAGCACAAGGAACTCCAGACAGTTGTCGAACATCGCTGAGTCGGAACCGTCTTCCTGAACGATCGGCAGCACCTTCTTGATGTCGGCGCCGAATACGTCGCTGACGAACAGGGTCTGACGAGCGTGCATCCAATTGATATTGCCACGTAGCGTGTTGATTTCGCCATTGTGCGCCACGTAACGGTATGGATGCGCCCGGTACCAACTCGGAAAAGTGTTCGTACTGAACCGCGAGTGCACCAACGCCAGCGCGGTCTCCATCGCCGGATCTGCGAGGTCGGGATAGAATTGCTCCAACTGTTCCGACATTAACATGCCTTTGTAGGCGATCGTCTTGTGCGACAAGCTGGCGATGTAGAAGTGTTCGCCACCTTTGATGCCCGAGTACCGAATGCCGCGCTCGGCCAGCCGCCGAATGACGTATAGCTTCCGTTCAAACGCCATGTCGTCGCCAAACTCTGTCCCGCGATCGATGAACACCTGGCGCATCACCGGTTCGGACGACCTAGCGGTGTTACCGAGGCTGGCGTTGCAGGTCGGCACGGTGCGCCAGCCCAGTAACTGTAGACCCTCAGTGTCCACGATCTCCTCAAAAAGTTTTTCGCATTTGTACCGTTCCGATTTGTCGGATGGCAAAAAGATCATGCCAACGCCATACTCGGAAGGTGAGGGGAGTGAAATATTCTGACGGGCGCACTCCTTCTGTAGGAACGCGTGCGGTTTTTGAAACAACACGCCCGCGCCGTCACCCGTGTTTGGTTCACAGCCGCACGCGCCACGGTGGCGCAGGTTGATCAGCGCCGTAAGCGCCTGGCGTAGAATCTGGTTCGACCGCCGGCCCTTGATGTTGACGACAAACCCGACACCGCACGCGTCGTGTTCATGCCGCGAGTCGTACAAACCTTCTGCTCGCCTGAAATCGCCGTTCATCTACGATCCTTCCTTGCGCCCGTTCAGCAGCAACTCGACGAACGACCGGATGCTTGGGTATAACTCGCGGCCCCGACGATGAATAATCCCCAGCGGCCGCACAAACCCGTCCGGCGTGAATGGCACGGCTGCCAGCGTGCCCACCTTCACTTCGCGGTCCAGTGTCGGCCCGGGCAAAACCGATATGCCAGACGCGACTTCCACCGCGCGCTTGATCGCTTCGATGTTGTCAAACTCCACAACAACCTCGACTTGGACGCCGTGTTGCTTCAGGAACCGATCCACATGCTTACGAATGACCAGGCCACGGTCAAATCCGACAAACTTCTCACCCGAGATTTCTGCCAGCGCGATCTTTTTACGCCCCGCCAGCCGATGTTGCGGGGGACACGCCGCCACCATTGGTTCCTCGCGCCATGGAATCACTGTCAACTCGCGCCGCCGTTGCGGGAACGAGACAATGCCAAGGTCCGCCTTTTCCTCGAGCACGCCCTCATACACCTGATCGGGATGCAGGTACGACACTTGGACACGGGCGCGGGCGTTGGATTCCGAGAACCGCCGGATGTACTGGCTCATGTCGCCCAGCCCGACTGAGTAAATCGCTGCCACGCGCACAACCGCATTCGCATCGACACGACTGCGGCGCACACTCGCCTCCAGATCGCGATACCGCGCCAGCACGTCGCGACAGCCCTCGTAGAACAGTTTCCCATCCGCGGTCAACTGCCACGGTCGTCGTGAGCGGTCAATCAGCCTGACGCCGAGGCGTTTTTCGAGCTGGCGCACCGCCTGACTGGCCGCCGATTGCAGCACGCCATTTGCCTCCGCCCCACGGGAAAAACTCCCGAGATTGGCGACATCGCAGAAAATCTTAAGCGACTCGACTTGCATTAGTAATCCAGATTCTACTTATGCCCTGTATGCGAATAATTAATGCAGATTCGGGTCTTTGTCAAGTGGGACTTAACGGCTTCCCCTGTCGCGCCGATTATGAATTAGTAAGCCGAGTCAGACGGAGCCGAGTCGGACGAGACGCTCCGCTTCGAGCGGAGCAAACGCGCCTGTGTCGTTTCTGGCGCAACCAATTCATCGAAGTCCGACCGGCACACTGGCGGCGGTCTGCCGCGCCCTTGCTGAAAAGAAGATCAATATTCATGCCATCTCGGTTTCCGCGATGCCGTGGACCACGCCGTGGTGCGCGTGGTGGTCAGTGATCCGTGCAGATCATTTCATCACGACAGAATCACTTCTCCGGGCCAGGGTTTTTGCTGAGAAGTGCCCCAAAGCTCGCCGACGTAGTCGATGGAAAACAAGTCCTGTATCGCATGCAGCCAATAGGCACCTGTATCCGTGAGCGCGATCTCATCTTTCCGCTCTATCAAAAGCCCGAGGAGGGACCACGGTTTCAAATACTTCCCATAGACTGCGTCGAAATCCTCGCAGAAACGCCTTTGAAAATCAGTCTTCTTAAACCTAGTCTCATAAATCCGCCAATAGAGCCAACCGGCCATCTGCATCCGTTTTGAGAGTTCCAGCGAAAGGGCAATCGGCGTCCGCCCCTCTTCCAGTGCCCGTATATACTCAAGAACATTGAAAGTATTGAGGTAGAATATATCGCGGAGATAGGAGCCAGCACTGGCGCCAAGGCCAAGGTAGAGAGGGACCGTTACGGAGCAGTACCTAGGAGCACCGGCTCGAGTAAAAGCCCACACCGAGGTCTGCTCGTAGCCGGCGTCGTGGAAAGTCTGCTCCAGAACTCGACGCATTTGCCGTTTCTGCAAAAGGTTATAGCTTTGGTAGCGGTTCTGTTGTGCCATCTGCGCCCATTTTGTATAGGGAAAGCTGAAGAGCGGATACGCCGCAATTTGATCCACGCCTATCTCGACCAGCGTCCTGGCTGCCTGTCTGAGTTCGTCGTGGGTTTGATTGGGTAGTGCGAAGATGAAATCCACATTGACGCATTTGAAGCCTCTGCCGACGGCGCGCCCGATGGCGGCCCTCGCCTCAGCAGCCGTGTAGGGACGGCAGAGCGTGCGCAGATGGCGATCCTGAAGCGCCTCGACGCCAATGCTCAGATGCTCCACGCCCATGGCCGCGATGCTGTTCAGGTTTGCAGCGTTTAGGTCGTTTGGGTGGCTTTCCATGTGGATACTGCACTGCATGTTAAACCTCTGATAGATGCGTTCCAGAATCTTGGCCAGTCCGGTGTGGAGCATCGTCGTTGGTGTGCCACCGCCGATGTAGAAAGAAGTGACGGGGCGGTTTCCGACGATGTCTGCATACCGATCGATTTCTCGAAGGACGGCTTCCGCGTATCGTTCCGCCACGGCCGGGTGATAGAGTTCCTTATTGTAAGGACAGTAGGGACAGATTTGGCGGCAGAAAGGAATATGGAGGTATAATCCGAGACTATCGATGTCCTGAAAGCGTGGAACGAGAGAGAAAGTTCCGCTTCTCAGGGCAAGTTTCTTTTCGTTGAGCAGCAATCCATTTATTCGACTACGAAACCAGCTTCTGGACCGCATCGATGCACCTCAACTCAGATCCACTGCAATACCTATGCTTGGTGTCACTCTGGCAGATATCAGCTACACCAGCACGGGATATTACCAACGGTTTTCATAACCCGCCGCACAACGGCAAGTCTTCATCGAGCCACTCCTTTCCGCCGCAACATCATCACGTTTGCCGTTAAAAACCCGGCGCCCACGACGATGAAAGCCACCCCGCGCGCGAGAAAACTCAAGTCGCTGTCAAAAAATCGCGCAATCATTAACACAGACAACGCCAACAGACCTAGGTTCACGTTCCCTAACCGGTTTGCTCGGACGCCAGCCACCAATAGCCCCAAGCCGAGCGCAAAAAGATATACGTTGAATAGCGCACGCCCGACCACTTCATTTTGACAAGCCGCAGCGAAAACGTACCCGACCACCCCGCAAAGCGGGGCCAGTCCGACCATCACCCTATCCAGACTGTTCCAACTTGCGGCGCGCGCTTCACGCCCCGCCGCACACACGGCGGCAATCGGCAAGAGCGCCGCGATCAAACTCCCTATGACCAAGACCGAGCCGGGCGCCCAAACCTCGCGCCAACCATGAGATTGAATCTCTTTCCACGGCTGGTGGTATGTCAGAATGAGCGCCACCACTCCCAGGCCGATTGCGCCCACTGATTGCCAAGACGAGTGCCATATCGTCGTCGCCTCTTTGAACCAACGCACGCCCGCCAGATACATTAACGCAAGCAAACCCGTGTACGCTCCAATCCAAGAACCTTTCATCGTCCCTTCGAGCGCTAACCCCGTTCCAACGCACAGAGACAACGCCAACACCCAGCCAGTCAGCGCCGAACCCCAACCGTATCGTTGTTCGCGCCAGAGCCGAATCATGTGCGGCATCGGCAACGCCAAAAGCGCCCAATACCACAGCGCGGTCCCGGCTTTGTACTCGTCTGCGGCGCACCCAACCCATGTCGTCGCACCGATTACATAAAGACACGCGGCCACATTCGACCGCAATATGTACACGATGGGAACCCCCAACAGAATCCATGTCAGGAAAAACCGGGCCGTGTCTCCGTGAATGTTATAAATTTGCGCTACGAGCGAGATCGTTGACCCGATTGTGAGCGCCCAATACGTTGCCGCCCCTTCACGCCAAGGTGAGTTCTCCCGCCTTCGTAGCAGCACCCACACGGCTAGAGCAATCGCAGTCAGTAGCGGAATGAACGCCAGCACCATCCGTGTCTCACGGCTCAGACCATCCCAGCTGTGCGCCACCAGTAGAATCACGCCCGCCCCGATGAAGGCCGCGCCGAGAATACTGAGAATGAGGACTGCTAGTTTTTTCTCGCTGCTCACCCCCGGTTCGCCGAAATGCCGCCGCAGTTTTTCCGCCGTTTCTGTCGACACCACGCCTTGGTTCACCAGTGTCGGCAGTTCCTCGTACAACCACTGCACATGTTTTTTGCTCATGGTGCCCTCATCTTAATGCGAATTGCTCGCCGCCGCACCAACCTCGACCGTTGCGCTGCCAAAGCGTATATCGAAAAGCAGGTCCGAATAAAAACCAATTCTACGCTATCTTCTTCTTGAAACGCAATGCACAGAGGGAGAACAGCACTCCGCCCATGATCGCCAAAATCATCAAGTGCCGCTAGAATTCAGTCAGCCCCTCGCCGCGCACAGTATTATCCCGCGCATCAATTCGATGAAATAGGTCAACGGCAGCATCGTGCTTATCGCGTAGAAAATCCACGGCATCGTTTCGCGTGGGAAGATTAAGCCGGAAAAGAAAATCGACGGCAGCATGATGGTCATACTCATCTGCATCGCTTCATTTTGAGTTTGCGCCTTGGTCGACACGAGCTTCAGAAGGTTCTGTTCCCATATCCGTAACCCAATCTGTCACTGAACAGCCTGCAATCGCGCCAGTCCACTCCGTGCCATGGCGTCATTGGGCTTGATCCGCAACACCTGCTTATAATGTCCGATTGCATCCTTGAGTTTGCCCTCTAGCTCCAGAGCAAATCCCAAATTGTAGTGCGCTTCGGCTAAATCGGGTTTGAACCGCAGTGCTTGCTCCCAATGTCCGATCGCCTCCTGCATCCTGCCCGCATGAGCCAGGGCAATTCCAAGACTGTTGTGTACATCGGCATAATCGGGCTTGATCCGCAGTGCCTGCTCGTAGTGCTCGATCGCCTCTTGCACCTTGCCCGCCTGAGCCAAGGCAAACCCCAGGTTATAGTGTGCCTCGGGGTAATCGGGGTTGAGCCGCAGCGCCTGTTCGTAGTGTTGCATCGCTTCCGTCACCTTGCCCGATCGGAGCAGAGTGTTCCCCAAACCGTTGTGCACCCCGGCGTGCTGCCTAACACCTGCAAATAGGTTGAATGCTACCGAGAAGCCGAGCAGTAGCCCCCAGCCCCAGCGCACCGTATGCCGCCAGACCGGCCGGTCAGCCAGCCCCGACTTCGAGGTCGGGGCCAGCGCGCGCTCCAGGCTGAGTATGCCAACCACGGCCAGTAGCACCAATGCGGGCAGAAACTCCACTTCAAACCGGACCGCCAAATAGTAATAGAGACCCAAGGTCAACGCGCAAATTCCAAAAAATAGCGCCACAGCCGTTACGAACCAGCGCAAGGCGGAGCGCGATTCCGCCGACCAGTTGCTCCAGGCCAGAGGCGCCGCCAGTGCCAGCCATATCAGGGGAATGGTAGTCAGGACTCCGAAGGAATGCTCAGCCTCTGCACGGCCTGCTGGCAGGGGTGGCGCTGCGATGTCATGCACGAAGGGAAAACGACTACTCCACCGGGCTGGCTCCAGAAAATAAATCCGAAAATTGAACCAGAGATAGCGCAGACTAAAATGTTGGATACTGTCCTGCCGGTCTGGATTCAACTGGTAGCGCTGCCCAAATTCCAGCGGATTGTCGAATCGCAGGGCATTGTAGAGCATCAGCCCGAGCCCGATGAGCATGATCGGGCCGAGCGCCGCCGTCAACAGAGTCCCAATCGGTCGTCGCTCACGCCACGCTTGCGCCACCGGCACCAACAGAATGACTGCGCCAAACAGCAAGGATGGGCGCGCCCCCAGTGCCAGCCCGTAAGCCACACTCGCCGCCGCCAGCCACTGGTGTCTTCGCCTCGTGTCGTGCAACGCACACCAAATCGCCCACAGGGCCAACATCGTCAGCATGTACCCGCAACTGATCGGCACTTCACAAACATCGGATCGCGACAACAGCACCGGCATGCCTGTTGCCAGACCGAGCACGAGCGTGCAAGCTGCCACCACCCAGACGCTCACTTCGGCAAAGTACCGCCGCCACAATGCGCACAGGAGGCCCACGTTGGCCAGAAAGCCCATGGCACAAAAGATTGCCACGGCTTGTCCGTGGAAAAGGTAGTGGCCGGTCAGCGCAGTGAACGGCCAGAATAATAGCAAGGCGGGCGTAACCCCGAAGTAGAGGTAGAGCCGGCCCTTGTAGTAGCTCAGGTCGAGTATCTTGTACGAGCCAGATCGGTAGTGAGCATTGGCGGTCGAATCGTAGAGGTCGGCAAGTTGTGCAAGTCCGGGCGGCACCTCTTTCTTCAGGCTGAGCTGGCCGGCGCGAAAACCCTGCACCAGCAAATTGTAATAAGCGTCAGCCGCATTCGGGCTCAACGATGCAAACGCGCTCGAGTGGGCGGCATACACGTAAACCCCGATGACCAGCGCACACGCTGTCCCCAAGATTCCATACTGCATCCACCGGGACTTTCTTACGGAGACTCCGGCACTGCCACCATCTGGCCCGCTCTCGATTATGAAGTCACGTTCAGGCATATCGGAAGGCAAGGTTGGCCGAAAAAAGGCGCAGAAATAGCAAAGTGACAACGCAACCAGGCAAACAACTTCTGCGTCTTTTGCGCTTCTTCGCAGCCATTCATGTGGTTGCTCATTTCGGTATTGGCGGCACGTTGGGGAAGAACGCGTCCACGTTCATGCCCGCTCGGAGTTTGAGGTTGTCGCCCGGCAAACGGACATTGACGCCGAACACCTGCCGCAACGCGGTCTTCCACCGTCTGCACATTCCGCGGTGTAAACTCGGCCTGTCGATTGATCTGTTGATGGCGCCAGTGAACTCTTCGCGGGATGAATCGGTGCGCACTTTCACTGGTTGTCCGATTTGAATCAACCCCAGCCACGGTTCTGGCGCGTGCCAGAACCGCCACCAATATCAATGCCGCCAGCACTCGCAGCGTTTTATTCATCGGATGGCGCGAGCATAGCAAACGGTGGTGCCCTGTCCAGTCTCGTCGGCTGATAAGAGCCGGTTTCGGTTGACTCAACTGCCGGCAGCTCGCAGAATCGCCCGCAATGACAGCAGGCGCGACCTTGTGGACGATCTTTGGCGTGGTGGTGGCGGCGGTGCTGGCGTTGGATATAGGGGTATTCCACCGCAAGGCGCATGCGATCAGGTTTCGCGAAGCGCTGCTGTGGAGCGGCCTGTGGATTGCGTTGGCGCTGTCGTACATGGGGCTGGTGTGGTGGTTGCACCCCAATGGAGCGCACACGTCACTGGAGTTTCTGACGGCGTATCTCGTAGAGGAATCGCTCAGCGTGGACAACCTGTTCGTTTTCCTGTTGATCTTCTCATATTTCGCAGTGCCATCGCAGTATCAGTACAATTGCCTGTTCTGGGGGATCCTAGGCGCGATGGTGTTTCGGGCGGCCTTCATTGTCGGCGGCGTGGCGTTAATCCAGAAGTTTCATTGGTTCCTATACGCATTGGGCGTGGTACTGGTCGTTAGCGGGGTAAAGATCGCACTGCAGAATGACCGAACAATCGAGCCTGAGAAGAACCCGGTGTTGAAGTTGTCTCGGCGCTTTGTGCCCGTGGCGACGGACTATGTAGGAACGAAGTTTTTTCTGCGCCGGGATGGACGCCTGATGGCGACGCCGTTGTTCGTCGTGTTGCTGGTAGTGGAGACGACCGATATCGTGTTCGCGATGGACTCCATCCCCGCCGTGCTCGGCATTACCCGCGACACGTTCGTGGTGTACACGTCCAACGTGTTTGCGATCATGGGGCTGCGGGCGCTCTACTTCATGTTGGCTGGCGCGATGGAGCTATTCCATCACTTGCGATTTGGCCTTTCGGCGGTGCTGGTGTTCATCGGCGCGAAGATGCTGCTCAGCCGATGGTGCGAAATACCCGTTGGCATCGCGCTTCCGGTGGTGGCGGGATTGCTGGCCCTGTCGATCATCGCCTCGTTCGTCTGGCCCAAGAAGATGAACGACGCCATCAAAGAATGAGCATGCAGTCGCCGTAGCTGAAAAACCGGTACCGCTCTCGCACGGCCTCGTCGTACGCACGCAGGATTAATTCCCGCCCTGCGAATGCGCTCACCAGCATCAATAGCGTCGAGCGCGGCAGATGAAAATTCGTCAACAACGCGTCAACCACGCGGAACTTGAATGGCGGACGTATAAAAATGTCGGTTGAACCTTCCGCCGCGCGTGGTTTACCCGCCTCTGGCGGCGCCATAGGCGACCAGGGTTCACCCAGCGATTCCAGTGTTCGCACCACAGTCGTGCCGACAGCTACGATACGTGACTTAGATTCTGTGGGAGCGACATTCTTGTCGCGACCGGTCGGGGCAGGAATGCCCCTCCTACAAGACCAAACTGCTCGCATTGCCGCTGCGGCTTCGGCGGAAACGGAGAACTTCTCGGCGTGCATCTTGTGTTCTTCGACGTTTTCAACCTTCACGGGCCGAAACGTACCTATGCCGACGTGCAGCGTGATGAACGTATGTTCGATGCCCAATTCACTGAGTTGTTTCAGTATCTCGGAGGTGAAATGTAAACCTGCTGTCGGCGCGGCAATCGCCCCGGCTGCCCGCGCGAACACCGTTTGGTAACGATCTCGGTCGGCAGCAACGGCGGCGCACCGTGATGTTGTAGATACGAATCCACGTTGCCTTCAAAGCGGAGGACGCGTCCGCCGAAATCGGCCTCGCCTTCCACAACGGCGTTGAACCACGGCGTGAATCGCAGCTTGAATCCAACTTTGGCGCGATGTCCGGGCTTGACCAACGCCGACCAACGGTTATCGCCAAGGTTTTCCACGAGCAACAACTCAACGACAGGCGATTGCGACCAGATACGAGCGGAAATGACTTTGGTGTCGTTTAGCACCAGCAAATCGCCAGCATGTAGGTACGCGCCAAGGTTGCGGAACTGGTCGTGACGAATCTCGCCCGTAGCGCGCTCAATGACCATCATCCGCGATGCGGCGCGGTCGGGCAACGGTTGTTGCGCGATCAATTCCGGCGGCAAAACGTAATTGAAGTCAGCGGTCTTCACGAATGTTAAACCGTCTAAAAAGTTAAAATCGTCAAAAGGTTAATGCCTCGCAAGCTCAAAACTCGCACTTGATTGCCACGGCGCGACGCAGACGCCGCAGGTATTCCGCGCGCGGGATTTCGTAGGTGCCGAACTGTGCAAGGTGCGGGGTGATCCATTGTGTGTCGAGCAACACGAATCCGCGCAAGCGCAGCCGTTCAACCAACGCCACCAGCGCGACCTTTGAGGCGTCGGTGGCGCGATGGAACATGCTTTCGCCAAAAAACGCGCCACCGATATGGACGCCATACAAACCGCCGGCTAGGCGCGTAGAGTGTGAAGCGTGGGGCGTTGAGCGTGGAGCGGCGGTTTCGGCCAGCCAAACCTCGACACTATGCGCGTAACCGAGGCGATGGAGATTGCAGTAGCTCTCAATGATTGTTCTGGAAATCCATGTGCCTTCCTTCCGTTTGGCGCACGCGCGGATGACGGCCTTGAAATCGGTGTCGAATGTTATGTCTAACTTCTTCTGCTTGAGCACGCGACGCAACCCGTGGGGGATATGGAACCGGTCATTGAGCGGAATGATCGCGCGCGGATCGGGCGAGAACCAACCGATGTCACCCCGCTTGCCTGCCCCGATGCACTTGTCGGGGCCTATCGCCATCGGAAAAATGCCGTCGCGATAGGCGTCCAAAAGCAATTCAGGTTCGATCATGCTGGAACTCTAGCAATCAGCCAGCGGAAACGGAAGGTCAGGGTGTGGGGAAGGGAATGATTGAGGTCAGCCGCCGCAAGCCCAGAATGCTTTTGGCGTTGGCTTCAGCGCGGTGTTAAGCACCTTTTGGGCCGCTTGGTTTCCGAAAACAAAACCACCGACCAGTGACCGCAATCTTAGCGTAGCCTACCCCTATAGCTAATACCAAAAACGCATACAGCCAAATATCCCAAGAACCACCGGCAATGGCATGGTAAACTAAGATGGGCAGCCCAATGAAGAGCATCGAAGTGGCGAATATTCCAATTAGTAGTCGAACCGCCGGACGCATCTCATTTGATTTGCTGGTTTGTTCCATATGTCCTCCTAGCGCCCAAGTATGGCCGGCGATTCAGTTCGAGTAAAGATGGAAAGCGGTACGCCTGACTAACACCTTGCTTTCCCCGTCGTTGACACAAACGGGCGATTCCTTTAGCATCCACCGCACTATGACGACAGATAAACTTTCCGCCCTGAAAGATGTTGCCAACAAATTACGAATCAATTCCATCCGCGCCACGACCGAGGCTGCTTCGGGTCACCCGACTTCGTGTTGCTCGGCGGCCGATATCATCGCCGCGTTGTTCTTCGGCGGGATGCGGTTCGACCCGAAGAATCCGAAGAACCCGAACAACGACCGGTTCGTTCTCTCGAAAGGTCATGCCGCGCCGATCCTGTACGCCGCGTGGTCTGAGGTTGGTCATATACCGGAAGCTGAACTGCTCAAGTTGCGCGTATTCGGCAATAATCTCGAAGGACATCCGACACCGCGATTGGATTTCGTGGATGTGGCGACGGGATCGCTTGGACAAGGCCTTGGCGCTGGCGTGGGCATGGCATTGGCAGGGAAACTTGATAAACGCGATTATCACGTTTGGGTGATGATGGGCGACGGCGAATCCGCAGAAGGTTCGGTCTGGGAAGCCGCTGCGATAGCAACTTTCTACAAGCTCGGCAATTTGACGGCTATCGTGGACATCAACCGTCTCGGACAGTCGCAGGCTACGATGCTTCAGCACGACATGGACACGTACAAGAAACGTTGGGCGGCATTCGGCTGGAAACCGCTGGTGATTGACGGGCATGACATGGCGCAGATCGTTTCCGCGTTGCGCAAAGCGCGCAAGGCGACTGATCAGCCGGTGGTGATTCTGGCAAAGACGATCAAGGGCAAAGGTATATCGTTCTGCGAGGACAAAGACGGCTGGCACGGCAAGGCATTGAAGAAAGGCGAGGAATGCGACAAGGCCATCGCCGAGTTGCAGGCGCAGATGACGAAGGTTGGCGTTGCCAAGGTCAAACGCACGCCCAAGGCCGAACCAATCCCGGCGCATACGCCTGTACCAATGGAACCGCCCACCTACAAGCCCGGTGAAACGACGGCAACGCGTGAGGCTTACGGCGTCGCATTGGCTAAGCTTGGCAAGGTGGATCCGCGCATCGTCGCGGTGGACGGCGACACGAAGAATTCGACCTTCGCCGAGAAGTTTATGAAGGTTTTTCCAGACCGTTATTTCGAGTGTTACATCGCCGAGCAAAACATGGTCAGCGTCGCCGCGGGATTGGCATCACGTGGCAAAGTGCCGTTCGCCTCGACGTTTGCCGCGTTCTTCGAACGCGCTGCCGATCAAATCCGCATGGCGGCGATTTCCAGGGCAAACATCAAACTCGTCGGCTCGCACTGCGGTGTGTCCATCGGCGAGGACGGCCCGTCGCAGATGGCACTGGAGGACCTGGGATTGTTCCGCGCCATCGTGGATTGCACCGTGTTGTATCCAAGCGATGGCGTCAGTGCGGAGCGCGCTATAGAACTGGCAGCCAATCACGTAGGCATGGTGTTCGTCCGCACGTCGCGCCCAAAGACGCCAACCTTGTATGCTGCAAATGAACAGTTCAGCATAGGCAAGGCCAAGGTGCTCCGACACAGCGATCACGACAAAGTCACCGTGGTCGGCGCGGGCGTGACACTCCACGAGGCGTTGAAGGCATACGAGCAACTCAAGGCGCAGGGCGTGTTCATTCGCGTCATTGATTTGTTCAGCGTCAAACCGATTGATGCCGCGCTGCTTATCGAGTCGGCGAAATGCACGAATAACACCATCATCACCGTTGAAGATCATTATGCTGATGGCGGTATCGGCGATGCCGTAGCCGCAGCGGTATCACCCGAAGGCATCCGGGTCCACAAGCTCGCCGTGCGCGAACTGCCGCGCAGCGGCAAGGCCGAGGAACTCCTCGATCATTACGGGATCAGCGCCGCCAAAATCATTGCGAAAGTTCGGGCGCTCTGACGCCAGTCCATCGGAACCAGATGGCTTGAGAGGCACAGGTCGAACTCCATCACATGGATCACGTTGGTTTCCGCCCTTGACGACGCAGAGACTCGGGCGCTAGCTTACCGTCGCGAACCATAAAATGGTACTCAATGCCTATTGAACAAGGAGCATTCCCATGCGCACGCTGATTCAGATTCTAAGTTTTCTGGCGATTACCAGCATAGCGGCGGCCCAATCAACCCGCACCGAGGTGACCAATGCCGCCAAGCCCGCGGAGGATTCGAAGCCGAATAGCGACACGGTGCCGGAGGCGTATGCGCTGAGTGGCCAATTCGACCGGGTCCTAGTACTGCGTTTCAAGTATCAAACAGACCTCCTTGCCGGTCTGGAGCGCATGGTGAAAGAACAGCATATTCGAAATGCTGTGATCCTGTCCGGCATCGGATCGGTTCGCGGCTATAATTACCACGTGGTCAGCAATCGCACGTTCCCATCGAAGAATAACTTTGTGAAAAACCCCGATGCCCCGGCTGACATCGTGAGCATGAACGGATACGTGATTGACGGCCGCATCCACGCCCACATCACCATGAGCGATGCCGACAAGGCATTCGGCGGACACTTGGAAACCGGCACCAGTGTGTTTACATTCGCGGTCGTGACGGTTGGAGTTTTCAAGGATGGAATTGATCTCAGCCGTGTGGACGACAAGACTTATCGTTAGTCGGTGACGCCAGATGAAGATAGCCGACATGCACAGGAGGGACCAGTAATGGAAATACGTGAATCGAGGACGCTGGATCAAATCCTACAGGAGGCGTTGAGGAGAGAGAATGAAGCCCACGACTTCTATGCCGATCTGGCGATTCACTGCAATATCGACTTTGTAAAAGAGCTTCTGGAGAAACTTAAGAACGAGGAATCCAGGCATGCGCGCTGGGTCCAAGACATGATAACCAGGCTGAATAGCGGGAAAGATGCAGTGTGAGACCGGAGTGCGAAAGCGATTTGTCGACTGTCCCCACGAGTCAGCCGGGAAAATGGCGCGCCCAGCAGGAGTTGAACCTGCAACCTTTGGTTCCGTAGACCAACGCTCTATCCAGTTGAGCTATGGGCGCACCGCCAAGTTTGGCGCGCAAAATATAGTCGGCTCTGTTGTTATCAGCAACGAAAAATGGCGACGGCAAACGTTCGTTACGAGTTCTATTGCATGAGGTCGTTGACCGCCATTTTTCTCGGCCTCATTTGTTTTTACCGCGCCTATTGATTGATGTGTACCACTTTCGCCGGTGGGAAACCGTTGAAGTACGTGGACGAGGCGTGGCTGTAGGCGCCAATATTCTCGCTGTAAAGCAGGTTGCCAAGCTCAAGATCCGCGGGGAGTTCCTCGGCCATGGAAACCACATCGAGCGCATCGCAAGTCGGACCGAACACCGAACAGATCTGCGTCGGCCCCTTGCTGAACGCCTTCAGGTGGTAATGGCAGTGGTCGAAGATGACGCCCGAGAACGTGTGATAGACGCCGTCGTCGATATAGTAACAGAGTTTCCCGTCGCGCACCGCCTTGCCTACGACCTTCGAGATAGCGACTGCGGCTGTTGCGACCAGGAATCGTCCGGGCTCAGCCAGAATCTGAATGTTCTTCGGGAACAGCCGATTAATTTCCCGGTTTATGATCTTTGCCAGCACGCGGAACGGCTTGACCGTGGGATCATACGGCGCGGGGAAACCGCCTCCGATATCGAGCAGAAACATTTTTGTGTAGCCGCGGTCTTTTGCTTCCCGGAACACGTTCGCGGCGAGATTGATCGCCTGAACGTAGTTTTCGAAGTTCGTGGTCTGGCTGCCGACGTGAAAACTCAATCCTTCGACCACCAGTCCCGCTTTCTCCGCGGCGAGAATCAGGTCAACGGCTTCACCGGGCGCAGCGCCGAATTTCGAGGAGAGTTCGGCCATGGCGCCTGTGTTCGGCACTCGGAGGCGCAACGCGAGACCGGCGTGCGGCGCGTACTTCTTGATTTTTTTGATCTCCTCGTAATTGTCGTAGGTTACCAGCGGCTTGTACGGGTCGAGTTCCCGCAAAGTCTCGTTGGCCTTGATGGGATTGGCGTAAATGATCTTGTCCCAAATCCAATCCTGCCGCTGCTTTGCCGGCATGTCTTTGATGTACTCGTGGACGATCTTGAATTCCGGCATTGAAGCCACGTCGAAACTCGCGCCCGACTCGTACAACGTTTTGACGATGGCAGGATCAGAGTTGGCCTTGACCGCATAATAGGCCTGCACGCGCGGGAGATACTTCTTGAATGTGGCGTAGTTACGCCGCAACACATCGTGGTCCACCACAAACAGCGGTGTGCCGAGTTCTTTCGCGAGTTTCTTTAGGGCGCTACGGGTGACCATCTTAATCTCTGTCCGCAGTCAGGAAGTTCTTGAACTGCCACGGATCATCCCAGTCAATGGAGGGGTTGTTATAGCCGTCAAACGTATTGGTGTAATGCTTCAGCGGCGTCCAGTCCGATGGGATTGAGATAAACTTGCCGAGATAAGGCTTCGCGATGTCGAGTATGTACTCGTGCGGCAAATCGTCGGGCACGCAAACGCCCATCGCCGTGTTCTCAATCATCCACATCGACGCCGCCACGGCCGAAATTGCCACCTGCATCGTCGTCGCGTTCTGGCGGGGCACGAGCCGCCGCGATTCCTTGATGCTCAGGTCGCTGCCGGTCCACCATGAGTTGTATGCGTGACCCATCAACAGCGCCCCAAGGATGTCCGAACCACTGGTAATTTCGTCATACATGATCCGCACGTTTGACTGTAGCTTATAATTGTTTCCGCGCAACTCGTTCAACGACGCGATTGCCGCGTCACATGGGCAGTACGCGTAATGCACCGTCGGACGGTAAATTGCTTTGCCGTTTTTCCAGACCGTGAGCTTGTCCGAAATCGTGAATGCTTCTCCGTGGCGGACGACCATCCCCTGAATGCAATAGTTCGGCACCCATGACACAACCCAGGTATTCATGCCCATCCGCGCAAGGCAGATTTGGTTGCGCGGACCTTCGTTGTGTTCGTATGCCTGCGCCGGCAATTCCTTCTCGTGGGTGCCCCAACCCATTTCAGCCGTCGTCGTGCCTTCCTCGCGGAAACCTTCCACGCTCCACGTGTTGACGAATTCGTCCACCTGCTTCGGTTTGTTGGCAATTTGCGTGTCGCGCTCGCTGCAATGAATCACCTTCACTCCAAGTTTCATCGCAAGTTGGTTGAACGCCTGTTCCTTGACGAGCTGACGGATTTCCTCCGCATCCTTGCCTTTGACTTTCCTGTCGGAGAGCAATCGCTCCGCGATGTCGAGCAGTCCTTGCTTTGTGAAGTGAGAGATTAGACCGGGATTGGCGCCGTGTTCCACTACCGCGGACGGCCCCGGCTTCTTCCATTTCGCCTTCATCTCGCGGATACGGATGTGCCGCCAATACAGCGTCCGCTCAGTCGGATGTTGATCTGGTGGACCGGCATACGGGTCCCACAGTTCCACCGACGTATTCACGTAGAGCACGCCGTTATCATGGCACCACTTGAGGATTTCACAACAGTCGATGTTCCAGGCCAGATCGACCAGCAGGTCGCCCGCCCCGAGATACTTGCCAAGTAACTTGCCGATGTTATCCTGGGTCACACGGTCGCGTACGAACTTCACGCCTTTTTTCGTCCATTCCTTGAGCTGCTCGCGGCGGTCCTCAAAATCAATCACCGTGATGTTTTGGAGCGGCACCTTGATCAACTTCGCCAGGATCGGCAGCGCGCACTGCGCCACCGCCCCATAGCCCACCATCAGAATCTTGCCTTTGAACTCGACCCGCCTCATGTCGCCTCCGATTATGTGCGCGCACTCTCGCAAAAAAATTTGCCCACGACAAGCGCGAAAAACGTCACTGTTCCACAGTCAGCGAGTCGAAGAAGCTCACGATGTCTTTGTTTTTCTTGCTCTCCATCAATTCCATCGCTGCCTTCGGATGCTGGTTGAGGTGCCCCGTGATCATGTATGGGATCGCAAATCCCCACCCTAGTTTCTCGCGGAGCGGCTCGACGTGATCCTGAATGCACTCCAATACCGGCCGCAGCTTGAACTTCGGGTTGTGCAGAAAACTCAGCAACAACTCCATCGGACAGTTACCTGCTCCACGTCCCAAGCCCGCGATGCTCGCGTCAAGACGGTTCGCGCCCATGATGATCCCCTCGATGATGTTCGCGTACGCCAACTGAAGGTTGTTGTGCGTATGGATACCCACTTCCTTGCCCGCTGGTTTTGCGAACCCCATAAACTTCTTCATTAGGGCGCGAATCTGTTCGCTGTACATCGAGCCGAAACTGTCCACCACATAGAGTGTTCCCACCTTGGACGCCGCGAGCGCCTCCAACGCATTGTCGAGTTCGCTGGCCGGCACCGTGGAAACGGCCATCAGGTTGACGGTCGTCTCGTATCCCTTGTCGTGCGCGTCTTTCAGCATGTCGAGTGCGGCCGGAATCTGGTAAATGTAAGTCGCCACGCGCACCATGTCCGCCACGCTCTTTTCCCGTGGAAGAATGTCCGTGTGATAGTCTGTTCGCTCCGCATCCGCCATAACTGAGAGTTTCAACGACTTGCTCTTTTCACCAACGACGCGCCGAATGTCTTCCTCGTCGCAGAACTTCCACGTCCCGTACTTCGTCCGCGAGTACAATCGTTTCGACGCCTTGTACCCGACCTCCATGTAGTCGACCCCCGCTGCTTTGCAGGTGTCATAGACGGCTTTGACAAATTTGAGTTCGAACTTGTGATCGTTCATCAACCCGCCGTCGCGGATCGTGCAATCGAGCACCTTGATCTCAGGACGATACGCCACCCAACCTTTGGCTCCGGTTACAACTGGTTCCTTCGACATGATTCTTTCCTTTTGTTGCTGTGTTTTCACGTGCCCCGCACTTTGTCGAAAAATTCTGCGCGTGACAAGCGAGTATTTCCCATTTGATGCGAAACTTGCCCTGAATCGCATCTGGGGTTGACAAACATCCGCAGTTCCGTCACGTCCCGCCGCAGACGGTGTAACCCTGCTCGCGAAGTTCTTCTGCCAATTCCTTCTCCATTTGGCAGGCCGCGCCGAACGGCATAGGGTTCAGGTACTCGTACAATTCCGGCAACAATCGCACCCCATACTTTTTGACGTAATGCGACGACTTGTAACCGTTCTTGTGGTTTTGGAACCGCTTGATGGGTGGAATCCCCGTCATCCCGACGTACACACATGGCTTTGCGGGATCACGCTTCGGATTCGCCATCAACACACGCCGCTCATGCAGCACTGCTGCATCCAGCAGCACGACGTAGACGTTATGATGCAGCTTCTCGACCATTGTCTGTATATCCTAGCCCGGATTATTCGCGAAGTATCGCGAATAATCCGGGCCAAGATTGTGGTATGCTGCGCAGTGATGCAGGGCCTTCAACTACCCATTTTTGAACTTCGCGACTCTTTGCTCGCTACACTGGCGGGACAACGGCGTCTAATCATCACTGCTCCGACCGGTTCCGGTAAATCCACGCAGGTGCCGCAGATGCTGCTCGATGGCGGAGTGCTGGGATCGATGGGCCCGGCCTTTGCTGAAGCTTCTGCCGACGCCGCACCGGCTTTGGCGGACAAGTCGGCGGGCAGGCAGGTGATCATCCTGCAACCGCGCCGGTTGGCGACACGTATGCTTGCGACATGGGTTGCTCAAGCTCGCGGCTCGAGACTCGGTGCGGAAGTCGGTTACCAGATTCGACTCGATAACGTGACATCGCCGGCCACGCGGATCAGGTACGTCACCGAGGGTGTGCTACTGCGCCAGATGCTTGCGGATCCCGAACTGCGCGGCATCAATGCGATCATTTTCGACGAGTTTCACGAACGCCATCTTTACGGCGACATTACGTTGGCACGGGCGCTGCAAATTCAGGAGTCGGCGCGGCCGGACCTGATCATCATCGTCATGTCGGCCACGCTCGACGTCGGCGCGGTGGAGAAATATCTCCAACCATGCGCGGTATTGTCGTCGCAGGGTCGCACGCATCCCGTCGATATCGAATACCTTTCGAAATCCGTCGGCGACATGCCGATCTGGGATGTCGCTGCCGAAGAACTGTCCCGGCTCGTGCGCAAGTATCCCGAGGGCGACGCGCTGGTGTTCATGCCCGGCGCGTACGAGATCAGCCGCACTGTGCAGGCGGTGCGGGACACGCTTGGCAGCCAGTTCATCGCGCTACCGTTGCACGGTGACTTGCCGCCGAACGATCAGGACGCTGCCGTCGCCCGATACGACCGTCGCAAGGTTGTAGTCGCCACCAACGTCGCCGAAACCTCGCTGACAATCGATGGTGTGCGGCTGGTCGTGGACAGCGGACTGGCCCGGATCCCGCGTTACGATCCATATCGCGGCATCAACACGTTGCTCGTCGAAAAGATCAGCCGCGCTTCGGCCGACCAACGCACTGGCCGCGCGGGACGAACTGCGCCGGGACATTGTCTGCGGCTGTGGACTGAACGCGATCACGAGACGCGCTCATTGCAGGAATTGCCCGAAGTTAAACGGCTGGATTTGTCGGAGGTCGTACTGACGCTCAAGGCTAGCGGCGTGGATGACGTGAAGACGTTCCGCTGGTTGGAATCACCCGACCCGCGGGCATTGGAACGGGCGGAAACGTTGTTGGAGGATTTGGGAGCGATTGACCACCAACGCCGTATCACGGAACTCGGTCGCCGGATGCTGGCCTTTCCGTTGCATCCACGGTACGCGCGGATGTTGCTGGAGGCACAGGAATTGGGCTGCGTCCGCCCCGTCGCATTGATCGCCGCGCTTACGCAAGGACGCGAGTTGCTGGTGCACGGTCAGGGACGCACGGTGGCCGACGCGCGCGATGATCTGTTCGGCGGCGAAACGGAATCGGATTTCTTCGTGCTGATGCGGGCATGGCGGTACGCGGAACGGAACGGGTTCTACGTCGAGCGCTGTCGCCGGCTTGGCGTCCACGCGCAAACGGCGCGGCAGGTCGGACCGTTGTACGACCAGTTTTTGCGAATCGCAGAACGCGAAGGATTGGACACGAGCGAAAAGCCTTTAAACCGCGAGGCTGTGCAGAAGTGTTTGTTGGTTGGTTTCACTGACCATCTGGCCCGCCGCATGGATGTCGGGACGTTGCGGTGCGAACTGGTGCATGGCCGGCGCGGTATGCTGGTGCGGGAAAGCACAGTGCAGAATGCGCCGTTGCTGGTGGCAGCGGAGGTGCGCGAGGTGCAAACCGGCACAGGCAAGGATCGCAAGTTGAACGTGTTGCTGAGTCTGGCAACGGCGATCAAGGAGGAATGGCTGCGGGAGTTGTTCCCCGACGATTTTCAGGAGACGCAGCAAGTCGTGTATGAATCGACGTTGCGGCGGGTCTTTGCCGAGCGACAGAAGCGATTCCGTGATTTGGTCCTGACCGCCGAACGCTCTGACAATGTGCCGACGGATGAGGCGGCGAACATCCTGGCGCACGAGGTGGAAGCGGGTAGGTGCATTTTAAAGAATTGGAGCGAAGCCGTCGAACAGTGGATCGTGCGCGT
Source organism: Verrucomicrobiia bacterium (assembly GCA_050008795.1). GTDB lineage: Bacteria > Verrucomicrobiota > Verrucomicrobiia > Palsa-1439 > Palsa-1439 > CAIKBP01. Next base: position 2,565 of record JBEKLX010000003.1, on the reverse strand, counting down.
GAATCGGTTGCACGACTGGATGCCTGAACTCGGGTTGCCCACGATCGCGGCGGAAGAGAGATTGTCCATGCTCAAGCACATCTGCCACGGCGCGGCAAGCTACAAGGAAATCAAGGACAAGGCTGTTTGGCCGGTGGTGAAAGGCTGGTTATCACCGCAGCAACAGGCATGGATCGAGAAACACGCGCCTGAATGGATCGAATTACCACAACGACCACGCAGTCGCGGGACTGCGCCACCAAAACGGCTCAAAATAGTTTATGCCCCGGACAAGCCGCCGATCATTGCAGCGCGAATTCAGGATTTATACGGCGTCAAGGAAGGCCTCTGGGTTGCCGACCATCATGTGCCCATTTGTATACAGGTACTGGCGCCCAACCATCGCCCAGTGCAGGTGACGGACAATCTTGCCACGTTCTGGAAAGAGACCTACCCAAAGCTCAAACAAGAGCTGCAGCGGAAATACCCAAAACACGAATGGCGCTGAGGGCGTTGCTGGGACGCACTGATTCACCGTGGAGATGCGTCAACGGGTCAAAAGAGCAACACCGGCTCGTCGGGGAGTATTGGAGGAATCGAGGGATGACTGGCGAGTGCATGCCCTCAGTTGACTCTACGAGCCGGTGTTGCGAGGTTGTACAAATCATAAGTAAAATCGTCCGTGTTGTCATGAGGCAAGTCAGGTTAAACGTGTATCTCCTCCGTTGCCGCGTGGGAACTTCCGTATTCCCCGGAAAACAAGGGGGTGCAGATCGCGGCGTTTAAAACTTGAACTGCCTGTTGATTGTTCGTGGTCTTGAAAACCACGCAGAAGCCGTCTGGGACGATGTTTGCCAGATGAGAACAGAGGATATTTATCCCGGACTGAGACAGCAGCCAGCCGAAACTTGCGATGATACCCGGACGATAAGAGGGCAGACTGATTATGATGACATCTTCAAGCTGGCAACTGTAGCCTGCGGCTTGCAGAACAGATTGGATGTGCTTCGGATCGTCGACGATCGCCAGTATCACCAGCTGGTCCCAATCGTTATACGAGCTGTAACATCGAACACGGATGGACTGCTCCGACAACAAGGAAAAAAGGTTCTTCGTCCCCTTGTCGCCGTCTTCCAAGCGGATGGCCAACTCGAAGTCCTTCCGTACGGTCGTCACGATCACACCTCCTGCAGACTGACGGGTGCGGGTCCGAATCCGCGTGGACGCACTTTGTGGGTTGCGGTCAATGACTGGATAAGTTCAGGCTTGCGGTGGATCAATGTCTTCTTGTCGCGCGAACAATTGGCGAGCAGGTGTTGCTCGGCTTGCAGCAAATGGGCCATCTCGCGTCCATGCGGTCGTCCTTCCTTCATCCAGATCAAGTAGGCGTCGGCGGCAATTTCCTGGTAGGTGGGTTGCGCTTGTTGATTAGATTCCATTGGATTGATCCTCCATTTCCTGAGACTGGTGTTGCGTTTCAGGAACGCTCTCGAAATAGTGCAATGGAGACGGTTCGTGGGTGAACAGTTGTTGAATCGCAGCCCGTAACGCGCGCTTGTCGATGGGATACGGCAGGTAAGGCGCAATCCGTTCAGCCAGCGCCTCAATGCAGGCATCCCAGTTTCCCTTGCAGTATGCAATTACTGTAGGAGAAGTTCTCTGGCAGAGGCGCGCTTCGTGAAGCAATTTCGTGATTGTGCCGCTGTGCCCTACCTTTTTGATGTCGATGCCGTCAAATTGTCTGGTCCATTGTTCAGCGGTGGCAAGCGCGCTTATGCAACCGTCCAGTGTGGAGACCTGAACATCCTCCTGCGGAAACACTCCGAGAACGCTTCCACATGTCTCTGGTAAATCTTTGGTTGAAAGTCTATTGCTCCGCATCGTTCCTTTCGGCAGTCACAAAATTATCCACACCTACGCCACATCACCGTACCTCCCTTGGCCTCAGTGATCGTGGCGCAGGATAAGACGGCAGGCCGACTGTGACAATTGGGCAACAGACTGATTCCGCTATCGGACGGAGTCCTATGGCTGGCTAGGAACGGCGAGGCTTGTTGCGAGCACCAGAGCCTTGGTCCCACGAGAACTGAAGCGCGTGCTGGAGCAACTGGGTGGCGTTCTGCAGCCCAAGTTTCTCGCGGATCTTGGCGCGATGCGCTTCCACGGTTTTTACACTCAGATGCAATTCAGCGGCGATCTGACTTCGAGAGTGCCCTGAACCAATGAGACGGAATACTTCCAGTTCGCGGTCGCTGAGCAACTCAAGCGGGGAAGCCCCCACCTTGGAATGAGTCCCATCCATGCGGGCGAGGATACGTCCAACGGTGTTCTGACTCACGGCGATTTCGCCCGCCAAGACGCGGCGGATGGCACGGATAAGGTTTTCTGGTGATTCCTGTTTCATGATGTAGCCGCGGGCGCCGGCACGCAGTGCGCGGTCGGCATACAATGATTCGTCATGCATCGAGAGCACCAAGACCGGAAGATCCGGGCGTTGCACTTTTAGATCCTTGGTCAATTCGATGCCGTCGCGGCCGGGCAGCGAAATATCCACGATGACCATGTCGGGTTTGAACTTAACGATGG
>JBEKLX010000029.1:0-20394 GCA_050008795.1 Verrucomicrobiia bacterium | reverse complement strand
GGATGCATGGAATTCGGCCCGCCAACCACCCGCACCGGCGCCTCGGCGCGGCGATGGCGTTGTTAAAGAAACATCCGGACCTGATGGAGAAAGTCGTCGACGCCATCGAAGGTGACGGCGAGCTTGCGAAGTTTTTCCTGCATGTCCGCGATGATTACTGGAGCCGCCATTGCACGCTCGGCGGGCGATCACAGGCCAAACCTGCGGAACTCATCGGCGCGGCACGGGCACAGGAAATCGTCACCAACATTGTTCTGCCTTTCGTAGCCGCTTATGCGCGAACCGGCGGCGACCATAATCTTGAGGCGAAGGCACACTCACGATATGCGGCATTGCGCGGCATGGAGGCCAACAGCTTGTTGCGGCTGGCGAGCGGACAATTCTTTGCCACGCCCGCCATCGCACGGCGGTTCCTCAAGACCGAGCGGCGCCAGCAGGGATTAATGCAGGTGTTTCAAGATTTCTGCCTCAACGACAAATCCGTCTGCCAGCGCTGCCACTTCCCCGTATTCGTTGACCGCTGGGCGGCGGACTCTCGAAGAGTTTAAGCGTAGGGGGTGGGGACTGCAAACCGTTGCGGGCTGCGTTTATTTCATTCACGAACCGACAGCGGTGGCTTGCCAAGCTGCTTTATTAATTCTTCTTCGCCGCCGGGCATGAAGGGGTGGATCTGTCGCTGACTGATGGGCGCTTTGGCCTGCCGCACGTCGTCCAAGTCCTTATCCGGTCGCACGTTGTCTGTAACGGCGACGCGCTTAGCAGTGAAATTCTTGTGAGGTATGTCCGGCTTGGTCACAGTGGCCAAGTCGAGCGTTTGCAGTTTGAGCTTCGTAAACTCCACGTCGCCCTTCAATTCCACAAACTTGTCCGACACCGACGCGCCCTTCATCTCTCGCGTACCCGGCGTAACCGTCTTCAACTTGGCTGTGTCGAACTGGAGGTCTTTGCCGTTGATGGCGTCAGCATTTTTGGTCGGATCGATCGGTTTGAAAACCTGCGCGGAAACCGATGCTGTTAGCATCGCGATCGCCATGGTGTAACTGACAATGAGACTGAGTCGCTTCATACTTCCCTTGCATTATTGGTGCGGACGAGAGGAGTTGAACCTCCACGACCTTGCGGTCACAGCCTTCTGAGGGCTGCGCGTCTGCCAGTTTCGCCACGTCCGCGCCACATTCGCGCGGTCAATATAACGGGCGCATTCTCCGCAGGCAATGGCAAATACAGCCGTCTTGTTTGGTGTGTGCTGTCTCGCTGAGGTTAATTTCCCAAGCTTGAACCCGGCTTTCGCCGCGTCAACCACCAACAAAGCAGATAGAAAAGGCCGCTGATCAGCAGCGGCGCAAACACGACGTTCATCTTGATTCCGTGGTTCACCAGCGCGAAACAGGCAAACCCGCCCAGAACAAGTGCCCCACCAACGCCTTCCCATTTCCAAGCGACGACCAGTCCCAACAACATTAACGCAAGCGACAGGAAAAGAAGTTGTTCCCGCAACGGCAACCGCAGCGGGTTCGGCACGCCTTCGCCAATCGCCATCACAAGGACGAACGCGAGCACCAATGTCCCAACGATTCGGGCCGTCCAGCGGAGAACAGCAATTACCAGAGATGCCTTCAAGGGAACGTTCATTGGCCATCGGTCTCTTGGTGGGTCGAAGCAGATGAACCCTCTTCAATTTCCCTCTTGAAATTCGCGAAGTGCTGCGCCAGCGGGATGTCGGGAGGCGAGTTACGCAACGAGTAATTGCGCCAACCGTTCCCGGTCTTCACAAAAAAGAGGACGAGATATATGCCACCGAGTTTTTCCGGCCCGGTGCATTTCACCGCGGCCAGGTCGCCTTCGATAATTGACTCGCCTTCTCGCATGTCAAAAGGCTCGTCCGTCAACCGACGAAAGCGCTCGCGCAACTCGATAGCAAACTGCGGCAAGGCATCCGTCCAGCCCGTGATACGGTCCGTGGCGAGTGCCCGTAGCGCATCGTCGTCCTTTTCGCGGATAGCCACGAGCATCTGTAGCGCGAGGTCCTCAACAGCCACTTGGTCGGCAGTTGTTTTCGGTCTGACTGCGGATGAGCTGCTGACCGCAGGTTGCGCCAGCCCCGCGTCTTCCTCTTTGGTCTGATTCGCACCGGACTTTTGCGCGTCCTTGCCTCGTCGAAAGCTAATGGTGCCATTGACCGCGTTGGCTTTGACGCGCGCGTCGCCGTTGCCGAGCGTGCCTCTCAAAGTGCTAGCGACAGGGAACTCTTTCTTCACAGTTAACAAAGCGAACTCGCTGGTGATGCTACCATTGACGGTGTTGGCCGAGACTTCCGCATCGGCCCCGTCGGGCAACGTTGCTACGATCTGACCATTGACCGTGTTGAGCGACACGGTTTGGCTGCCTCCGAGCGAAGCCAGGTCCACTGTGATCTGGCCGTTGACGGTGGAAAGTTTCAAGCTGCCAGCCGCGCCATTGATCTGCGTCTCACCGTTGACTGTGATTGCCTCGATGTCGCCGGACACGCCATCAATCACGATTTCTCCATTGACGCTTATGATCTTCTCCAGGCGCGCCTGTTGCGGAACTTGAATCGTATAGTCAACGTTTACGGTATCGTTTTTCCACCAAAACCAAGACCAAAACCTGGTCGCAGGTTGCCGAGTGTGAATGGCGATGTGATCGGACCGAGCTTCGACTTCGATTTGCACTGCTTCGACGCTCTCTCTAGTCTTGCCGTGTTTGATGGCTTTGATGACTACCTCGTCTCGATTCCAACCATTGATATCGATTCGGCCATTGACGTTGTCGAGGCTGAAGCGACCGTTGGCAGCAAGCGAAAGCACCTGATTGAAATCCTGCGAGACTTCATCCTTTGTCAGGAAACCACCGCTAATATGGGTCTTGTGCGCATACGGTTCGCCAAGATTTCCTTGAACTTCCTGCTTCGGGGGTAACTCGGTTTGTAGGTTCGTAGCTGAACTGATGTCACCATCAGCGCCGCCCGTGGATTTTGGAGCAACCAGCGAGTTCTTGTCGTTGCCATTCAGGCTCGTCGGCTGCAACAGGAAATCCATTTGCGCTTGCTTTTCCTTGCCAAAGGGTTTGGTGAGCAACGTGGCCAGTTTGGTTTCGTAACCGGGCGCAGAAGCGGCAATGGAGTGCTCTTCATACCACGTCTTCAGTTTGTAGCGACCGGTTGCGTCGGTCCAAGCTTCCCGCGGGGTCCGGTTGGGACGCGCCCCGTAGACGTTGTCCGCCACCCGTGCGACGGCAATGGGTTTGCCAGTAACGGCATCGCTGACAGTCCCACGAACCACGAAGTCGGAGACCAATCGATGTGTGGCGGCGCGCTCCCGAGCCTTACTCAGCGCGGGCACGATAAGCGCCACCAGCACAGCGCCGAACGAGATGGCCAGAATCAGCACCACTGCCGCTGCGACGACTACTACAGCCTTCCAAGCTCCGGTCTTCGAGCGGGGCGGCATTGCCGGGCTGCTGGCCAGCGCAGCTGAACGCCCGACCGAACCGAAGATGTCTTCGTAGGCATACATCGACGCGGCCAAAGCGACGGGAACCGCCACCAGGAACCCGACGCAGAAGACCAATATCCCCGCCAGTTTGACCAGCAACAAAACGATCGCGAATCCAAAAAACTTCCACCAATGTTTGGAGACCGTCTTACGGCTCAATTCCATCGCCGGCCAGAAATCGAGACGTTTGTCGATGACCAGAGGTAACGCGAATGTCCACGCAACCAAGAGATAGATGCCGGGCAATACCAGACAAACAAATCCGGCTACCGTGAGCGCCATGATAACGAGGCTAGCGAGGAAGAGTTGCACGAAAGCGATGCTGAAGCCGGAAAAGGTTGTCTCCATGCCAGCCTGCTCTCCCCGGATCTTCCGCAGGAAATACAACTGCAACCCGCCCATGAGTGGGCCACCGAACACGATGCCCACCAAAGTGGAGTTGGCCGAGTGCAGCAGCAGCCAGATCAGCCCGGCGATGCCCACAACAGGCCAGAAATCACTCAGCACCAACGCCCAGCCCCGGCGCAGACAACTGCCAATGTTCAAAACGTAGTCTCGAGATAGAACCTCCCGAGTAAATGTTTCGGCATTCACCGGCGGCGTGGTGATGATGGTCTCCACTTCAGTCTTCAGTACGCTGGCCTGCTGGTAGCGACGATCGGGTTCCTTCTCCAGGGCGTGCAACACGACCTCATCCAGCCGCACGTCAATTTGAATCCCGTGGGTACGGGACGACGGCGGCTCAATCGGTTTTCCTGGAAGTTCACCAGTCAGCATCTGGTAGAACACGACGCCGAGCGAATAAATGTCGGCCCGGTGATCCACCTCTTGCGGATGTTTTACCTGCTCTGGCGCCATGTATTGCGGTGTACCAACTACCTGCCCGGCTTCCGTAGTCATCGATGATAACGGCGTAGGGGTCCGTCCTGCGACTGTTTCCGCAGTGCCACCTCCCACCAGTTTTGCCAGCCCAAAATCCGCCACTTTCACGTGCCCGGCGCGGTCGAGCAAAATATTTTCCGGTTTGATGTCGCGATGGACGATGCCGTGATCGTGAGCGTACTGCAGCGCATCGCAAATCTGGGGTACAATCGCCAGCGCTTCGCGCGGAGCGATGCGCCCCGAGTTGAGCAGTTGGCGCAGATTCACGCCGTCCACGAACTCCATAAGGAAATAGTACAGGCCGTCGGCCTGGCCGAATTCGTAGAGGGTGACGATGTTGGGATGATTGAGCTTGGCCAGCGCCTTCGCCTCGCGAGCAAACCGGTCGGCAAATGCCGGATCGTGGCTGACACTCGGCGGCAGGATTTTCAACGCGACGAAACGGTCGAGTTGTTTCTGGCGCGCCTTATAGACCGCGCCCATGCCGCCGCGACCGAGCAACTCGATGATTTCCAATTGTGGGAAGAAGCGGCCCAGTTCTGCCGGTGCGGGCGGGGCAGATGGCGCTGCCTGCGCACCACCCGTAGCGCCGGTGCCTTGACCGGCCTTGAGCATGCACTCTGGACACAACCCCATCAGGGCATCCGGCGACACCGGTTTCCCACAATGTGGGCACTTGTTTTCTGTCGGCATATTTTCTCCCTCCATCTGTGTACAGAGGGAAACTTAGCGAGATGTTACAGGCGTGTCAGACGCCGCTCAACTGGAAAGAATGCGATGTAGCGACTGGAGTTCATCGGCGACTTCGTTTTCATTGGTCACTGTGTGAGCGATTTCTTCCTGCAGCAGTTGCCGGTAACGCCGCCGCAGCCGATGCACCGCTACACGGACCGCTTCCTCGCTCAGACTGAGTCGCATCGCCAACTCCGCATATGGCACCGCACTTTTCTCGCCGGTAATGGCGAACCGCAACTGCATGAACAAACCGCCCTTACCGTCCGCCTCGTACTCGCGGCGCAACCGTTGCACAACCGTTTCCAGCAGCGTCAACGCCCATTGCTTTTCGAATAATCGCTCGGGTGTCGTCGTGTCTGCCGGCTCATGGCTGTAACGGGTCTCAGCAGCCTGTGAGTCCAGGGATATGGTCTGTTGCGCGCCGCGTTTCTTGGCGAAAGCCCGGTCCCGTTCGTCGGAAAGATAATGATTCATGCAGGCCAGCAGGAACGACCGGAATTTGCCTTTCTCGCGGCGCACGTCGGCCAGGGATTCCAACTCCAAAAGCCGGGCGAAGAACCCCTGTGTCAAGTCCTCGGCGTCCGCCGCGCTGTAGCCCCGCCGTCGCACATAAGCGTAGAGAGGATACCAATACGTCTGGCAAAGTTTTTCAAGCGCTGCGCGCGCATGTGTCGAATCACTACGCCCGGCTGTCAGTACCACCGACCAGTGCGTCGTGGCGAAATAATCTCGTGGTTTTGATGGCGCAGTCATGGCGCTCAACGCGCCTGATTAGGATTGGCAACCGGCGGTTGGACGGCACCCTTGTTTCCGAACATCTGCTGCGCCATTTTCATGGCCGCGGCCTGCATGGCGCTCATCTGCTGTTGCCACTGGATGAACTGCTCGTATTGCGACGGAGTAAGAATCCCTTTTGCCCTGTCGGCATACACTTGCTGCAATTGCTCCATTTGCTTCATCGTCTCGGCGATGCGCTCTTCGGTCAACTGCGATGGATCAGAGTTCCGGTTGTTCAACAGCGATGATGATGGCAGATCTTTCCGCGCCTCATACATGGCGGTGATTAAATCGTTCTCCTGTTGGTCGGTCAGCGCGGCGTCGGCTGGCAATGTGCCTTTGAACATCTGTATCTGGACGCGTTCACTGGCCGTCTTCTCGTAATCCTGGAACGTCTGGTAATCCTGCGGGCTGAGCAGATCTTTGATCTTCTGGTCGTACTCGGCCTTGATCGCCTTGGTGTCCTCGACGGCTTGTTTCCGCTCCGATTCGGAACCACTCATGGCGGCAAGCCCGGAATCCACCATGGCCATCTGTCGCTCCAGAAGTAGATTCTTGAGCGCATCCAATTGATCTGCCGATAGATTCAGATACTTGGACAGGGAAGCATACGTTTGATCGATAACCATTTTTTGCTGGGCGCGGACCATCTCTTTCATTTGCGGGTTTTTCATCATCCCTGAAAGCCCGGCGAAGAAGTTGGACGTTGTCCCCGTACTCGTGTTGGTTGGTGCATCGGTCGTTGGCACAGGAGCCTGCGCTTCCACGTTTTCAGGCATGCTCGCCTCCGGCAATGGCACCGGTGCCTTCCTCGCCAGCGTGGGTTTCGGCGGCACCTTATTTCTATTTACAGCAACAGCAATTCGCGGTTGTTCTTCCATGCGCGCAATTTGCAGGTTTTGACTCACCACCACTGCTGCCAAAACCGCCACCACGACAAGCAACACGACGATCCAAATGTTTTTATTCATGGCATTCCTTCCTCTGTTCCCAGACTCTTGTTGCCCCTTTTATAACTAGAGAAGCAGACTAGCTGAAATGTTACAAGCTTTCGCTTCCTTTTCGCCAGCGGGCCGATTCAAGTCTCAAGTTGGCCTGTGCGCTCCAGCCGTTTGTAGTAAATCAACGAATACAGAACCGGACTCAGGCCGCCGAGCAAGATGATACCAATCCACAACCAAAATTGCTCGCTAGCCAGAGCCACGATCAATCCCGCCACCCCTGCCAGCACCATGGCTTTGGCAGCAAAGCGATGCGTCGCGTTCCACACGCGCTCGTTGGCCAGAGTCCACGGCGTGCGAACACCAGCCCAGAAGTTGCGCCGCACTTTCCCCATCACATTACCCATGAGCGCGAAGGACAGGGAGATGCCTCCCATCATCGCGCGAACGATGAGGACGTGCCTCGACCACTGGGCCCACAGAAACAATGCGTTGATGTAAAACATTAGACTCATGCAAATGAGTACCAAATAGAGGTACGTGGATTCGAACGTATCGATTTTAAAGTGTTTGGGCGAGAGCCAAGGCACCACGGCAAACATAAGCAGTATAACCGCCATGAAGCCCGGCCAGAAGAATATCGATGAACGGGACCCATACCCATCGGCTTGTCCATGGCCGTTCCAGTGTGTCGGTATCGTTTCTGGAAGATGCGGGTATACGATCAGCGTGGCAATGAGAGTCACCAGTATCAATGCCCCACAAATTGCATAATACTTCTTTTTCATGATTTGCCTCCATTTTTCTTTGCGCCGGCCAAGTCAATCGCCCAAGCCAGCACGTCCTGCACAACCGTTGTGTTCAACGAATACCAAATGGTCTGCGCTTCGCGCCGACTGGTAATCAGGTCGGCCTCTTTCAGCACCCCGAAGTGATGTGACATAGTGGGTTTGGTCATATCGAATCGTTCCGCCAGTTCGCCGGCCGACATCTCGCGTTTGCGCAACAGACGCAGGATCTCCCGTCGAGTGGGATCCGCTATCGCTTTGAATGCCAGGTTCGTCGCCATTGGTATTACGCTTTCTATCTAATTAGATGACTGTCGAAATACTAAGCGCACTGAATTCTTTTGTCAAGCTCTCGTTATGCGCTTTTTCGCCGGTGGTCGTGTACCACCGCCATCACAGGGCAGGTAGCGGTAGCCAGAGCGGGTTCAGCCGATACGAACGGTGCTCCCTGTGACAACCGAGGTCACGGCAGGCCCGCCAGTTTCTCCCGCAGCGTGTTGTTATCTGGAAACAACGCTGCGCCGCGCTGCCAGGCTTCTCTGGCGTAGTCGGCGTAACCGGCTTTTTGGTATTGCTCGCCCAGCAGCACGTAGGTTTGCGCAAATTGCGGCTGCGGCGGCTGCACCTCCTGCTGCTCGACTAGGGTGACGAGGTTTTGCATGACCTCCTCTGATTTGTTCAATTCCGCCGGCCAGCGGGATAGGGCGGCAGCCTTCCAAAAGCGCGCGTCCCAGTTGGACGGGTCAAGGTTCAAAGCTTGGTCGAAGTTTTGGTCGGCCTGCATGGCTAAGATGGTTCGATCACGAATGTCCTCGGTTGTCCTCAGCTTCTGAATATAAGCCTGTCCCAGCGCGGCGGGATACTCGGCAGCCGACGGGTCAGCCTGAGCGGCGTGCTCCAAGTCTGTGATTGCTTGATCTAACTGATGGGTGTCTTTCAGTTGCTTCCACACCGCCTGCTTCTGCGCATAGCTGGCTTCTGGCGAAACCAGAGTCTGCAGCGGCTGACTCAAGACCATGGCAACGGCGGGCTTGGCTGTTGGTGGAACAGGGACCGGAGCGGGTGGTGGCGCCGCCACGGCGAGAGCCTGTGCAGGTTCGACGGGCGATTCCGGAACGCTGCGGTCTGTCTCCGGTGTCTCGGCAACGCTCACGCTTGCCTCGAAAGTTCTCGGAGAAGGTTTCACGCTCGGTGCCGGAGCTGCGGCAGGCTGACTGGTTGTTGTGGCTGGAGGCGTAAGACTCGTTTGCCATTTGATGATCGCAATGACGACTGTTGCGACCAAACAGGCGCCAATAAATGCCAACGTAAGTTTTTTCATATTCGTTTCCTTTCTCTGGAGTTGGTCTTTCAAATAAGTTCCGCAGATCTTGTAATTCGACTCTTTGCGCAGGCAGACGACGATGAACATCACGGGGTACTGGACAATTGCTTGGCGCGCGCCGACGGAGTCGCCGCTTCAGGATTCCCTGACGAACTCCTTCCGTGAGGCTTTCATGATCCTGAGCACCCGCCACAGGTTCAGGCCGCCGGCGGCAAACAGCAGCAGGCTCGCGCACCTCATAAATGTCCCCAACAAGAACGGGAAGGGATTGTTTCGTGTGATGCCACGCGCGACTGCGTCGTTCGCATGCTCCGCAAAGGCCGCTGCTCCGACCGCGAAATGGTGGGCGATGGCTGCTCCACCGCGTGCCGCAAACCACGCGATCGCCGATCCGCCAAAGGCGTAATACCCGACCGCAAGTCCGCCAACGGCCCACCAGCCGATGCTGCAGCCAGCGAACGTCAGCAGTCCCAGCCCGAGACCGCCAATGGACACCAATCCAAACGCCGCTCCGCCGATGGCGATGCCTCCGACGGCGACCGGCGCGCACGCAAACGCGCCGATGGCCATGTCCCCGCCCAAGGCAATCCAGCCCTTGGAGGTCGTCCGTTTTCCGTCGGCAGCCCGTCCCTGACGGAAGTGAAGCAAGGGCATACCGAGGAACGACCATCGACTGCGATACTCACAGGGTTGGATAGCCTGCCATGGACTCGCCGGAGCCCTGCCGGCCCTGGCTTCTTCATCCCGGATGTGGCGCAACCGCCGGTTCTGACCAACGCCTAGAATGAACGACCCGACATAGCCCATGCTCAGAACGATGAGCAGCGCGGTAATCAGCAATGGCTGCGATTCCCAATAGATTGTGGGAAGAAAAACCGTGGTCATCACCGCCAGACAAAACACCGTAACCAGCATGAGGCGGATCCACGCCGATCGAATGACGTACTGCCGTTCGCGCGCGGACCGAGCTTCCTGCAGCCTCGTCTGAACGCCAGTCCACGCGCCTTGGATGCACAGCAACGGCCCAAGAATTGTTCCGGCCCAAGCCAACAAGACGGATGCCGTGGCCGTCGCGCTTCCCTTGGCTGCCGCCGCGCCAACAGTTGCCGCCTTGGCTGGAGTTGCGAACCCGGGCAACGCCGCGAGGACGCCGACCGTGAACGCTTTGCCGGGCGTCGTGCGCTTCAACGTTCCTTCAACGAATGCCTCCACTTCGTCCGTCAGCAGCTTGCGTCCGCGCGACAGACGCTGTTTCACCGCGTCCTCGCTCAATTCCAACTCTTCGGCCACGTTTTCGACCGACTGGTTCTCGCGGTAGAACAGAATCAACGGCTCGCGGTACGTATCGGGAATCCGTTCCAGCGCGCGCCAGAGAATCGCTTCTTCCTCGCGGCTAACAGCTTGGGCCGACGGAGACGGTTCCGTCGAAGCCGGTTCGCAAATCGTATCCAGCGGTTCGGCGGCGTGAACCGGGTCGCGATGTCCGCGACGTAGCGAGTTGTTCATCAGATTGCGCGCGATGCCGCACAACCAAGCGCGCAGCTTCGCCGCATCGCTCAATGCGTACAGCTTCTGCCACGCGGTTAGAAAAGTTTCCTGCGCGATGTCCTCGCTCAGGCTCAAGCTGCCGGTGGCGCAGTAGGTGACCGAGCAAACCAAAGATTGGTAGCGTTCGACGATCCGCCCGAACGCCTCGCGGTCACCCGTCAGGCTCCATTCCACCAGTTGCGCATCGCTAAGTGATTCGGTTCCAAATGTTGTTTTCATAGTCACCGTATCAGTGGCTCAAACCTACGAAAAGGTGACAAAGAAAATGAGCCGCTTTCCGAGTGAGACGAGCTCGGCCCCCCGGCCTATTTGATTTTTACGGCCTTCATGTCGAGACCGTCCTGATGACCAATCAATCCGGTCACTTGTCCCGCAGTGTTTTCCACGAAGGTGATTTGCGCATCGTAATCTTTATAGAAAAACTCCGTTTCGGATTCGGGGAGGATTTCCTGCGGGTTCCTACCCGTGAAGAGCACGAACAAACGGTCGCCATCGCGCCGAACGGCGAAAACTACTCCGCCCGCCAACTGGTACTCGCCCACGTAGGTGTCGTATGCCACGGAGGCCAGCTTGATGGCCCGCCGTTCTTTGGGCGGTTCATCGGAAACCTTCTTATATGTGTGGTCGATGCCATTCTGGTGCAGCACCAAGTTTTGCACCTTGCCGCTTGCGTCCTTATTGAAGGTGATTTGGGCGTTGACCACCTTGTAGAAGAAGTTAGTTTCGGATTCCGGGAAGATTTCGTGGTAAGGCTGGCCGGTAAGTTGGGCCATCAGTTTGTCCCCATCACGCCGCAAATTGAAGAGGCGACCTGGCGCCTCTTCAAATTCATATCGCCCGACGTAATGGTCGAGGATTTTAGGTTCCAAATGAATCGCGACGCGCTCCTTCACCGGCTCGACGTGCGGCACTGGATGTTTGGGTTCGAGAAGGTGAAGGCCAATATCGTCAATGAGGTGGGCCGAATTGGCGAGCACCACTACGCCCCGCCGCTTCATCTTATCGAAGCCGATGAAGGAATGGAATCCCATCGTCTCGCCATTGTGCCAGGTCACTTCCGTCCCGAATTCGTGCAGAATATGCCAGCATAAGCCGATCTCCCAATTCGGCTGACTGGCCGCGTGCCGGGGTGCCTGCGCCATCTGCATCGCGGGCCAGAGATCCGATTTGACCAGTCCAAGATTCGCTGCGACGAATTTCAGCATGTCGTTGGCGGTGGAGCGCAATGCGCCCGCGCCAGCGAGTGTGGAAATGTCAAAGTCCGGCACCGGCTTGCCCTCTTTGTTGTAGCCTGTCGCCGCTCGCGCCCTGAGTTCGGGGGAAAGTGTGATCTGCGTGTTCGTCATGCCAAGAGGGCGGCAAATGCGCTGGAGCACCAGGGTCTCGTAATTGGTGCCGGCCTTCAGCGCTAGGATATGGCCCAGCAATCCGGCTCCCAAGTTTGAGTACTCGTATTTCGCGCCAATGTCGCGGGGCAGAGTGTAGTCGGAAAGAAACGCGTACATCCGCTCGACCGTATAATCGGCGTAGGGATTGTTCGCATCCTTGGGAGCAAGGTTGTCCGGCACCCGCGGAAGGCCTGACAGATGTGTCGCCAGATCGAGCAAGGTGATCTGGCGGCCGTTGCGGGCGGGAGCTTTCACCGAGGACGGAAGATATTTTGAAATCGGGTCGTCCAACTTCACTTCGCCCCGCTCGACTGCATCCGCCAGGAGTAGCCCGGTAAAAACTTTCGTGGCTGAACCGATTTCGAAAACCGTGTCCCCATCAACCGTGCGGTCACTGTCGCGGCTCGGTCTCCCGTAACTGATGACCCTTCGCCCTTTTTCGTCCACAACTCCGACAACGATGCCCACGGCCTGCTTGCCGGTGTCGATGCGTTCGCGTAAAATGGCCTCGATCTCCGAATCGGAAGGCAGGTTTCCGTCAGCGTGCAGAAAAGTGACCACGCATAAAAACAGAATAACAATAATCGAGCTACGTATCAGCCAGTTCATGGGATTGGTTCTCCAGTTGTTGGTTGTTTCGGATCGCGCGCAGGCCATCCGCCCGACGATCCAGATGTTCTTCTTCATGGTTTGGAGTTCGCTCGCAGGCTCTGCAGCAAGGTTTCCAATTCCTGCCGACGCGGTTCGAGGCCCCTTTTCACAGCGAGTTGATTCAGATGATAGATGCCCCAGTAGAGAAGGACGCCAACGACCGGCATCTCAAAATCCTTCAGCCTCCACAGCCCCGCTTTGAGCAACGTCCAAGAGCATTGACCCCAGAACAATGCGCAGCCAACGCCGAACGGTAGTAAATACCACCAGAACACGTTCTTCAGCAGCCAGATTTGGTGATTGATCTGGGTCAACGATTCCTCCACGCAGGCCAGCAAAGGGTCGGAGTACGACGGGCGCCGTTTTCGCTGACGGAACCGATCCACCACCATGAAGACTGCAACGCCTGCGCATAGCACCGCCATCACAAACAGTGGCCAGATATGGTCCTTAATCCCGAACCAGAGAACGAATGCGGCTACCAAAATGGCCCCTCCCACCTCGCGTACATCCCGCCAGAAGATTGTCGCTTCAAAATCCCTCTTGGAGCGTTCAAGCTCCCGGAGCACGATATCGGCATTGAGCGTCAGCCGCCGTCCGGTCAACTGCGCCTGCCATGATTCTTTCAATTCGTCAAGCTTCATGTGTCACCTCTTTCATGAGGTCTGCCAGAACTTGCTTGGCACGGTTCAACTTCACGCCCACGTTGCTTTCGGAGATGCCGAGGACTTCAGCCATTTCCCGGTAACTGAGGTCGTCCAGATAGAGGAGCACCAGTGCGGCATCCACTTTCGGCAATTGATGGATGGCATTGTAGAGTCGCGCGACAACTTCCTCTCCATCGAGCCGGCGGGCGTGGTTCTCTTCCGTCCCCGGCAGTTCTTCAACCTCGATCAGCGGGACTTGTGGCGCGCGACGTTTCGTTTCCTTCCGCCGCCAACCGAGCGCTGTGTTGAGCGCCACCCGGTAAACCCAAGTGGACGCATTCGACCTACCCTCAAAATGAGACATGGAACACCACATCTGCAGCAGGATTTCCTGTACCAAATCTTCCCGGTCTTCTGCCATGACCGTATAGGCGCGAGCGATTTTCAGGATCAGCCTGCCGTACTGGTCAAGCCACGTCTTGAACAAAGCCTCTTGGTCGTTGTTTTGCATGGGGCGAATTCGCGCTCTACAGGTATTAGTGACATCTCCATGGCTTTTCTTACAGTGAAAATACGCCATGCATTCATGACGATAAACGGACGAGAAGTAAAAACGCCATTGACTTGTAACGAGCAGTTGAACATTATCTGCCGAGTTCGGATCGAACGGGGTTATACCGAATGCCGAAACTGCATATTTTGTCGGGTACATTGGGGGGCAAATCGTTTGAGCTGACCGAGGAGCGGATCACCATCGGCCGCGCACTCGATAACATGATCCGTCTTGCCGATGGCACCGTCTCGCACCACCACGCTGCTTTTATCGTCGACGGCGACGACTATAAAATGCGGGACCTGAACTCCACCAATGGCACCCGCATTAACGGGTTACGCATTCTCGAAACCCGACTCCACGACGGCGATCAGGTTCGCATAGGTGGGGTCGAGATGCGTTATGAATCGCCTGCCAAGAAGTCCAGCGAACCGTTGCCGCCGATGACGGCCGGTGTCGACTTGGCCCAGATCGGCGCAGGCGGTCCGCCGCCACCTTCGTTTGCCGGTCCGGGCGCACGCCGCCGCAAAGGTTTCACGGATTCCGCCGGACTGAAATGGATACTCCTAGGCTTGGGCGTTCTCGCTGCAGTGGTGATAGCCTGTCTCATCTACAAGTTCAAGCAGATGAGATGAGATGCCCTGACCTGCAGTATTTACGGAGGATGTCGGAGGTCACACACGCCACAGCTGCAGCCACATGAGACTTTTCCCACTGGCCTGTTGCTAAGAAAACATCACTCTTCGAGCCACCGCGCACGAACAGCGGTGGCACCAGATGATGAACCAATAGTTTTCCGTCTCTCGAATCAGCGCCCGCAACGCGGCACTCCGTCGTAACCGGCGAAGTCTGGTCACGGGAAAAGACATTGGTAGCTTAAAGTCGTTCCATGCGCTGAATCAGCGCCATTAGTTGGTCGGGACTTTCGGTCGCCATCAATCCATCCCGGAACTCCGGCTTGTTAATCAGCCGCGCGAGCCGCGCGAGCAGTTGCAGGTGTTCGCGGACGTTCGGCGCGCACAACATAAAGAAGTGATGGACCGGTTTGCCGTCGAGCGAGCCGAAGGCCACGCCGCGACGATGCCGTCCATAGGCCAGCACGGGGTGGGAGACCAACCCAACCAGCGCGTTGCGCGAGTGGGGCACAGCAACGCCATCAATGACGCAGGTGGAGCACATGTCTTCGCGCTCTTTCAGCGCCTTGAACAGAACTTCCGTGCCGCGTTCGTCATGCGGGTCGATCACGAGCGGCACCAGTTCGCGCAAGATGCCATCGCGGTCGGTGGCTTTAAGGTTCAATCTGATTCGGTCGACGGAAATCGCCTTTGACACAGTGAGCAGTTCAGGCAAACTCGTCGCTTCATTGCGTGTCATGAAATTTTCTTTCATCTCGCCTTTATCTCTCATGCTGTAAATACTAGAATGGTCTTAACTATTCCGCAAGAAACGAAACCTGCCCCGAATCCTTTTCGGGGCCAGCAGCAGCCGAGCGCCCGTCAATTTGAGCATGGCTTCACGGAAACGCGCAAGACAAACAACAACGTCGCACTTATTTCACTTCATCCACTTTTTCCAAACCTTCAACCTGCGCGTTCTCCACGACAACCGGAGGGCCTTCCTTGTTGATAATTTTCACGTTCTTGAACTGGATGCCCTTGGCATTTTTGATCGACAGGCCGGTGGTGGCAGCAGTGATGCTGACGTTTTCCAGTACGACGTCCGAAATCGGACTCTCCGGCAAACCAAGAATGAAGCCGACCGATTTCTGGCACGTGGCCGTCACGTTGCTGATGCGGATATTGCGATAGATCGGGGTCTTATCAGTAACGGGCTCTGCATTTTCGTCCTTGATAGCGGACGGCTGCGTTGGATCTCCTGCGGAACTATACATGTAGTAGCTGGTCAAGGTGATGGCTGGGTTAACGTTCTTCATGGTGATGTCGCTGTAGCTGATATTCTCTATCACGCCGCCCTTGCCTCGCTGTGATTTGATCCGAAGCCCGTTCTCGGTCCCTTCAAACGTGCAATTCCGCACCGTCAAGTTGCGCACGCCGCCGACCGTTTCGCTGCCAATTGACACGCCATGGCCATGCAGAAATACGCAATCGGTGACGGTGATGTTCTCGCATGCAAACTCTCGTCCTGCGACCTTCTTGCCGGATTTGATGGCGATATTATCATCGCCCACGTCAATATGGCACTTCGTAATCAACACATTCCTGCAGATACTGGGATCAATCGCGTCGGTATTGGCTGCATGAGGGGGAGCAAGCACGGTCACGTTCGAGATGATCAACCCGTCGCAATCCGTGGGTACAAAATGGAACTTGGGCGAGTTTTGCAGGGTGATGTTCTGCATGCACACATTGGTGCAGCCGGTCAACACAACCAGATTCGGGCGGGGCAGGGTATAGCCAGGTTTTATCTGCCGTGCTTTCTCGGCTTCCTCCCACCAGACGCCGCCGTTTCCGTCAATCGTCCCCTGACCGGTAAACGTAATGTTGGTGAGGTTGCGACCGCCGACAAATGGAATGAAGTCGCTGCCACTTGTGGCCGCCAGCCAGTCCGTGCCGTTCTTGAGAAAATCCGCTTGCGTGGGCGTTGCCAGCAATGTCGCGCCCTTTTCGAGCAGCAACGTCGTCTTGTTCCGCAACGTAATCGGCTGGCTCAAATAGGTGCCGGCCGAGAACCGCACAACCCCGCCGCCGGCCACGCCGCATTTATCGAGCGCGGCTTGGATGGCGACCGTGTCCAAAGTTTTGCCGTCGCCTATCGCGCCGTACTTGCGAACATCGAAAACTTTCGCACGAGCACAAGTGGAGGGCGAAGTAGATACGCAGGCGGTGAGACCAAGACAAAGTGCCAAGGCGAGCATTAACCCCATTATCACGAGTGCATGCCGACACTGCTGACTTTTCATTTCTGTTTTCATTGATAGTCCTCTGGTTAAAGGCTGTGAGAGTTGCTTAGGCGAAAGTTTTACATGAAGATGCTATTTCGCACCAGCGAAAACGGCAGGTGCCGGCGGAAAAGCACGTCTCGCGCCTTCTTGCTGCTCGCCTGTGATTCGAGTTATACTGACGCTTCGAATCATGCCGAATACGCCAAAAGTGCCATTGGAAAACCTCGAAGGCGTCGTCGAGCAAATCGTGTACGTCAACGAAGAAAACCATTACACGGTCGCACGCCTCGTCCCGGAAGGCCGCGGCCGCGTCGAGCCGGTCACCATCGTCGGCAATCTGGCCGCGCTCAATATAGGTGAAACCGTCCACGCGCAGGGTCGCTGGGCCAATCACAAGCAATTCGGCCGACAGTTTGTAGTCGAGAAATTCGAGTCGGTCCTGCCGCGCAGCGTGGTCGGGATCAAGAAATATCTCGGCAGCGGTCTGGTCAAAGGCATCGGCGAGACGTTTGCCGACCGTATCGTAGACAAATTCGGCGCACAGACGCTGGAAATCATTGACGGCTTTTCAGCCCGATTACGGGAGGTGGACGGGATCGGTCCTGAACGCGCCCGGCGCATCAAGGAGGCGTGGACGACCCAGAAAAGCATCCGCGACATCATGATCTTCCTGCAAGGGCACGGCATCAGCAGCGCTCATGCGGCGAAAATCTACAAGCGATACGGTGAACAGGCCATCCCGCAAGTACGGGAAAACCCGTACCAGATCGCCAAGGACATTCACGGCATCGGCTTCAGAACGGCCGACGGTATAGCGGCAAAGCTTGGCATCGCCAAGGACTCCATCCATCGCCTCAAGGCGGGCGTCGTCCACACGTTGGAGGACGCGACCGACGACGGCCACGTCTGCCTGCCGCACGAAATACTGGCACAGGCAGCGGCGGAGCTGCTCGAGACCGAACTCGCGCCAATCGAGAACGCGATAAACCTTCTCGCCGTCAGCAGCGACGTCGTCATCGAAAACGACTTCGTTTATCTCGCCGGGTTGTTTCATGCCGAGAGCGGCGTGGCGACAAAAACGCGCGAACTCCTCGCTGCAAAGCTGGAACTGCCGACGCTGGACCTCGACAAGGCACTGGTCTGGGTGCAGGAGAAAACCGGTGTCGCACTTGCTGCTGCGCAGCAGGCTGCCATTCGGACCGCGCTCACGTCGAAGATGTGCGTCATCACGGGCGGGCCCGGCGTCGGCAAAACGACCATAGTCAACGACATCGTAAAGATATTGCGGGCCAAGAATTGTCAGGTGTTACTGGCCGCGCCGACTGGCCGCGCCGCCAAACGGATGAGCGAAGCGACCGGCGCGCCGGCCCAGACGATCCACCGGCTCCTTAAGTACGACCCGCGTGAAGGCGGGTTCACGCACAACGAACGCAGCCCCCTCAAAGGCGACATGATCATCATCGACGAGGCCTCGATGCTTGATATCCTTCTCGCTTACCACTTGCTGAAAGCGATCCCGCTCGGCGCGTCGGTGGTGTTCGTCGGCGACGTGGATCAGTTGCCTCCAGTAGGCCCCGGCAATTTTCTGCGCGACCTGATCGATTCCGGCGTCACGCCCGTGGTGCGGTTGACAGAGATTTTCCGACAGGCGATGGACAGTTTTATCATCACAAACGCCCACCGTGTCAATGAAGGCCAGATGCCCGTTGTTGACACGCCTGCGCAAGATGCCGATTTTTTCTTCATTCACGAGGAGGATCCGGAACGGGTGCTGGCGACGATCAAGAAAATGTGTGCGGAACGCGTGCCCGCGAAGTTTGGGTTCGACCCGATGCGCGATGTGCAGGTGCTGACGCCGATGCATAAAGGCATCTGCGGTTCGGAGAACCTCAATCGTGAGTTGCAGGCGACGTTGAATCCGAATGGACCGGTTATCCAGCGGTTCGGGCGCACATTCCGGGTGGGCGACCGCGTGATGCAAATCCGCAACAATTACGACAAGGACGTGTTCAATGGTGATCTCGGTCGCGTGAAACGTATCGACCTCGTTGATCAACAGGTCATCGTGGAGATTGACGAGCCGAGTTCGAAGGATTCGCGCCGCGACGTGGCGTACGAGTTTGATGACCTCGACGAGTTGGTGCCCGCGTACGCCATAAGCGTCCACAAATCGCAGGGGAACGAGTATCCATGCGTTATTATGCCAGTGCTGACCCAGCATTATGTCTTGCTCCAACGCAACTTGCTGTACACCGCCATTACCCGCGGCAAGAAATTGGTCATCCTCATTGGCTCGAAGAAAGCGCTGGCCATCGCGGTGCGGAACAACAAGACCGCCGCGCGTTTCACACGATTGCAGGAGCGGCTAAAATTGCAGTAACAGACCGCGAAGGTGTTGTTCTGACCGTTTGCCACTTGCATAGCAGTGACCAGTCTACTAGAGTGGATCTGTCCGCCAGATTTGTACGCTGACATTGTACTCATGAAGAATATTCTGAATCAGTTGATCCAATTGCAGGAATTGAACTTTGCACTCGCGGAACAAAAAGCGTCCAACCCCGACGCGCGCCTGAAGCAGTTGGAAGAGGCGATTACACAGCTTGCGCAGAAACTGCCCGAAGGAGTCGCAGATCGTTATCAACGATTGCAGAAACGTTTCCCTCTCGCCGTCGTCCCAGTCATCCGCAACGCCTGTTCGGGCTGCGACCTGGTGGTGCCGCTTGCATTGGTCAATGACACCAAGGCCGTCAGGGGAATCCAGTCCTGCCCGCATTGCGGTCGGTTCCTGTATTATCCGGAAGTGTTGCCGCGCCGGCCGCAGAGGCCAGCGAATGGGAAAGGTCATCCTGAAGGCGCGGGCATTGCGCGATTCTCGGCAGTCGAGTTGATGGCGCCGAAGCTGGCGGCAAAGACGCGTGATGAAGCAATTGCAGAACTGGCGGGGCTGTTGGCCGCGGAAAAATTCATCGAGGAACCAACTTTACTTGTTGAGTTGGCGCTGCGTCGCGAGGCGATGGTCAGCACCGGAGTGGAACACGGCCTCGCGTTTCCACACGTGCGCAACGTCGATGGCGGTAGTCTGACGTTTGCACTCGGCCTGAAAAAAACCGGTATCGATTTCGGCTCTGCAGATGGGCATTTAACCAAGATTATCTTCCTCATAGCGATTCCATCGGCGGCCAGCGCGTTTTATCTGCGGTTGCTGGCCGGATTGATGCGCGCGCTCAACACCGCCGATGCCCGCAATGCGCTGCTCGACTGCGACACGCCGGAATCAATGTGGAAAACCCTCAACAAGCTGGCCCACGGCGCCATTCCGTAACCGTCGAACTGAAAAGGTTGTTATGACACATCGCAGTAGGTTTATTTTGTTGTCGATCGTCGGCTTGGTGGCTTGGGCAACGGCGGCGATGGCGGGCGGCCGTCCACGGTTCAACCAGAAGGGCAACCTGCTTATCGTTGACCAGTACAATAACCGTGTCATTGAGCTGGACACGAATACGCCCCAAACCATCGTTTGGGAATATGAAGCGAGCGCGTCGAAGTCCGTGACGAACCCAATCGTCGGCCCGCGCGACGCCGAACGCGTGAAGGGTTTGACGTTAATCGTCGCAGGCGGTCTGCCATCGGACGTTTGCACCACCAATTGTTCTGACAATCGCGTCATTCAGGTAAATCGCAAGGGCAAGATCGTATGGCAGTACGGTCAGAAAGATGTGGCTGGCGACGGCACCAATGAGTTG
>JBEKLX010000028.1:0-20459 GCA_050008795.1 Verrucomicrobiia bacterium | reverse complement strand
GAGCGCATCGCCGAATTTGAGAAACTTATCGAGAACAACCGACGCGAAACCGCGGGCAGCGAGGAAAAGATCCACGTTCAAGAACAGGAACTGGCCCGGCTCAACGCTGAATTCGCCCAGATCGACGCCTCTCTCGCCGCCGAACAGGCCAAACTCCAGACGGAACAGACCGCTCTCGACCGTCTGAACACCGAACTCTCTCAAAAGGCTCGCGCGCTCCAGGAGATGAACGATGCGCTGGTCGCCTGCGAGAGTGAGCGCGCCCGGGCCCACAACGATCTCGGCGCGCTCGATGCGCGGAAGAAAAACGATCTACTTCGCGGTGAGCGGCTTTCGACCGAGCAGTTGGACCTCGAAGACCAACGCCGCGCGCTCGATCAACGGTTGGAGGATTTCGACAAGGGTCTGGCCGAGTTGCGCGCCAGCGTAGAGCCGCTCCGCACGACACTCGCGGCCCGCGAATCCGAACTCGCCTCCGTCAGTAGCGAACTGGCTGCCACGTCTGAACGGCATAATACCTCGGTAACGGAGTTATCCCAGCAGAGCGGGCGACTCGAACTCCTCCGCCAGTTGTTCACCGCGCCTGACGGCGCGACGATGCTCGGCAACATCCTCGAAATAGACCCGGAATACGGGCCGGCCATCGAAGCGGCCTTGAGCCATAATCGCCGTACGATTCTGGCAGACGACCTCGATACAGCGCGGGCATTGCTGGCCAGTGGGGCGAATGGCCCGTCGGTCGCTGCACCCGAACTGCTCCCCGGCGCGACAAGCATCCCGGAAAGCCTTGGCGACTGCATCAGCGCCATGTCAATCGTGTGCGTGAAGGACGAGCGGTTCGCACCATTGATGTGTTCGCTTCTGAAAAATGTGGTCATTGTAAATGACCTCGATGCCGCGCTCGCGCTCCGCACTGCGCACCCCGCACTGGCCGTGGCGACGCGCCATGGCGAGTTCGTCAGCGAACATGGTATTCTCAGCGCCATCTCAGGGAGCCAGATCGCGGAGATCGGAACGTTGTCGAACGAAATTAGCGGGCTGCAGGCGCGGGCAGCGGACTTGGCGGCGCGCAAAAGCGAGTTGGAGCGGAAAGAATCCGCAATCGAGGCCGCTATTGCACAGTCTCGCGCTGAATTGCACGACAAAGAAGTCATGCTTGCCTCCAAGCAGGGCGAAGGCAACGCGTTGGCGACCGAGCGCCGTGATTTGGAGAGCAAAGTCCATACTGTTGTGTTCGAGCTGACGGGCATTGAACAGCAGGATTCCGATGACAAGGCGCGCCGCGCGGAGCTTCTCTCCGTGTTGCAGCAAACCGATGCGCAACTTGGCCAATTACGCGAGGAACATGGCGTCGCACAGGGCATCGCACGCGAATTGCAGGCGCAGAAGGAACAGCAGACGCAGCAATTGACCGAGCAGCGCGTGGCCGTAGGCGGCGTCGAACACAAACGCACTTCCATCCGCGGTCAATTGGAGCCGATCGCGGGCCGTGTCCGCGACCTGCGCGAGCGGATGCAGACGTGCACGGGCGAAATCGACAACCACACCGCACGCATCGAGCAGTTGCGGCAGGAAATTGCCGGGTCGGAACAGAAAGTCGTGGAACTCGGCACGGCGCGCGAGCAATCGCAACAGCAATTGGCGGGTCTGCAACATCAGCGCACCGAAGTGGCGACGGGCATCCAGCACGCAGAGGACGAACTCCGGGCCATTCGCAAACAGGCCTCCGAGGCGCAGGAGCGGAAATCCGGGTTCGATGTCGCGCTTGCGCAAAAACGGATGGAGATCCAGAACCTCAAAGATCACGTCTGGCAGAAATATCAGGCCAACCTCGACGAAGTCCACAGCGACGCGATCACCATTACCGTTGCCGATCAAGGCCCCGCGGTCAGCCAGCAAGTGCCGGTGGAGACCGATTGGGACGCCATCGAGCAACAGGCCGCCGAAATGCAATCCAAGCTCGACGCGATGGGCCCTGTCAACGTCGAGGCGATCAACGAGTACGATGAACTGGAGCAACGCTACACGTTCCTCACCCAGCAACACGACGACCTCGTCAAGGCGAAGGAACAACTTTTGCAGGTCATCGCCAAAATCAATACGACCACGAAGCAGCTATTCAGCGACACGTTCGAGAAAGTGCGCATCAATTTCCAGGCAATGTTCGTCGAGCTGTTCGGCGGCGGTAAGGCCAACCTGCTGTTGGTTGATGAGAACGACCCGTTGGAGAGCGGCATCGAGATCGTTGCCAAACCGCCCGGCAAACAATTGCAGAGCATCACGCTCCTCAGCGGCGGCGAGAAGACGCTGACGGCAACTGCGCTGCTGTTCTCGATCTACATGGTCAAACCGTCTCCGTTCTGCGTGCTCGACGAGTTGGACGCGCCGCTGGACGAATCGAACATCAACCGGTTTATCCGCATCCTCCAAAGATTCATCGCACAAAGCCAGTTCGTCATCATCACCCACAGCAAACGCACCATCGGCATGGCCGACGCCCTCTATGGCATCACCATGGAAGACCACGGCGTGTCAAAAGTTGTCAGCGTCAAGTTCAGCCCGCGCGAGGAAACCGCGCGCAAGGATCATGAGAAGCGACGCGAGAAACAGGAAGATCTCATTGATCACGATCAAGGTGCCGTTGACAATGCGGCCACCGTGGCAGGCGACCTAAGGCCCCACGAAGAACCGATTTGCAACGATCTGCTGAATGAAAAGGAAGAGAAAGTTACGCCGATCACGAACACGACGCCGATCGATGCGCCCGAACCGGCGCTCGGCCAACCTGCACCCGAGTCGCTCAAGGCCGAGGTGCAAGCCGCTGTCGATGCCGCCGAAGAAGCGGGTGAGTCGGTGAAACAAACCGTCGCCGAAACAGGCGAGACTCCGACTGAGCCGAAGTCTTAACAACCGCTTTTGTTTCACGCAGAGATCACAGAGTCACGGAGGCCCTGGGTTCTCTGTGCGCTCTGCGAGAGGCCTAATCCGCGACCCTTCTTTGCGCCACATACCGCGTGGTAAACCTTTGCGTGAGCTGCCGTTTATGTTACAAGGTCAATCATGCCCGTCGAGTTCGACCTGTTTGATTCCGCTTACAACGACGTGCTGGCAGCATCGAGCTACGGAGAGTTCTGCAAACGCCTGGCGTCGTACAACTGCCAGAAATGTCCGCGCGGCAAGGCGCGCAACCATATCGTGCTCGATCGCGGCAATCCCGGCTCCAGGATTCTCATCGTCAGCGAACGCCCCGGCGACAATGAAGACATTCAGGGCAAGGCATTCGTCGGACGCTCTGGGGAGTTGCTCGACAAGATCATGGCCAGCATCGGTCTCGACACCAATCGCGACCTTCTCATCGTTAACATCGTCAAATGCAAAGCTGAGGCTGACCGTGCGCCGTTTTCCCAAGAAGTCGATGCCTGCCTCCCTTATTTGCGCCGGCAGATCGATTTGGTGAAACCGAAAGTGATTTTGCTCCTTGGCGCGGTCGCACTGAAATATTTGGTGAAGGATCGAGGCGAAGATTTTTCAATGGAGAAGGAAGCCGGCAAGCTTTTCACGGTGGGCGAATATCCTGATATCCAGTTTATGGTCCTCTACCACCCTGCATTCCTGCTGCGCGACCCGCGCAAAAAAACTGACATGTGGGAGCACGTCAAAAAACTCCGCGCATTTCTCGCGGAGCACGGCTGGATGCCGGGGAAATAACGACAGTCTCGCGCCCAGCCGCAAAGACCCCGACCCAAGCTTCTTTGCGTCTTTGCGTGAGCAGTCGTTTGTGCTACAACGCCGGCATGTTGGAAACCGCAATCGAGGCGGCCAGTGAAGCCGGGAAACTATTGCGGAAGAATTTTGGGTCGACGCTGACCATTGACGAGATTACCCACCACGACATCAAGTTGGCGATCGACAAACAGGCACAGCAGGTCATTACGAAGATAATTCTCGCGGATTTTCCCGACCACTGCATTCTTGGCGAGGAAGCCGTGACTGGCAATCAGAACGCCGACGTGCGATGGGTGGTGGACCCACTCGATGGGACAGTCAATTATTTTTACAGTATTCCACATTATGCGGTCTCTATCGCAGCACAGCAGCGGGTCGGCACGGATAAGTGGGAGACGGTTGTGGGCGTGGTGCTGGATCCGGAGCTGGATGAATTGTTCGCCTCCGAGAAAGGCGAGCCCGCCTACTTGCACGGGCATCCGATTCATGTCAGTGATCGCGTCCAACTCTCCGAGGCGATTATATCAATCGGATTCTTCAAGAGCGCCGAGACGATCAATCGCAGCCTTCAGGATTTTGGGCAGATGATTAATGAAGTGCGCAAGATGCGATTGATGGGCGCGGCGGCGTTGGACGTCGCCTATGTGGCATGCGGTCGGTACGATGCGTACATCGAGTATGGGATTAAACTCTGGGACATTTGCGCCGGGCAGTTGATCCTTGAGAATGCCGGTGGTCGCGCCGAGCTCAAACCGCGCGGCGATGTCAATTCGTTCGATGTGCGAATGTGGAACGGCAAGCTGCCAATCGGCGAACTAGTCCAACCAAGCGAGCTTGACTGAGTTGGCGCGGTAGAGCAAGCCCAGCAGGCGGGCGGTGACGACCAAGCTGTATAATGAGTAAAACTCGAGGGGCAAGTAGGCCACAAGCCTCCATCCCCACGGCAAGACGAGTAACAACGCCAAGCCTGCTGTGCCCAGCAACAATACTGCGCCCACTAAAGCCACGACCAACAGATAATGCCGCAGAGTCCTAACAATGGCTGGCAGCACCAGCAACGGGTTAACCGCTGACACCGAATCAAACATCACCACCGCCAGCAGCGCCATCGGATAATAAACGGTTCCGAGCACCCACAGACTCGCTGTCAGCACCCGCCAAATGCTACCCGTCGGAAGGAACAGTTGGCAGAGTATGGCTGGCAGAAAAACCGCCAACCCCGAGCCAGCAAGTTGCATGAACACCTCCCGTAGGTTTTCCCAACCGGAAAGGTCTGGCGATTCCATCGTCTTTTCCTCGCCTTCAGAGGTGGTATGGATGATGTTAATCAGCAACATCCCAAACCATCCCCCCACGATAATACGGGCAAGGAGGACGCCGCCGCTGGCCAAGTAACCGGCGAGCCCCATGATTTTCTGAGCTAACTCCAGGAAGACCAGTAGCAATGTAGTAAAAGCCAGAATCAAGGTTCCATCGCCGTGGAATGGGTATACGAAAACACCCGGCATCTCGGACCAAAACGGGAGCGGCTCTGTGATCTTAACCACACCGTGACGACATTTCGGGCAAAACAGTCTTGTTGTGCCCTTGAACACCTCTCGCAGC
Source organism: Verrucomicrobiia bacterium (assembly GCA_050008795.1). GTDB lineage: Bacteria > Verrucomicrobiota > Verrucomicrobiia > Palsa-1439 > Palsa-1439 > CAIKBP01. The sequence goes on along the minus strand of JBEKLX010000028.1, from coordinate 15,128 downwards.
AAACGGTCTTCCGACCACTCGGCGCCACAGCGCGAATTGCTGCATCTGTACTGGGGCTCACTTTCGGATGGGCTGGCCGACACTATCCCCGCCGGAGGTTGTGGCACAGTCAACTGAGCCTGGCAACGAGGGCAGGCAACCTGCAGCCCGGCACCCGCTTCATCAACGACGATTTGCTGATCACAGTGCGGACATTCAAAGCAGATGTCCATTACAGCCGATTGTACCGGGCGAGATGCCGAAGTCAAAACGATAAGCCCGCGAATGCAGCTTGGCCTTTCGAGTTCACTCCAATAGATTACGCGTACAACCTGGAGGATGATCGTCGCCGTGGTCAGAAAAGGGCTTATCGTGAGCTTGATCTTGCTAGCCGGTTCAGTGTGGCCGGCAGTGGCAGTCGCGTCTGAGACGACATCGCCGCCAGAGCCACATCCATTCATGGTCGCTCCGTTCGCGATTCTACTGCTGGCAATCGCATTCATGCCGTTTATTCACAGGCATCACTGGGAGAATCATTATCCGAAGGTGGCGATCGGATTAGGGCTGGTGACGGTGCTGTATTACCTCGTCGTGTTGCACAACGGGCCGCGCATGTTGGATAGTATGGTCGAGTACGCAAAGTTCATGGCACTGATCGGCTCGTTGTTTGTCGTCGCGGGCGGCATCCATATCAATATGACAGGACGCTCGACCCCGGCAGTTAACACAGCGATGTTGGCGATGGGCGCCATCCTAGCCAACTTCATCGGCACAACCGGCGCCTCGATGGTGCTGATCCGGCCGTTTCTGCGCATCAACAAATATCGCATCGCCCCGCATCACGTGGTGTTCTTCATTTTCATCGTCAGCAACATAGGTGGGGTCCTGACGCCGATTGGGGATCCGCCGCTGTTTCTCGGCTACCTCAATGGTGTCCCATTCTTTTGGCTGCTGAAAATGCCGCAGGTGGTGCTGGCGTGGTTGATCTGCGTTGGCGCATTGCTGGCGCTGTTCTTCGTTCTCGATACTAGAAATTTCAACCGGCACAACGTCGCGCCGGCGCATGAGCCGGCAACTGTGCGGCACTTTGAAATCAAGGGTGCGCGCAATTTTATCTGGCTGGTGGCGATCATTGGCCTGGTGCTGCTGCAAAAAATCGCAGGAAGCTGGGGCGCAGTGGCGAGCGCGGTATTGATGATTGGTGTGGCCATCGTCGCGCACCGTTTCGGCGACCGAGATGCGCGGCGCGAGAACGAGTTCGACTTTGCGCCGTTACGCGAAGTCGGGTTTTTGTTCGCCGGCGTTTTTGCGACGATGGTGCCGGCGCTCGACCTATTGGAACGCCATGCCGTCAGTCTGGGTATCACGACGTCGCGACAGTTTTTCTGGGGCAGCGGCCTGCTGTCGGGCCTGCTCGACAACGTGCCAACGTACCTGAACTTCCTCACAGCAGCGTTTGGCCTGCAACATCTATCGTTGGGGAACCCGTCACACATGCAAACCATGCTGGCCGATCCATTGTTGTGGAAATATATCGTCGCCGTTTCGTTGGGATCTGTCTTCTTCGGCGCGTGCACCTACATCGGGAATGGACCTAACTTCATGGTCAAAAGCATTGCGGAATCCAGCGGCGTGAAATGTCCGAGCTTCTTTGGCTACATCGTCAGGTACACACTACCGATCCTGATCCCGCTGTTCGCGCTGATCTCGTGGCTATTCATCCGGTAGTGCCACAATCACACATCGTACAAAACGTGATTAACCACGAAGAGCACGAAGGTCTCAAAGGCTTTGTGCGCTTCGTGTCCTTCGTGGTGCGCCAATCTGGATGACAATGATGGAACCGCGCTTGTCCATTATGCGGCGACTTCCACGCGGCTCACGCGTACCGCGGCGGGACCTTCGAGCGGACATTTGTTCTCGCAGATTCCGCAACCGATGCAAAGATCGCGTTCAACGTACGGCTGTTTGACGATGACTTTCTCGCCCTGCTCGGTCCTGGCTTCGGCTTCGCGGAACCTGATGGCTTTTTCCGGGACGGGACAGTGTTCTTCGCAAACTCCGCAATTCTTGCCCTTCGCGTAAGGCAGACAACGGTCCTTGTAGAACTTCGCCTTGCCGATCACCGTTTCCTGTTTTTTGGCGAGCGGAAGACGGCGGATTGCGCCAGTGGGGCAAATCTCGCCGCAGAGAGTGCAATTGTACTCGCAATAGCCAATTCGCGGCACGAGCCTCGGCGAGAACATACCCTCAACACCCGCCTCTAACATTGTTGGCTGCAACGCGTTCGTGGGACAGACCTTCAGACATTCTCCGCAACGGACGCATCGATCCAGGAACGCGGATTCGTCTCCAGCGCCCGGCGGCCGGATCAGTTGCGGATGAATACGACGGTTGATCCGCCCGACCCACGCAACTACTGGCAACGCAAAACCCGTGGCCACCGTGCCGATAAACAGTCTTCTCGACTGATCGAGCGGCGTGGGCGCAGTTCGCGTCTTGCGGACAATGAATCTCACTCGGTCCTGCGGGCATTCATCAATGCAGTCGCCGCACAGGTTGCATGCCTCGGGCGCGAGTCGCCCTTCCGCGTCGAAGGCATCCATGCGACAAATCTTGCCGCAAACTCCACAATCCTTACAGCTTTTCACCGGCAACCGCCGCACAAGCGACCACCGTGACAGCAGCGCAAGTAATCCGCCGAGCGGACAAACATAACGACACCAGAATCGCCGCTGGACAAATTCGAGTGCAAAGACAGCCAACAGAATCACCAGCCCCGCGACTGCGGGGCCGGCAAAACGAAAGGTGACACCCTGAAACGGAAGAACTGTTTTCTTCAAGAACGCGTAGATCGGTTCGGTCACACTTGTGACCGCCGCCGGCGCGTGTTGATAGAGCCATGTAAAGGTTGCCGAGACGCCGTGGTTCCATAATGGATCGATGGCGCATGTCAGTCCGCGCATGAGGATCGAGAACGGGTCGAAGTAGCCGACGAGTGGCAAACCCAGCGCGGCACTGATGAGGATGACGCCTAACAGGAAATATTTCGCGTGCTGCCAGCGATGGTTTAGTGGTCGCGCCTGGAAGCGCGTCGGTACAAGCCGCCGCGCTCCATCCAGCAGGGTTCCGAGCGGACAAATCCAGCCACAGAAAAATCGTCCGAGCACGACGGTGAGCGCGACAAGGATCATCGACCACAGCACCGTGAGAACGACCCGCTTTGCGGCCACCATGACAGAAGCAGCGACAAGCGGATCGATGCGAAAGAGAATGTTGGCAGCGCCCGGGATTCCGGCGATGCCCGTGTATTCAGTTTTGCGGAACAGCCACAGGAACAACAGCAGACAGACAACCTGCGTCGCCCGACGCCAAAACCGCCACGGGATCTGACTAAATCGCGGTATCATCCATTCCGTGTTAGACCTTCAGCACGCGCACTTTGCTCAAGTCCATCTCGCCAAGGCCGGCTCGGTACGCGGCGCGCGTCGACTCGATGGCGTCGGGCTTCAGGTCGAACAGTGTTGTTGCGTACGCATCGGCGGCAACGGGGTCGGTCGAGGCCATCAGCGTGTCGAGGATCTTCACGTCGTCGAGGTTGCCGCCCTGTGGACCATGGCGCAGCAAGATGCGCGTGGCGTCGATCACCGTGAGCTTTGGGCGAATCACAGTGTTGAGATCGGCCAACCGTTGTCCGATGGACTGGTGCATCTCGCCGCGTTTTCCGCCGATAACGCCCATCACGTTTTTCATTCCGAGCGTGAGCTGCGACAAGCCGTGATGTTTCGCAACCGGCACATTGATATAACAGTCCGCGTCAAGGGCGTCCTTGTAAAACTGCCATTCGGTGATCGACACGCCCTTCTCAATCTTTACGGGAACAAACTTGCGATCGTCGATAAACTCGCACACAACGCGGCGGTCACCGATGGATTCAACCGCTTCGGCGATACCGCTGTTTGCGTAACAACGTCGGCTGTCATTGCAGGGACGGTCGAAGACCATCACCTTCGATGCGCCAGCATTGAGCGCCTGTTTCACAAGCGCTTTGACGACCTGTGGATGAGTGTTGGCGCCTTGGGCCGGATTGCGGTCCCAACCGATGTTTGGTTTGACGACGACCTTCGCACCGGCCTTGACGAACTTATTCATGCCGCCGAGTGCACCGAGAACCTTTGCGACCAACTTCTCATAATCCGTGCCGGTCGCCAGCGCCAAGGTCGGCATGACCGCTGGCGTGACTTCCGCGGCATACATCGACTGTGTCACCTTAAAGAGCGGACCCGCCACTGTCAGACCAGCCGACCACACTGCCACCTGCTTAAGAAATTCTCGTCGATCCATAATTTACTCCTCTCGCGACCAACTGAAGAGAGGTTAACCCCAAATGCGTTGGCGGGCAAGTTCGCCTGCGGCGGGCGAAATGACAAGTTATTGGGAGAATCCTGCGCATCAGACGGCTTGTCATCGTGTGGTAAGTGGTGTTAGCATCCGCCGCAATCAGGAGCACTGGGCGATGTATAAAGAATTTTATGGGTTGCGGGAATACCCCTTCAACATGACGCCGGACCCGCAGTTCCTGTTCCTCAGTCGCAACCATCGGATCGCGCTGGAGGTATTACTCTATGGCATACGCGAGCGCAAGGGATTCATCGCCATCACCGGAGAAGTTGGCGCTGGCAAGACGACGCTGTGCCGTGCGCTCTTGAGTTCGCTGGATGCCACCACCAAGACGGCCCTGATGCTGAATCCGTGCTTGTCCGACTCGCAGATTCTGCGCGCCGTGTGCGACGAATTTCGTCTCCAGCCCGCAAAGACCACCAAGAAGGACCTGTACGACACGATCAATGCCTTCTTGTTGCGAGAGTTGGCCGCCAATCACAATGTCGCGTTGATCGTCGATGAAGCGCAGAATCTCCGGCCAAGTGTTCTCGAACAAATCCGCCTGCTCTCGAATCTCGAAACCGAGAAGGAAAAACTTCTACAGATTGTGCTGGTTGGCCAGCCGGAGTTGGGTGAATTGTTGGCGCAGGACAATCTGCGGCAACTCAGACAGCGCATCGCGTTGCGACATCACGTCGCGCCGTTGGCGGTGGAAGAGGTCGGCGAATACATCGAACACCGGTTGCAGGTGGCTGGAGGCGACGGGCGCATTCAGTGGCATCCAGAAGCGCTGGCGTTGATTTATGAGTATTCCCGCGGCGTGCCGCGCCTAATCAACGTACTCTGCGACAAGGCGCTGCTGGCCGGTTACGTAACGGAAAGTTTTACGATTGACGTCGTGATGATCCAGCGGGCTATCGACGACACGGAATGCAGAACGTTTTCGACAGCGTCTCCGCAAGAGCTGGAAACAGCGCGATGAGTCTCGTCCACGAAGCCTTGCAGAAAGCCGAGCGCGAGAAACAGCGTAAGACTGGCGACTCGCCCATTTTCGCGCAACGGGCGCAACCCGTGACGCCGCGACCGGTTCTCCCGCGTGAAGACAAACCGGTCGCGCCGACAAAGGCACCGGGGTTCCCACAAGCACCCGCGTCCCCTGCCCCCGCACCGGTTGCGAAATCGCATCAAATGGTGCTGGTGGTGGTCGCAGCGTGCGTCGCGCTCGTGGCAATTGTAGCGATTGTTTTCATTGTTAACCGCACGCCCTCGGTCGTGCGCAAATCCGAGCCGTCTGGAGGGTCAGGCTCCGTCGCGATTGCTTCCACACCGGCGCCGCCAGAGGCGGGTAAACCGCGTCCTACAACAGAAACATTCACTCAACCCGCCGTCGCGACTCCTCCTGCCGTCGCGACACCTCCCGCCGCCGCGTCGCAATACAAGGTCACCGGCATCATGAAAGACCCACAGGGAAAATACTGCGCAGTGATCAATGGCCGGGTTGTGTACGTCGAGCAATACATCGACGGCGCCACCGTGAAAGCCATTGAACGCGATCGCGTCACCCTCGATGAGAACGGCCGTGAACTAGTGCTGCGGCTCAACTAACGTTACGGTTTCCGGCTGGCAAAACTCTTCTTGAAGTCGTCGGGCAACGATGACTGCGCGACCCACGCTTTGGCCGCGGCTTCGTCCACACTCAGCCATTCGTAAGCGATTGATTGCGCCGTCCTCCGCATGATGTTCTCATCCTGAATCGCATCGATCCAACGGATGGCGTTAATAGGGTCAGCTCGCGCCATTTGTTGAGCGAAGTTTTGGACGGCGCGGTCGTGGGTCTTACCGGCCGGAAGACTTTCAATCCATTTGGCTGCTCCATTAGGGTCAGAGTCCGCCCAATTGCGAGCGAGCGAACCGACAAGATCGTCGCGCGCGTCATCAGAAGGTAACTGAGTGACCCAGGCGGCAGCGGCCTGCGGATCCCGCATAGCCCAACCGTTGACGATGCTGGCCAGCACGTCGTCTTTTTGATTGCCCGCAGGCAGGCCGAGCGCGAACGTGATCGCCCCGGACGGATCTGTTAACGCCCACACAGCTCCGACACCTTGGAGGGCGCTTTGTTTGGTGGGGCCTTCGGGGAGTTGTTTAGCCCAGTTGAGGGCGCTTGAAAGATCGATGGTTGCCCATTGCCCGGCGACTTGCTCGTACTTCCCCGCGCTCTCCTGGCCCATCGGGAGTAAGGCAAGCAAACCGGCGGCACTCTGCGGATCCCTGTAAAAGAGTTGGTTGCTGACATTGTCAACTGCGGCGCGCTTGGCCGCGCCATCCGGCAGTGACTGAATCCAAGCAATTGCCGCGGAAACGTCCGAATTCGCCCAGGCGTAGGCAATGCTGGCAATCGCTTGATTTGCAGCGGAACCGGGCGGCAACTGGGTGGCCATGTTCGCGGCCGCCTGCGGATCTTTGGCGACGTAGCCGAGAAGGACACTTCCGATGGCTTGGTTGCGGGTGTTCCCGGCCGGGAGGTTGCTAGCCCAAGCATACGCTGCTTGGGGATCTTGATCAGCCCATGCGGAGGCGATGACGCCGATCGCTTGGTCGCGCTCGCGGCCGCTGAATTGGAGCGCGGCGGCGGTGGCCTCCGTGGGCGATCGGTTAGCCCATTCGCTGAACAGTCTTTCTATCATGCCTTGGCGGAACTTGCCTGCAGGGAGGCTGTCCATAAGATTGATGGCGGCTTGTGGGTCTTGGGCGGCGACAGCGGAGGCGACCGCGAAAATAGCTGGGTTTCTCACTTGGCCGTTGGGGAGTTGCTTCGCATAAGCGGTGGCGGCGGCTGGATTGTTCTCAGCCCAGCCGGATAGGATGCCGGCTACGATTTCGGCATGGTGGGAGGAGTTGGTCACGGTCTCGGCAAAAGCGAAGGCGTTTTGCGGATCCAGCCGGCCCCAACGAGCGGTAAGTTCATGCACGGCGACCCACTCAAATGAGAAATCGGTAGCTTTAAGGCACGCCGCGATGGCTTCGCCGAACTGGTTGGTGTTTAGGCCATCCAATGCCCGAAAGATCTTGCCGAAGTCCCAACTGTTACCGCGGTTATGCATCGCGGCTTCGAGGTCAGCCACTGTGGACGATTGTCTTGTCTGAGACTTGGCAGTCGTGACGGACGCGCCAATGGTGTTCGTGGAGGTTGCGGTCAGTAACTTCGTCGGTGGTTTCGACTGCACTGCCGACGGTCTTAACGGGAGCGCGAGCTTGTTGGATTCCAACGGTTGATACACTGGGGCCTTTTGGAGGAGAACGAAGGCTGTTAGCAAGCCGGCCCCGAAGCAAGCCAACGCGGGGATGACTTTCGAGATCACGGTCTTCCAGTTCATAATCAACTCCTGCGCTTGGCGCGGTCGCGCAGGGCGCGGTCGATTTCGCGCTCGGCGGTCTTGCGTTTAAGCGTCTCGCGTCTGTCGATCTGGTTTTTGCCTTTGCCGAGGCCGAGTAGGACTTTAGCAAAACGCTTGGTGAAGTAAATCTTTAGTGGCACCAACGCCATGCCTTTGGAATTGAGCTTGCCCGCCAGCCGGTCGATCTCCTTTTTATGCAGCAGCAGACGGCGTGGACGGAGTGGATCGACGTTGTTACGATTGCCGAATTCGTAGGCGGCGATATGTGCGTTGTAAAGCCAAATTTGGCCGCGTTCCACGCGGGCGAAGGCGTCATCAATGGAGGCGCGCGCGGCCCGCAACGACTTGACCTCCGTGCCCTTCAGTTCGATACCCACTTCGAGCCGGTCGAGCAGAAAGTAGTCGCGGCCGGCTTTATGGTTGTGAATGGTGGCCGCCATCGTCGTCCGTCCATGGCCAATGGTCCGGCTCCGCGCCCTGCGTTGTGCTAGCCTCGAACACCCCGAATCTTTCGGGGCTAGTCTTTCGCGACTTTTTCCTCGTCAACGATTTCGTAGCTAATCTTGCCTTCGCCGATTTCCTTCAGCGCGACATCCGCGTAATCCATGCGCGGATCGGTTTGTGTCAATGGTCTATGACCTTGGATGAGTTGACGGACTCGCCGCGAAACTACATTGATCAACAACTCTGGATCAGTAACGCGCTGGAGCGCCGCCTCCAAGTATTTGGTGTTCATTCGCAAAGCGGCGCCACTATGCGGGAAAGTCCGCATGGTCGCAAGGTTAATTCTTTGCACCCCGCAATTTCCTTGAACGACGCTCCCCCCGATGTGGTCTGAAGTTCTGCCAGCCACGCTTGACCGAATGTGGCCGGGCCGGCGGTGGAGCGCGTGGGGAACTTTGCAGGCGCGTTTGACAGACGCGTGCGGCTCGCCTAGGATGGGCGGTCACGGCATCCATAAAACGCAGAGCACAAGTTACATGGCAAAAAAATCGAAACAAAAAAACTGGCCGAGACCAGTCGCGCCGACTTCTGCGCCACCGACGTCGCCGAGCGTGGTCCCAACCCCGGCTGCGCCGGTGTACCAGTTGTTCGCGCTTCAGGATTGGATCGTGGCCAGCGCGGCGTTCCTTATTGCCGGGCTGGTGTTTTTTTACCTCATGTCACCCGAGGTCACGATGGAAGATTCGGGCGAGTTAGTCACGGGCGCGTTCAATTTCGGCGTCCCGCATCCACCGGGGTATCCGCTGTGGGCGTTCTTGGGATGGGTGTGGCGATATCTGGTGCCGTTTGGCAATCCGGCGTGGCGGATTTGTCTGATGTCGGTGTTGACCGGCGCGCTGGTGGTCGGCGTCATGACGTTGCTGATGACTCGTAGCATTCTGATGCTGTTGCGGTCGCTGGCGTGGGCGGAGCCGATTGACGAGAAGTTGAAGCGATGGATAGCGCTGACAGTGGGCGCCAGCACGGCATTGTTGTTCGGGTTCAATCGGGGCGTCTGGCTCTGGGCATGCGTGCCGGAGATGCGCGTGCTGAACGTGTTCCTGTTCACGCTCACGGCATTCACCTTCTTTGGGTGGATGCTGCGACCCGAGCGCCATGGATTCCTTTACGCGACGATTCTGATTTACGGCCTGGGGATCAGCAATCACCAGACGATCGTCGTGATGGTGGCGCCGTTTATCGTTGGGGTGTTCGCCCTGGAGTTGTTGCAGGGGCTTGACACCGGGGTGTTCCAGAAAGGGAGTTTTCGGACTTTTGCAGAACTGATTGTCGCGGTATTGCTCTCCGCTGCCGCGTGGTCATTTGTGATGGCATGGGCTGGGATGAAGCAACTAAAGGAGTTTATCCCAGTGCCGATCTTGGGGACCATGGATTTGCACATGGTCGCGTGGCTGTTCGCCATTGTGGGCGCGTTCTTGTTGATCCTCGGCGCAAGTGAACAATGGTTGAGTTGGCGGCGAGCGCTGATTTGCACAGTGGTGTTCCTGATCGGCGTTGGGTTTTACGCGTACATGCCCATTGCAGCCGCCACGAACCCGCCGATGAACTGGGGATTCACGAACACCAGAGACGGTTTCCTGCATCACATCACCCGTGGGCAATACGAACGGCTACACCTGGCCAGTCCTCTGAGCCACGACTTTTATGTACAGATCCAGTTGTTCATCAAAGCGCTGCTGCAGCAGTTCAGCCCTCGGCTTGGCATGGAGCGCGATTATCTGTTGGGATTGCCGTTTGCACTGCTCGGTGTCGGCACCCTGGTTTTTCTGATCTTTGGCTGGAGATCAATGTACACCCGCGGTCGATCCTGGCTGATCTTTGTCTGGGCGGCGTTCTTCACTACCAGCGTCGGGCTGCTGACGATTATCAACCCCGGGGTTGACAAGCAACAACAGGAGATCAACATCAAGTTTTTCGCGCCCGCACACGGGTTCTTCGCGGTGTTGATCGGCTACGGTACCGCACTGGCGATCGCATGGTTGGTGGCGCGGTGGAGGAAATTGCCGCGGGCAGCCGCACAGGTAGCGTGCGTGACGCTGCTGGCGCTGCCACTGATCCCCTTCCAGCGCAACTGGCCGATTTGCGAGCAGCGCGGCCACGATTTCGGCTACCAGTTCGGCTACCGCATGTTCTACCCCGGCGGGGACCGCGATCCATACCCACCAATGGAGCGCAACGCAGTGTTGTACGGCGGGACCGACCCGGGCCGTTTTGTGCCGACGTACATGATTTTCTGCGAGAGCGCGGTGCCGCCATCGCAAAAGTTCCACGATCCTAATTTTGATCCGGAGGGCGGGGCGAAGTTCGACCGGCGCGACGTGATCATCATCACCCAAAATGCGCTGGCCGATTTTACCTACATGAATTACATCCGCAACCACTACGACGCCAGCCGGCCTGACCCGCGCCACCCCGAAACGCTGCTCAATCGTCCGCCATGGCAGCGTTGGTGGATCAACACTGTGTGGACGGCACTCGGTCGCGATAAGACGTACCCGGTCGAACCGATCTGGATTCCCACGGGGGATGATTCGCAGCGCGCGTTTCAGGAATACGTCGCTGATGTGCAGGCCCGCCAGCAGCGCGGAGAACAACTGTCGGCCGATGAACAAGTCGAGGTTCAGGAGGGACGGGTGTCGGTGCGCGGCGTCGGCGGCGTCATGAAGATCAACGGCATCCTCTGCCGCTGGATCTTCGATCGAAACAAGGATAAACACGCGTTCTATGTCGAGGAAAGCTACGTCATACCATGGATGTATCCGTACCTGGAACCGTACGGCATCATCATGAAAATCAATCATGACCCCCTTCCGTCCCCCGCTCAGGATCCGAAGCGGTGGCAAGAAATAATTGCACGCGACCACGCCTACTGGGACAAACTGTGTGCCGACTTCGATGCGCGGCCCGAGTTCCACCGCGACGGCGATGCACAAAAAACATTCTCCAAGCTTCGCTCGGCAATTGGCGGCATCTATGCGTCGCAGAAACTGTACGACGCGGCGATATACGCATTCAAGCAGTCGCTGTGGCTTTGCCCCGAAAGCCCTGAGGCGAATTTCCGTCTTGCTCAGCTTTGCGCCGAGATCGGGAAATTTGACGATGCAATTTCGACGCTCGAAAGTTACGAGCAGCGTGATCCGCTCAACAAGAGGATCGGAGAAGCTGTCCAACGACTGCGCGAACTCAGGCAGCAGAGCCAACAGTTACTACAACTTGAGCAGGGCATCACCGCGGCCCCAACCAACATGGAATTGGCGCTGCAGTTGGCGCAAACGTACAGCCAGCTTGGCAAGTTCGACAGGGCTGCGCTATTACTGGAGCGCGTGGTGGCTGCTGACCCGCGGAATGCCCCAAGAGTCACGCAGTTGGCCCGAATCTATGGCCAACTCGGCCGGCCGGACAGGATTCAATCTTTATGTGACGGCTATCTTACCCAGAGCAACCTTTCTGTGGGCGACATGATGATGATTGCCCAGGCTTACGTGTCGGCAGGTCAACTCGACAAGTGCGTTAACACGCTCCAATTGATTCTGCAACGCTACCCGCAAGATAGCTCTGCCCACTATGGACTGGCACGCGTTCGCGCCGTGCAAGGTAATATAAAGGAATCCCTCGATTCCCTTGAAACAGCCATTCGATTGAATCCCGCTTACCGCGATGCTGCCGGAAAAGAGACATGGCCCAATGCTATGTACAGCGATCCGCGGTACCAAGCGCTCATGGGCGCACCGGCGTCCTTCCCCCTCGGAAGCATGCCATAACGTGAGAATCGCCCGATGATTTGTTAATGTGCAAAAATGATTCCAGCCATCCGCGTCATTTGTTTCACGATACTGTTATCGGCGTTTTCCTTTCGCGCTACGGCGGAGGATTTCACCAATGCCAAACCACAGGCGCAATATGTCTATAAGACCGTCGGCGAACGGAAGTTGACACTCGACCTCGACTATCCGCCCGACTGGAAGCCATGCGATAAACGCCCGGCCGTTGTTTTCTTTTTTGGTGGAGGCTGGACGTATGGCACGCTTAGCCAGTTCAAACCTCAGGCCGAATACTTCGCCAAGCGCGGCCTAGTCTGTGCCCGTGCCGACTACCGTCTCCGCGTCAAGGACAGCGTCCAGCCCGACAAGTGCGTTGAGGACGCCATCAGTGCCATGCGCTGGGTCCGCAGCCATGCCGCCCAGCTCGGCATCGATCCCAACCGCATCGTGGCTTCGGGCGGTTCGGCGGGAGGGCATCTCGCGGCCTGCACCTTCTTCGCCGAGGGGATCAACGCTCCGGACGACAACAAATCCGTCTCTCCCAAGCCCAACGCGATGGTTCTCTACAACCCCGGTCTGAACCTGATCGCGTTGCGCGGCGGTCGTTCCGACGACATCTTAGCCGGCATGGACGACGCAGTGTTGAAGCGGATTTCGCCTTCCTTTCATGTCTGCAAAGAAACGCCGCCCACATTGATCATCGACGGCACGGAAGACTGGCTCAACCCGCAGATCCGCGAGTTTGTCCAGAAGAGCAAGTCTTTGGGCGCACCGGTCGAGGCCTGCTTCGCGGAAGGGCAACCGCACGGCTTCATCAATCAACCACCCTGGCTGGGAATAACAACGGAGGAGGTTGATGAGTTTCTGTGCCGCATCGGCTATCTGGGCAAAGAACCGAAAGTGCCACTCCCGACCAAGGCCAGCATTCCGGATTCTGCACCATCCAAACCACATGTCGCCATCAAGCTGGATACAAAACTTCTTGATGCCATTGCCGGCCACTACGAATTTGCGCCGGACGCCGTGTTTCCCACTGGAGTTAAAGTGTTGATCTGGCGAGAAGGAGATCAATTGGTCTCGCAAGCCTGGGGCGAGAACGTCCTCCAGGGTGCTTTCCACATTTATCCCGAATCGGAAACGAATTTCTTCCTCAAGGTCAACGGCGCACAATTGACCTTCATCAAGAACGACAAAGGACAAGTGACGTCTGTAATCCACCATTATCCAGGGGTTCCGGATTGCAAGGGAAAGAAACTTAAGAATTGATCTGAACGATTTTGACGCTGGCAAGCGCGTTAATAAATCCGTCAGATGGACTTCAGCGCTTTCTCCACTTCCTTCAGAGACAGGCAGTTCACCACGTCAGCCTTGGTAAGCCACCCCTTCCTCGCAATACCGATGCCGATGGCAAGGTATTGGAGGTCGGGAACGCTATGAGCATCTGGGTTGATGGCGCATCGGACACCCAGCTCCTTGGCGCGTTTCCAGAACCGCCAATCCATGTCGAGCCGGTACGGGTGCGCGTTTAACTCTATGATCTTGCGGTGCTTTGCCGCGGTCTCAATCACGTCGGGCAGATTGACGGCGTAGCCTTCGCGCTCCAACAGCAGCCGTCCTGTCGGGTGTGCAAGCATCGTGACGCGCGGATGCGCCACCGCCTTGCAGATGCGTTTGGTCTGGGTGTCCGCAGGCAGGTTGAAGTTGCTGTGGACGGCGGCGATGACGTAGTCGCATAACGCCAACGTCTTATCGTCAAAATCGAGCGAGCCATCAGGCAGAATGTCGCACTCGACGCCGAAGAATATGCGGAAGCCATCCTTGGCAAACTTCTCATTCAGCTTCCGGACCTCCTCGGCTTCTTGGCGCAGACGTTTTTCGTCCAGTCCATTGGCCTGGCGTTGCGATTTGCTGTGGTCGGCGATGCCGATGTATTCCAAACCGAGATCCATCGCGGCGCGGGCCATTGTTTCGACGCTCTCGACGCCATCGCTCCAGGTAGAGTGGCAATGGAACGTGCCACGCAGGTTTTCTCTCTCAACAAGTTTCGGCAGTTCGCCTTTCTCGGCAGCCTCGATCTCGCCCATGTCCTCGCGCAATTCCGGCGGTATGTAATCTAGGCCGAGCGCGCGATAGAGGTCCTCCTCATCCCTGCATTTTATCGAGCTACCAAGTTCCTTGGCGCTTTTCTCCTTCTCGGCAGCGGGTGAGAAACCGTACTCATTCAGCGACAGCTTCTTCAACTTCAACGCCCGCGCACGCAGGGCGATGTTGTGCTCCTTGCTGCCGGTGAAATAGTTCAGCGCGAACGCGTATTGCGCGTCACTGACCACGCGCAGGTCGGCCTGGACTCCGCCCTTGAGCACGACACTGGCCTTCGTCTCGCCCTTGGCGCTGGTACTGATGACGCCGGGCATCTGGACGAAATCTTCAATAATGGCCGCAACGTCTTTCGGTTTTGCGCTGGCGAGCAAATCCACGTCGCCGATGGTTTCGCGGCGCCGCAGCAGACTTCCAGCAATGCTGCACCGGATGACGCCATCGCGGGCACGCAACGTCTCCAGGATCGGCAGCGCGGCTGCCAAAGCCGTGTGGTAATGATGTCGTGACCCAAACTGGCGAACAAGGACAATGCCTTCCAAAATCTTCGTCTGGGATTTCTCGCCGAAGCCTTCAAGCTGCGCCACCTTGCCCGCCTTGCAGGCCGCTTCGAGCTTGTCGATCGAGTCCACCTTGAGTTTCTCGTACACCGCCCTGGTCTTCTTCGGGCCGAACCCCGGGATGCGAAGCATGTCAAACAAGCCCGGCGGCAGCGACGCCCTCAATTCATCGTGGAACCTCAACTGATTGGTCGTCACCATCTCAGTGATCTTGGCGGCAAGGTCGGTGCCGATGCCCTTGATCTCGGTGAGCCGCTGTTCGTCCACCAACTTGTGGAGGTCTTCCTGCAGGCTCTCGATTATCCGCGCGGCATTGTAGTAAGCGCGGACGCGGAACGGGTTCTCACCTTTCAGCTCCAACAACGTGCCGACCTCCTCGAACACCTCGGCAATTTCTTTTTTGTCCATCCGACCCTTCTTCAATTGTAGCCGCGATCTCTTTCGTGGCT
>JBEKLX010000027.1:0-20646 GCA_050008795.1 Verrucomicrobiia bacterium | reverse complement strand
TTGCATGACATGCATCGGTAATTCCGGACCGCTATCGGCGCCCATCGAGAAAGCGATTATCAAGAACGGCCTCGTCGCGGCCAGTGTTCTCTCCGGCAACCGCAACTTCGAGGCGCGTGTTCATCAGGACGTGAAAGCCAATTTCCTGATGTCGCCGCCGTTGGTGGTCGCATTCGCTTTGGCGGGTAAGGCCGATATTAACCTGACGACCGAGCCGATTGGCAAAGGCAAGGACGGCAAAGACGTTTATCTGCGCGACATCTGGCCGACGCCCGACGAAATCCGCGCAACGATGCAGCGCGCGTTGCGGCCGGATGCGTTCCGCACGCTGTACAAGGATTTTGAGGCCCAGAACCCGGCGTGGAATGAGATCCCATCGTCGGTCGGCGATGCATACCATTGGGACGCGAAAAGTAGTTACATACAGGAACCGCCGTTCTTCGCGGGCTTTTCGATGCATCCGAGCAAGATTGCAGAAATCAAAGGCGCGCGGGCGCTTGGCGTTTTCGGCGACAGCATAACGACCGACCACATCTCGCCGGCTGGCAGCATCAAGAAGGATTCGCCTGCGGGAAAATATTTGATCGGCCACGGCGTGGAGCAGATCGATTTCAACAGCTACGGCGCGCGGCGCGGAAATCATGAGGTAATGATGCGCGGCACGTTCGCCAACGTGCGTATCAAAAATCTGATGACACCGGGCGTAGAAGGTGGTGTGACTAAATACGATGGCGAAGTCATGCCGATTTATGATGCTGCCATGAAATACCGGCAACAGAAAACCCCGCTCATCGTGTTCGCTGGCCGGGAATATGGCACCGGCAGCTCGCGCGACTGGGCTGCGAAAGGGGCCGCGTTGCTCGGCGTAAAAGTCGTCATCGCTTCCAGCTTTGAACGCATCCACCGGTCCAACCTCATCGGCATGGGCGTGTTGCCGTGTCAGTTCCAAGAAGGTACCAACGCTCAGAGCCTCAAACTTGACGGCAGCGAGACCTTCGACATCCTCGGCTTGTCAGAAGACATCAAACCGCGTCAGGAATTGACGTTGGTGATTAACAAGCATGGAGTAGGGGAGCAAAAGGTTCCAGTGATCGCGCGGATCGACACCTCGATTGAGGTGGAATACTACCGGCACGGCGGCATCCTGCCGTTCATGCTGCGGCAGCTGATGGGGCGTGTTTCTTAGCAGCAAAGCCGAGTAGCGTTGCGATGTCGTTACCGATCCACCGCCGTCCAGACTTCTGTACTGCATGCACCGTTTCCATTATCACGCATCAATACCAATGATAAGGACCGGGATGTCAATGTTCGATACGCCACGATGCTGTAAATCCCAGACAAACTGCTCAAAGTAAGAGACACCGGTAGACATTTGATCCGCGAAGCGCTTAATAGGGACAATTTCGACGCCGGCGTTAATATAACTGAGGCGGTGAAAGATAGTCATCTTGGCACATACGTTATAGACCATGAACGCATATTTACCGAACTGCACTTCGACGCCGAGGTGCCCTTTTACAAAATCCATGTCACGAAATGCTCCCTTGGAAAGCGGCTGGGCTTTGTAGCCGGGTTTGTAGAACTGTGTTGGATATTCGCAGGGTACCTTACAATTCGTCCAACCGCGGGGCTGGAATTTGGCCTTGAAACTCTTGTTCAGCGCGAACGGGCTGTAGAGCTTCTTGCCCAGCATGGTTTTTTCCTCGCTCCTCTTCGTTTTGCATGGCGCGGCATTTACCTCGGAGATCACCTCATAGACTTCGTCGAGCAAAGCTTGGTGCTTCTTTGCGAGGTATGTTGCCCCGCTGTTGAAGGAGAATTCACCGGCTATTTTCATAATAGTGTTTCCACGCTATCCCAAACTTCGGGCCGCTGGGCGATCTTCTCTCGTCCGCTTGGGGCATGAACCGGTTTGCCAAGCGGTCGAAGCTTCAGCGTGCCGTCAGCCAGCATTTGCAGCCGCTGGCGCGCTGTCGCAAGGTAAGCCGAATCGCGGTCACAACCGACGGCTCGTCGTTCATGTCTTGTTGCGGCGATCAGTGCGGAGCCTACACCGCAATAAGGATCATAAACCCAATCGTCCTCATCAGTCAGCGCAAGAACACAGCGCTCGACCAATTCAACTGGAAACTGGCAAGGGTGCTCGGTCTTCTCCGGGTGGTTTGCCTTTACGTTCGGTATCTCCCAAATTCCGCTTTCCCAATCCTGTGCTACGACTGTCCATACGTCAGACGGATTCTTACCCAACGGATTTCCTGATGGCTGACCACGCTTCTCGCCTTTAAAATGTAGCTTACCGGGATACTTAGCGGGTATGCGGATGGGATCGAGATGGAAAGTGTAATTATCGGTCTTGGTAAACCAGAGAATCGTCTCGTAACGACCGGAAAGCCGATTTGTGCAGTGCAGACCATGCTCGAAGTGCCAGACAATACGATTACGTAGTTTTAGGCCAAGTGATTTGAAATACTCGTAGTAATAAATGTCTAGTGGGAACACTTCGCCGCCCTCGACGTAATTGCCGATCTGCCAACAAATACTGCCATTGTGTTTGAGAATGCGAACCAACTCCGCCAGCAATGGCTTCTGCCGTGCAAGATATTCCCGTAGCGTTATCCGCTCCTCATATTCCTTGCCGATGTTGTAGGGCGGAGATGAGATGACAAGGGAGAAGAAGTCCGCCGGCAACGACTTTGAAAATTCCAACGTATCATCACACACGACTGCAAGCCGATGCTCTGGGGCAAAGTGGTCAGCGATTGAAAAGGTTTCGTTAAACAGCGTTTTGACCATGTTCGTTATTATTGATCATTTCTCCTCCCCATGCAAGCAATCCGGCCATGAGCATGACAAGATTATTGGTGCAGCCAGATAAAGGGTCAGACTATATGGTTTTGACGCATTGAGGGTTGTTCAGGTGGACCTAAACTATGGTTTGACCCCTGCCGCTGACCCCTGCCGCGTGTCCCTAATCCAAGGGGACATTGTCTAACACGCCGGGCGGGACCTCTTGCCCGAAAGGTTGCACGGATTTCTGGTCGATCGCTTTGTTCAGAAGCTTTTTAAAGGTGGCAAACTTGACATCCAGATTCGTGGCTGAGCTGCTCCCACCCGGAATTGTAAGCTGCATTGTCGCAGGTGGCGCTTCAAGGGTCAGTGGTGTCAGATTGCGCAGTTGATCGAAGGTTTGTGAGGTGTAGAAGACGCGAACAAGATACCCTTTTGTTTTTTTCGACTGTCGCAATTCGAAAACGAGCACTCCACCCGGAGCGCAATAGTCTGGTTGATAGCCGGGCAATTGCCAGTGGAGGCCAAGAAGTCCCCCCAATCCGGCCACATAGGCATCGGAACTGATAATTACAATGACCCGTGATTTGGCGTCCCCAAATGCTCCGCGAAGGTTACTGCCCGATACGGCCTGGCTCATTGTGCGAAGTACGTGGGAGCCAGCGTTCGAGCTTTGCACACGGTTGATATAGGGCGGAAGCATTTCAATATTCATTAGTAGGACAATAAGTCGGGTCTGTTGGGAAAGAGTATCCAACGTAAGTCGGCCCCAAGCCACATCCCCGGTAGGGAAGCCATCAGTGTATTGCATGACAAACGGGTCGATTGCTGCATTCATTACATTCAGCCCGCCGAGATTAATAGAATTTCCTGTATACGGTATGGGTGTATAGGCAGTAAGAGTAATTTGGTTGGTGGTTGGATCAACCGAGCGTGGCGGAAAGAGCACATTACGAGTGAGAGAATACTCGCTGCTGTAAGCGGATGCTATTGCTGCTCCACTGCCGAAAATTCCTTGAACTTCGGCTTGGGCGCGACCTGGGTCAGGTGTTGCCACACTTGCCAGAATGGGATCGAACACCGGGTCGGGCACGGGACGGCCGGTATTGGTATCGAGAAGGCTGTAGGAGTGAACCGGTATTGTTGCACCCGGGATCAACCCGGCCCCAAAGTTGGTGGCAGTAATGTTGGAACGCTGAATGGAATTGGCGCGGAAATACGAGCGAGATAGATCTGTTGAAGCGGTGCCCGTGAGAAGCCCTTCGTGGATCAGATAATCGTGGAAATAGGAGCCGAGTAGACGTTCTGCCTCCCGTCCGTGAGGGGTCAGGTAGCCTGTCGGGACCCCGACGAAGACGGGGTAAGAATTGGTTGAAAACTGGGCCAAGGTGTTTGTGGCAGTTACGGATGAGCGTATGCTATGGCGGCCAAAGATGATGATCTGCTTAAGAGTAGTGCCATCATCTCCATCCCTGATTGTTTGTGTCAGGCCCGGGAGTGCGCTGGCGAGCGCAAGCAACAGACCTATCAGGATAGCCTTACATTTGAATGAATTCACGGTGCACCTCCAGAGTTGATATAGAACAAAAAACAGTACATGTACATTATCATCGCATCACCGCATATAGACTCCGTGGCGTCATTCGGGCGGGGTGCTCGTGGGCTGCTCCGCAAAGTTCATGGTGGCAATTCCCACGCCATTGTCGATGACGATGTTGTGGTTCTCCTGTGCGTTCCAACCTTTGGGCCAGGCCTTTGGGACGGTGAGCTGGATGGAGCTTTGGCCGGTCGTGAGGTCCATGCAGCTCTTGCCGGGATGGCCGTGGGCGTCAGGGTAGTCCCGGTTCTTGGCCGCCTTGAGCATGAGCTTGGCGATCTTGCCATTTTTCGAGTACTCCAGCCACGCTCGGGGAGGCGTGGTGCCGAAGTAAAAGCCATTGAGGATGATGGTTTCTCCCGGCGACAGAGGCAAATCTTGCAGCTGGTTGGAGACGACGTTCATGGTGGTCGTGATGATCGGGGGAAGGTAGGCAATAGTCTCGGGCGCTCCCGGCGTGCTTCCCACGGTGACAACCATGTCGCAGTCCAGCGGGGTCATCGGGTGTGCCTGCAAATTTTCCTCGGCAGTCTTTGTTGCGTCCCACTGCCTTTGATTGGAGAGGACGATTTTGTTGGACCACTGGTAGGGGAAGGTGACCGGCGGGGAGCTGGACTTCAAGGTCTCCAGTTTCGTCTTCTTCTGACCGCCTTTGACCGGGTCGGTGTAGGTGCCTTGGGCTGTAGTTCGTGAACTGGAGGCCGCAGGATTTGTCAAAGAGGAGGACATCCCGGCGGTGGCGCACCGGAAATAATTGAAGTCGAACGCGTCAAACGCGGTGACGGTGGAGTTGGTCGGCGTGTCGAGGAATTTCATCACGGAAGAAAGCGAAGTGTTGTTGGACACAGTGACGACGCAGTAGCCGAATTGGCTCTGGCTGTGAAAAGCGAGTTGGGCGCTGATGTCGCAATTTGTCGCGCTGGAGGAGTAGCTCCCGGGATTCCAAACCGCCAGGGTGGCGCCGCCGTTGCCGCTGACCATTTGGCAGAGCCGCTTGCCGTTCCGTTCGAGGAACGAGCGGTTGTAGAAATGGTCGTGACCACAGAAATAGGTCTTGCAGCCGGCGTTGACCAGGCTGTCGAAGAAAGCATCGGCCAGACTCATGGTGTTGCTCATGGCGATGACGGAATTGATGCTCACCTGGACCAGGGGGGTATGGCCGAAGACAAAGACATGTGGCTGCTGGTTGGTGGCCAGCTGTTGATCTACCCAGCTTTGATCGACTTCGGGGAAAATTTCGCCCGACGCGTCGGGAGCCCCATTAATGTAAAGATCAAGACCGAGCACGAGGCAGTTCTTGTACTGGAAGCTGTAGGTCAGCCTTTTTGCGTTGGCGGGGCCGTTGTTGGGGATGTAGTCAAACTTGGCGAAAGCATCTAGAAATGGCTGTTTGTCGTTGCCGGGGAGTCCGAACGTCGCCGTGAACGCCTCGTGGTTACCCCGGACCGGGTAGACCGGAATGCCCGCGTCATAAATGGGGGCCATCGCTGCCAGCCAGTTTGTGTACTGCTGGGAGAGCGAGGGAGACAGTCCCGTCACCTTGATATCGGAGATCAAGTCTCCGGGAAAGAGCACGAAATCCACCTTGGGGTTCTCATTGGCGATCGCTTGGGCGACTGTGGCGAGATACGGACTGACGCCAGAAGCTCCCGCCGGATCCCCCGGTGAATCCCCCACGACGACGAAGCGCCAGGCCGGTTCGTCCGCTGCGGCTGTGCTGCCAGCCACCAGCATGGCTGCCACTGCGGCGGCACTCAGCAGGTGACCAAGGTGCCTGATGAACCAGGTCCGGTCTTCGCTTGATGCGTTTTTCATATCTCGATGCTCCTGTCTGTCAATTTACGTTCAGCTCAGTTCGTGACTAACGCAAGATAAATACTTGGGAATGCCGTGGGTAACATAAGCATTCGGAGGTATCCGGTCACGCGCTTGACAAAATTATAGGTGAAGCTATAGTGAATCACAAACAGGACAAAACGTGTCCTATTCAGAAAAGGGTGCTGGAATGCATGACACATTCGAGATGCAGGATTTGCATGTGAAGATCGAGGAGCGCGAGATCCTCAAGGGCGTCAACCTTGTAGTTAAAAAGGGGGAAGTCCACGCTTTGATGGGACCTAATGGCTCGGGCAAGAGCACGCTGGCCTATGCGTTGATGGGCCACCCGAAATATACGGTCACCGAGGGCAAGATTCTGATGAAAGGTCAGAGCCTTCTAGGAATGGAGTCTGATGCGCGCGCTCGTCTCGGGCTTTTTCTGGCGTTTCAATATCCTTGCGAGGTTCCTGGCGTGCGTATGAGCAATTTCCTGCGATTGGCGGTGAACGCCCGTCTCGGCAAAGAGACCGACGTGATGGAGTTCTACGACAAGATCGAGAAGACCATGAAACACCTCGAAATGGGCGAGCAGTTCGTGAAGCGGTACGTGAACGAGGGGTTCTCGGGCGGCGAGAAAAAGCGGAACGAAGTTTTGCAGATGATGATGCTTCAACCGGAATTTGCCGTTATGGATGAGACCGACTCGGGATTGGACATCGACGCGCTGAGAATCGTTTCGAAGGGTGTGAACGAGTTGCGCGGGCCTAACCTTGGCATTTTGATAATCACGCATTACGAACGGATTCTCAGGTATATCACGCCGGATTTCGTCCACATATTGGTCGATGGACGGATCGTCAAATCCGGCGGAGCCGATTTGGCGGTGCATCTGGAAGAGCACGGTTACGACTGGATCATAAAGGAATCGGAGGCGAAGGCATGAGCGGTCCGGTTCAAGACGCCGGTCCCGGTGAATACAAGTACGGCTTTCACGATGAGAGAGAGGCGGCCTTTCAGATTGATAAGAAAGGTCTCAGCCACGATGTCATCGAGCAGATAAGCCGTCACAAGGGCGAGCCCGATTGGATGCGCGAGTTCCGGCATCGCAGCTATGATGTTTTCCTGAAAAAGCCCAACCCGACATGGGGCGTTGATCTAAGCAAGATCGATTACAACGACATCTGGTATTACGTCTCGGCCACGGACCGCAAGGAACGGAGTTGGGATGAGGTGCCAGAGGACATCAAGCGCACCTTTGATCGCCTTGGCATTCCCGAAGCGGAACGAAGATATCTGTCGGGTGTCGGCGCGCAGTATGACAGCGAAGTCGTTTATCACAACATCCGCGAATCACTGGCGAAACAGGGTGTGATCTTCATGGACTGCGATACGGGTCTGAAAGAGCGTGAAGATTTGTATAAGGAATACTTCGGCAAGATCATTCCACCGGAGGACAACAAATTCGCGGCGCTTAACTCCGCCGTCTGGTCCGGTGGCAGCTTCGTTTATGTGCCCAAAGGCCTCAAGGTGGACATCCCGTTGCAGGCTTACTTCCGTATCAACACCCAGAACATGGGCCAGTTCGAGCGCACACTAATCATCGTCGAAGAAGGCGCTTATGTGCACTATGTCGAAGGTTGTACGGCGCCGATTTACACCACCGACTCGCTGCACAGCGCCGTGGTGGAGATTTACATCAAGGCCGGCGGGCGGTGTCGTTACACGACGATCCAGAACTGGAGCACGAATGTTTACAATCTCGTCACCAAGCGGGCGTACGCCTATCGCAATGCCGTCATGGAATGGGTCGACGGCAATCTCGGGTCGCAACTCACTATGAAATACCCGAGCGTGTACATGGTCGAACCGGGCGCGCGCGGCGAGATACTTTCCATCTCTTTTGCCGGCAAAGGCCAGCATCAGGATGCCGGCGGGAAAGTTGTGCATATGGCCCCCAACACCTCGTCACGCATCATCAGTAAATCCATCAGCAAAGGCGGCGGCCGCGCCAGTTATCGTGGCCTCGTCCACGTGGACAAGGGTTGTTACAACTGCAAGAGCAACGTCGTCTGCGACGCGCTCATTCTCGACGAGAAAAGCCGATCCGACACTTATCCAACTATGGAGATCAATGACGACCGCGTGGATATCGGTCACGAGGCTACGGTCTCGAAGGTCAGTGATGAGCAGGTGTTCTACCTAATGAGTCGCGGACTGAAAGAACAGGACGCGATGAGCATGATCGTAAATGGTTTCATCGAACCGATTGTGAAAGAACTGCCGATGGAATACGCGGTGGAAATGAACCGGCTCATACAACTTCAACTGGAAGGTTCGGTTGGATGACAACTGGTTTTAACGAACAGGCCGTGGAGGCCATTGCCCCGGTGAACCGGGCTGGCTCAAAGCCCAGCGGCTTGCTGCTTGGTGCGTTTATTCGAAGCTTCCATTCCCGACCCCGCGCGACCAGGAATGGCGACGGTTCAACATCCGCGCACTGAATTTGGACAAGATCGCGCTGTCGGCAAATGGCCGGTCCGCAATTACCACGACGCTCTCGGCATTGCCGGCCGATGCGAGCAAGGCCGGTGTTGTTCTCTGTGATTTGGCTACGGCGATTCAGAAGCATCCGGAACTTGTTCGTGAGTATCTTGGCAAAAGCATTTCTCCAGACGAGCCACGCAAGTTTGCCGCGCTACACTCGGCATTCTGGCAGGGCGGCGCGTTCGTTTACGTACCGCGGGGCGTGAAACTCTCGGTCCCGATTGAGGTCACGTACAATTTCCATGGCGACGGCATCGGCGCGTTCCCCCGCACAGTCATTGTCGTAAAGCCCGGTGCCGAGGCGACATTGGTGCAACGGTTTACCGGCGGACCCGTGGTTGAAGGCAATGGCGCGGTTGGCCTGCATGCAAGCGGTACCGAAGTGTTTGTAGAGGAAGGCGGCCGGCTGCACTACATCAGCATGCAGAATTTCTCGCCCGGCGTGTTCGATTTCACATTGAAACGCGCTCATATTGCCCGCGATGCCGAGATCGACTGGGTACTTGGCATGTTTGGCGGCTCGTTCCTGCGTTACGACATCGAGTGTGCCATGGAAGGCCCCGGCGGCACGAGCTACATGTACGGAATTGGCATCGGCGAAAAACGGCAGCAGTTTAGCCAGTTCACGCGACAGCACCACAAGTGCGGCAATACTGTGAGCGATTTGCTATTCAAAAATGTGTACCGCGATGAAGCGACCGGTGTTTACTCCGGCGTCATCAAGGTCGAGAAGAACGCAAATGGCACCAACGCATATCAGGCGAATCGTAATCTGGTGCTGGGCGAGGCCGTCAAGTGCGACTCGCGTCCGCTGCTGGAGATCGAGTCCAACGATTTGCGCTGCACCCACGGCGCGACCATCGGGAGGCTCGACGAGGACCAGGTCTTTTATCTCCGCAGCCGCGGCCTACCCGATCCCGATGCGCGACAACTATTGATCGAGGCATTCCTCGAACCGGTACTGGCGCGCATCAAGGTCGAGGATGTGCGGAAAGAGTTTACTGAATTGGTGCATCACAAACTTATGAAAGGATAAAATAGCCGCAAAGAGGCACAAAAAGCACAAACTCGATATCTCTTGCGACTCTTGCGCCTTTTGGCGGCCAACAACAATGAATACAACCCTCGACACAGTTGAACTCGAAGAAATACGCGATGACTTTCCGATCCTGCAGCAGAAAGTCCACGGGAAACCGCTGGTCTATTTAGACAACGCGGCCACCTCGCAGAAGCCACGCATCGTGATAGATGCGCTCAACGATTTCTACATCCACTACAACGCCAACGTTCATCGCGGCATTCATGCCCTCGCCGAGCGCGCCACCAAGGAATACGAGCGTGCCCGCGAGCGGGTCGCCCGGTTCATCAATGCCGGGTCAACGGAGTCCGTGATTTTTACCCGTGGTGCCACCGAATCGATCAATCTAGTTGCCTATTCCTGGGCGCGGAACAATCTGAAGAAAGGCGACGAGATTCTCATCACATGGATGGAGCACCACAGCAATACGATCCCATGGTATCAGGTCTGCGAGCAGACCGGCGCGGTGATCAGGCGCATTGAACTGAATCCAGATGGCACGTTGCAGATCGATGATCTCGACAAACTCGTCACCAGCCGCACCAAATTGGTTGCGATCACGCAAGCATCCAATGTTCTCGGCACAATCAATCCAATTCGTCCGATCGCCGACGTTGCACACCGGAAGGGGGCGCTCATACTTATGGATGGCGCACAAAGCGTCCCGCATATGGCCGTGGACGTGCAGGCGCTGGATTGCGATTTTTTCGCTTTCAGCGGCCACAAGATGTGCGGTCCTACCGCGAGCGGCGTGTTGTATGGGAAGAAAGAACTTCTCGAAGCGATGCCGCCATTCATGGGTGGCGGTGAAATGATACGCGAAGTTTGGGCGGACCACGCCGTGTACAACGATTTGCCGTACAAGTTTGAAGCTGGCACGCCGAACATTGCTGAATCCATCGGCTTGGGCGTGGCGGCCGATTATTTGACACGGATAGGGTTGGACCGCATACGCGAGCACGAGAAGGAAATCACGCGGTATGCGCTCGCACGGCTCGAAGAATTTCCCGAAGTGATCGTTTATGGCCCACGGGACGTAGAGCAACGCTCTGGTCTGGTTGCCTTCACGCTGGGCGACATTCATCCGCACGATTTGGCGACCATACTCGACCAGGAAGGCGTGGCAATCCGCGCCGGGCACCATTGCACCATGCCCTTGCATAAAAAACTCGGCATTGCTGCCACGGCCCGCGCCAGTTTCTACCTGTACAACACGCGGGAGGAAGTGGATGTTTTTATCGCAGCCCTGCATGAGGCTAAGAAGTTCTTTGGCGCCTGTTCAACGGGCAGGGAACTGGGTTACTAACCGGGTCAGATACAGTGGATGGACGACAATGAAAAGTCACATGAGGCGACAGATGAGGTTACGGGACCTGATCGAAGCCGTTTCGCAATATGCGCGCACCGATCACGAAGTCGGCCTCGCTGTCTTCGACTTGATCCACCGTGGCGTGGTGCGGCTCCATAACCGCCACCAGCGCCGACGGTCGAGCCGGTGACAAGAAATCGGTTTCGCGACACGATTCAATGGGGTGGGGGAGCTTTTTTACTTTGCCGTCAAACGCCGTGTGCTAAAGTTTGATTGCCATGCTCGAAGAACTTTACCAGGACATCATACTTGACCATTACCGGCATCCACGGAATCGCGGCAAGGTTTCGCCTGCCGACGTTCAGGCAAAGGAGTACAACCCGCTTTGCGGCGATGAGATGGAAGTGACAGCGAGACTGGTGGACGGAAAGATTGCCGAGATCAAGTTCGACGGCCACGGTTGCTCGATCAGTCAGGCATCGGCTTCGATCATGACCCAGAAGCTCGTGGGCAAAACACCTCAAGAAGCCGCTGTGTTCATTGAGGATTTCCTGAAAATGATGCGTGGCGAAAAAGCCTTCGGTGGCAGGGAGCTTGGCGATCTAAAGGCGCTCGAAGGCGTGCTGAAATTCCCCGTACGCGTCAAATGCGCCACGCTGGCATGGCACGCCACTCAGCAGGCAATTCAAGGCAAGAAGCCGTAGCTGGTGCCCGAGGAGGGATTCGAACCCTCACGATGGTCTAACCCATCTTCGGATTTTAAGTCCGATGCGTCTGCCGTTCCGCCACTCGGGCAAAAATCTGGCCTACATACTGCCGGAAATTTTGGCACAAATCCTTTGCTGGCGCGAGCCTGATTTACCTTACGGAACCGTTGGCGAATCTTCGAGTGGCAGGTTACTTAGCTGTGCCCCAGCGTCGGTGAAGGAACCGTTCCCAGGGCGAGAATAGAATTTTGTCCGCCAGCAACCCGATTACGATGATCACCAGCATGATACCGATCACCTGGTCCATCGCATTGAGTTCGCGCCCATAATGCAGGAGATGCCCAAGGCCGAAACCGGTCAAAATAGTCACGAAAATCTCCGCCGCCATCAGCGAACGCCAGGCAAACGCCCAGCCTTGTTTCATCCCGCTTACGATGAACGGTAATGAGGCCGGCAGGACGACTGTGAGCCAGGTGTGAAGCTGGCTTGATCCCATCGTGCGGGCCGCGCGGGCGTAAATCGGCGGCACCGTGCGCACGCCGTTGTCAGTCGCGATAACCACGGACCACAGCGTTCCCATGATCACGACGAACAGCATCGCCGCTTCGGTTTGGCCAAACCACAGCAACGCCAGAGGCACCCAGCAGACGCTCGGCAGCGTCTGGAGTCCCAGCGCCACGACACCCAGCGTGTCTTCCATGAACTCGAACCGGGCTGTCAACAGTCCCAACGGCAGTCCACAGATGATTCCAAGAAAATAACCAAACAATAATCGGCGCATGGTGACGACCGTGGCATGCCACAGCGTGCCGTCCTGTATCGCCCCTTGGAGGTATTGGGCGACACTCGATGGCCCCGGAACCAGCACGGGAGACCATCTTTTGCTTCGGTATAATCCTTCCCAAATCAAAATCAGCACGACAAAAAAAACAAGGATCAACAGTATGCGCTTCATTCGGCCACCTCGGCAATTCCGGGATGCAGATGCCGTTTCAAGGAGCGCGTGATCTCGGTCGAGTATTTGGCAAGATCAACGCTGTTGATGTCGCGCGGACGCGGGAGATCGACGCTGAAGCTCTCTTGGATGTGGCCAGGATGCGGAGAGAACAGCAGCACACGATCGCCCAGGCACGCCGCTTCGCGGACGTTGTGGGTCACGAACAGAATCGTCTTGCGTCGTTCCTGCCAGATGCGCTGGATGTCGCCGTAAAGCTGCTCACGCGTCATTGCGTCGAGCGTTGCGAACGGTTCATCCATCAACAGTACTCTCGGATTTGGCGCCAGAGCGCGCGCCAACGCCACGCGCTGTTTCATGCCGCCGGACAGTTCATGGGCATTGGCGTGCACGAAGTTCTCCAGCCCGACCAACTGCAAATAATACTCGGCCACCTCGCGGCGTTCCTTGTTGGTCAGGTTCGGCTTCAACTTCAGTCCGAACATCAAGTTGCCCATCACATCCAGCCAGGGGAACAGTGCGGACTCTTGAAACATCATCATCCGCTCGCGCCCGGGCCCCATCACGGGTTTGCCGTCTGCCAGCACCTGGCCACTATCGGGCGTCTCCAACCCGGCAATAATATTAAGAAGTGTCGACTTACCGCAGCCCGACGGGCCAACGATGCAAACAAACTCGCCTTCGCGAACGTTCAGCGAAATGTTGTCGAGCGCATGCACGACGGTGCGGCGCATCCGAAACCATTTCGATACGCCTTCCACCACCAGCTTTTCGGGCGGGACGTTTTGCAGTTCCTTGTGGACTGCGATCACTTGATTTCAGCCAATCCCTTCTCCTTCAAGACCCCGTTCAGAAGTTTGAGATCGTAAATGCGCGAAAGGTCAGGCTTCTCCTTCAAAAATCCGATGCGATACGCGTCTTCAGCGGACTTCAAGAGTGACGCGCTGACTGGATCGTAGGTGATCTCCAGCCGCTTCCATGCGCTGTTGAGCGTTTCTTTGGGCAACGACTTCGTCGTCTCAGCCTTCATCTCTTCGTTGAGGATCCGCTTCGCCTCGTCGGGATGCTCGTTGATCCATTTTGTAAGCTCGACGTGGGCGGCGATCCATTTCTTGAGCAGATCGGGATGTTCATTGAGAAACTTCACACTGCTCACGAGATGCGTCGTGACGTACTTGCCACCCGTCTGTTTCCAGAGCGAACTTTCATCTAGATAAACCTGGCCCTTCGCCTCCAAAACAAGCCGACTCACCCACGGCTCGACTGTCCATACCGCGTCCATTTCCTTGCGCGCGAACAAGGACAATTGGTCGGGATTCGCCGTCGGAACGACCATGGCATCGCCGCCCGTCATTGTGATTTGGAGTCCTTTCGACTGTAGCCATGCGCGCGCTGCCACGTCCTGTGTGTTGCCAAGCTGTGGTGTGGCGATTTTCTTGCCCTTGAAATCGGCGTCTGTCTTGATGCGGCCATCAGGTTGCACTACCAACGCCGCGCCGCCGCTGCAGCCGCCCACCACAATGCGGATTTCCTCGCCTTGCGACTTCAGGTGCGCGTTGATTGCCGGATTAGGCCCAACGTACGTGATGTCAAGCGAACGCGCAAAGATCGCCTCCATAGCGCTCGGCCCGGCGTTGTATACGAACCATTGTATCTCGACGTCCGGACCGAGCCGTTCCTCAAACCAACCCTTGCCCGTGCGCGTCAGCCCGTGACCGATGACGCCTTGAGCGTGTGTGATGTTTGGGAAATGCCCGACACGAATGACGATCTTCTCGGCCCGGCCAGTTGTCGTCATAGCCAGCAGTAAGAAAGTTACCAGAACTCGTTTCATTTTCGTTTTTTTCCTTTTGCAAATGGCAGGGGAGCCTTATCGCGGCGCAGCTTGCGCAACGTCACATTCACCATGTCGGCGACGGTGAAGTTGTCTAGAATGTTGGCAATGGCGTTGCGCACGTCCACCATCAGAATGCGCAGCCCGCAGTGCGCCTCGTCGGGACACGAGCACCGTTTGTACGCGGTCACGCTTGCGCACGAGATCGGCGCCAGCGGACCGTCAATCAACCGCACGATCTCGCCGATGGTAATCCGGCTCATCGGTTTTCTGAAATAGTAGCCGCCGCCTTTGCCGCGTTTGCTGGCGAGATAGCCGGCCCGGTTCAGCTCCAACAGGATCGCTTCGAGGAACTTGACGGGGATGTTCTCTTTTTTCGCCAGTTCCCGGATCTGGAGTATGGGGCGCCCCAATTCCTGTGCTATCCCCAGGTTGTAGAGCGAACGCAACGCGTACTCGCCCCGTTTCGAAACCTTCATCGCAGCCTAATCCTACTACCTTGGTAGGATTAGGCAAGCGGTTTCCACACTGTGCGTGTTCGTTCTATCAGAACGCCAGTTGCAGCCGGGTAAAGATCACCTTCTCAGCGGGCCGGTTCGCAACGAGCTTCCCGTTCGCTGCTCCGCCGTCGAAGTCAGTCTGCTCGTAATCGACCACGGCCTTGACATTCTTGTTCAGGTACCAGTTGACGCCGATGCCCCATTCCCGTGCCTCCTGGATGGATTTAGTCGGATCGGCAAACGTGGGGAAGGCGTCGGGGTCTATGCGCAGTTGACCGTAACGCCCGACCAGTTCGAACGCGCCCCATCCGCCCGTCTTCGGGTCGAATGGCCGGCGCGGGGTCACACCTTTGTAGGAAGCATTTTCCCCGGTAAGCACGAATGACCCGGCTATTTGCCAGGCTTCGTTCCGCAGTCGGTCGGTCTTCGTACCATTGCGTACTGCCTGTTCCGTGACAACGTATTCGCCAAGCAAGCCAAACGGGCCCCAGTAGTAATCCACCTGTGGTGTGCCACGGAGTTCAGTTCCATTGGGGACGGTTGCTTTAAGATATGAGAAAACTGTTTGTTGGCCGGTGGTCTTGTAAGTTGGCAATGAGTTTGTTGAGACGCTCAACGTCTGCTGGTCGCCGATTGTGCCAGCTACGCCGAAACCCAAGCCCTGAAGGGGCCGGATGTTAGTGTTCTTGAACGGCTGGAAGAACACCCGCGCGGCAAAATCCTTCGCATCGCCCGCATCGAGGTCGGCAATCGCGCCGTCCGCGACACCATTGAATATGCCGCCAGCGTAACTGATCGCACCACCGAATAGATCGCCGCTCAGCTGCAGACCGACGTCGCGCTGAGGAACTAAGTCCGAAGGCAACCCGCGTTCGGTGAAAAACAGGTCGGTGTCCGACTGCAACTGTTCGAGGCCGACCGGCGGTTTGTATTTCCCGGCGCGAACCTTCAACCATGGCCAGTAATGCCATTCGAGATAGGCATCCTGGATCAGCGTGGAAGAACTGGCCCCGTTTCCAAAGTCCGGCATCACTCGGAAATCAAAATCGCGGAGGACCGTGCCCTCAAGGATGGGACGAACGCGCCGCAAAAGGAATGTGTCAATTTCGTTGCCGGCCTTGTCCTGAAGGAAGGTGCGCGAGTCCGCCTGGATGTAACCGCCGATCCGCAAACGGTTGTCTCCGTCCGCCGATTTCAAAGAGAACCCATCTTTATCGATGGCGACGATCGGCGTCTCCTTCGCCTTCTTGGCCACCTCCACCGCCGTCTTGGCCGCTTCTTGTTGGCTGGCGTCCTGCTGTTGCTTCAACGCGTTAACCTGCTCCTGGAGAGCCTTAATTTGCTCTTCGAGTTTCTGGAGTGTGGCAGGGGAAGGTTCTTCGGCAGACGCGCTTCTTCCCACCGCAGCCGCGACCAACGCGACCACCAGCAAACTGATAATGAATCTCTGCTTGTTCATGTTTACCTTTCGTTGAGCGTTCAGTTGTTGTTCCTGCCTTCTGGGTTCGTGCTTGTCTACTATTTCAGTAGACAATGCAAGCGAAATTATCAACTATTTTTGCGGGTGGAAAGGCGCGATATCCGGCTACCGGCTGATGACGAAGATGGCCAAGTCGGCATTGAGATTCGGATCGTCAAAGACCTCGGTGCCCGATTCAGTGTCGAGGGTGATGCGACGGTGAATGCTGATGTTCTTTTTGCCACAAAATTCCTCAAAATCGGCAATCGTGAAGAAACGCCGGTTCGGCGTGTCGTACCATTCGTAGGAAAGAATACCCGCGGTCTTGGGCGACCGGCCTTCGTCAGCCAGCATGCGCCGCAGTTTGTGAAAGGCGAAGTTAGGGAAGCTGACTATGCCGGTGCGGCCGACCCGGAGCATGTCGTCGATCACGCCTTCCACGTCCTGCACGGCTTGCAGGGTCTGAGAGAGCACCACGCAATCAAACTGTTTATCGGCGAATGTGCCCAGACCTTTGTTCAAGTCCGCTTGAACCACGTCGAAACCGCGCCGCACGCAGGCGAGAATCTTCTGCTCGTCCAATTCCACGCCGATGAGCCGGTGATGATCCTTCTTATTTACGCGCGCCAACAATCCGCCGCGCCCGCAACCGAGGTCGAGCACGCTAGCGGATGATGGTATGAGTTCCAGAATCCGGTCGTAATCAAGTCGTTGGCGGTGGAAAATGCTGGTCGGGCCATGTCCGTGGTAATCCTCGTCCTCGCTCTCATCGGTCGCGGCCGCGGTGTCGCCGACGAGGTTGCCGAGAAACGCGCATATCAATTCGCCGTAACTGGCCAGGTCATCGGGCAGCAAAAACGCATCATGCCCGCAGTCGCTCTGCACGTTGCAGTAACTGACGGGCGCCTGATTGCTGATGAGCGCATTTACGATGTCGCGCGATTGATCGGGTGGAAACAGCCAGTCGCTGGAGAAGCTGACGACCAACCAGCGGCACTGCGCAGGCCGGAATGCAGTGGCCAATTCCGCCCGCGTCCCACCGAGGTCGAACAGATCCATCGCCGTCGTGAGCGCAACGTAGCTGTTCGCGTCGAAACGTTCGACGAACTTCGTGCCTTGATAGCCAAGATACGAGCCGACCGAGAATGTCTTTTCGAATTCGGTGGCGACTTCTCGAGGTTGGAGACGGTCGGCCCCGAACTTTTGCCTCATCGCCTCGCGTGAAAGGTAGGTGATATGGCCGATCATGCGGGCGATGGCCAGCCCGACTTCAGGCCCATGTTTCTCCTCGTAGTACTGGCCACCGTGATAATGCGGATCGCGGCGGATGGCATTGCGTCCCACCACGTCGAATGCGAGCGCCTGACTGGTTAGCCGTGGAGACGTGGCCAGCGCGATCGCGCCGGTTACTTGCTCCGGAAAACGTGTCGCCCAAGTCAACACTTGGTGGCCGCCCATCGAACCGCCGATCACGGCAAGCAATTTCTTGATCCCCAACCGCTCCAGCAACTGCCGCTGGACCTCGACCATGTCGCCGATGGTGACAATAGGGAAATCGCTGCCGTACAGCTGGCCGGTTGCCGGATTGATGCTGCTGGGTCCGGTGCTGCCACGGCAACCGCCGAGCAGGTTCGGGCAGATCACAAAGTACCGGTTCGTATCAATCGGTTTGCCCGGACCGACGACGATATCCCACCAACCGGGATCATCGGCATCATCGTGACGGGCGACATGTGAGTCCCCGCTGATAGCGTGACAGACGAGCACGACATTGTCTTTTGCGGCGCTTAGCTGGCCATAGGTCTCATAAACAACCGTTACCGATGGCAACTCACCTCCAAGTTCCAGCTTCAGCGGCGTGTCAAACGTCACCATCTGCGCATGCTTCAACAGATGCGCATTGCGGACGCTGTCGCTGCTCTCAAAGAGGTTGTTGGTTTTCATCAGCGGTTGCCTTGTCAGGGTCGGCCTGTTATTTCTGCGATGCCTTCAATGCCTGGTCGAGATCGGCAATGATATCGCGCACGTCCTCGATGCCAACCGACAACCGGACGTACTCGGGCGTCACCCCGGCCTGGATCTGTTCTTCGGATGTGAGTTGCGAGTGCGTCGTCGAAGCCGGGTGTATGATTAACGACTTGGCGTCTCCTATGTTGGCGAGGTGGCTGAACAGCTTGACGTTGTTGATCAATTTGATGCCGGCCTTCTGGCCGCCTTTGATGCCGAAGCCGATGATCGCGCCCGTCCCATCGGGCAGGTACTTCCTGGCGTTAGCGTGGTCTGGGTGACTGGGCAGGCCCGGATAGTTTACCCATTGCACGGCCGGATGTTTCTCAAGAAAGTTCGCCACAGCCAGCGCATTCTGAACGTGTCGTTCAAGCCGCAGGTGCAATGTCTCCAGTCCAAGCAGCGTCAGGAACGATGCGAACGGACTTTGACATCCACCCGTGTCGCGCAGCCAGTGAGTGCGGATATGGATGATGTACGCGATATTGCCGATCTGCCGTAGCGCTTCCTCGAACACCAAGCCGTGATATGCAGGATCGGGCGCACAGAATTCCGTCCATTTCTGCGGGTCTTTGGCCCACTGGAACTTGCCGCTGTCGACAATCGCGCCGCCGATGTGCACGCCGTGGCCGCCGATGAACTTCGTTGTTGAGTACACAACAATATCGAAACCATGTTCAATCGGGCGGAATAACGCAGGCGTCAACACAGTGTTGTCGATGATGGCCGGTAAACCGTGGCTGTGAGCGATGTCAGCAAATTTTTTGAAATCCGGCACGTCGTTCTTTGGGTTACCGAGCGATTCGAGATAGACCGCGCGGGTGTTTTTGTCCACCAGCTTGCTGAGTGTCTCGGGCTTCTTCGGGTCGAAGAACCGAACCTCGACACCAAGTTTCGCAAAGGTCTGTGTGAACAGCGTCCACGTCCCACCGTACAAACTCGTTGCCGAGATGAAATTCTGTCCGGCATGTACGATTGTCAGCAGGGACGCGGTGATTGCCGCCTGTCCGCTGGCGAACGCCAGTCCCGCCGCGCCGCCGTCCAACGCTGCCAATCGTTTTTCGAGCACATCGTTGGTTGGGTTCGTCAACCGGCTGTAGATATTGCCGAATTCCTTGAGCGCGAACAGATTCGCCGCGTGGTCGGTGTCCTTGAACACGAAACTGGTCGTCGCATAGATCGGCACGGCCCGCGCGTTGGTTGCGGGATCCGGCACCTGCCCAGCGTGCAACGCCTGAGTGCCAAGTTTGTAGGTTGGTGTGTTGTTCGACATGGTTGTCTCCTTATTTCCTTTTTGATTTCGTTTGTCAAACCCCGTCTTGGCTCAAGCCCAATCCTGAAACAGCGCAGTGGACGAATATCGACCACCGGCCCGCTAGCACAATAGCCGGTCGCGTTTGCGTCGGGCCTCCTCCAATCGCTTTGTACCGAGGGATGCGCGGACCCTCTGCTTGGTCAGCGGGGTGGGGTACGTAGTGTAATGGATAAACCACGTCCCGTTGTTATTCCAAAGGTGATGCCGCGTATTCGCGGGGTTCACCCGAATTGCTACTATTGTCTGACTCATGACACGTAATACCTTTCTTGGTTACGCATCAGAGATGGGGATAAAAAACATCGCCGCCATCACTGAGCTATTGATTGCTCACTCTGGCGGCTGGCAGGCTCACCAGAATTTTGTTTCGGAAGCCTATGGCTCCCGCACATCGATCGCTTTCGATCTCACCACCGCAGGATTTCTGAACCTCGGTTGGCGGGCCAAGTTACTGCCTACCTGGCCACTCTTAATGTGTGCTACACGACTCTCTATATGCTCGCTTCTGCATCTTGATAACGCAGGCACTATACTCGACTTTTCGGATCGTGCAACACCGAAGTGTGTCATAAATCCGGGCGTCGAATTTGCCTGACAAAGGCAAATTTGGGTCAGAGGAGAAGCGGTCGCAACCTCAGAATTGTTTGCGGAGATTGGACGGCAGAATGTTCGACTCGTTGCGGTATTTGGCAACCGTGCGGCGGGCGATGGGTATTCCTTGTTCTCGGAGGATGGC
>JBEKLX010000026.1:0-20878 GCA_050008795.1 Verrucomicrobiia bacterium | reverse complement strand
CTTGGCGAGGCGGTCAATCTGTTCACCACTGATATCCCATAATTGCAGACGACGGGGGGCCGAGGCCAGCAGGGTTTTGCCGCCGCTGACCGCATCGGGATTACCGCTGTCGGCCAATTGTTTTTCCGTGGCTATCGCCGCCAGATACTCCTGCTCCGCCGAGACCAATTCCGGGCTATAGATTGTCAACAATGGATCGCCTCTCTTCACTTCCTGTCCCAAGTATGACACAAACAGTTTGTCCACCCAGCCCTCGGTTTTCGTGGTGACCCGATACAGGCGTGTCTCGTCGGCCACGATCCGCGCAGAGGTGCGCACGTCGTGGAACAGCGCCTTCTTCTCAAGCGTTCCGAGAGTCAGGCCCATCCGCTCACGTGCTGTTGGGGTTATGGACACCGCAGCCAGCCCCTTAACCGTCGGCTGCTTTTCGCCCTCCGTCACATCGAACGCAACCATGTCCATGCCCATCGAGTCTTTGCCCGGCTTGTCGCTGACTTCATTGGGATTCATGGTCGAGCGATACATCGTTTTCTTCTTGGGCGCGCCGTCGGCTGGCTGTTTACCATCATTCATCGGCACCAATTTCATTCCGCAGATCGGGCAGTCACCGGGCTTGTCCGAGACGACAGACGGATGCATCGGGCAGTGGTACTTGGTCGCATGCGCCGCGCCGTGGCTGTCTGCGCCTTTGCTGCAGCCGACAATCAGCAACGGTACGCCAATCGTGAGCGTTAGCGCGGTGGTCGCAATAATCAATGTGCGAATCTTCATTTCTTTTCTCCCTCCGTCTGCACGGCCGGTTTCAAATCTGTTCCAATTGCCCGCTCCAGCCGGGCGTGTTGCACGCCGATGTTTCCCTCAGCCATGGCGGCCATCACGCGCGCATTTAGCAGGAAACGCTCACTCTCCAGCAGATCGAGGAAATCCGTTTTGCCGGTGCGATAGCTGGCCTCACTG
This sequence comes from Verrucomicrobiia bacterium, assembly GCA_050008795.1. GTDB lineage: Bacteria > Verrucomicrobiota > Verrucomicrobiia > Palsa-1439 > Palsa-1439 > CAIKBP01. The sequence continues at coordinate 19,921 of JBEKLX010000026.1, read as the reverse complement.
GCGCTGAACCGCGCCTCGGCTTGGGGAATCAGGGACAACTTATACAAATCAAACGTGCGTCGTGCGGTCAGCAGCTTGAACTGCGCGTCCTGCACGTCGAACGATGTCTGCCGTTGCGCCGCTTCGAGCGCTGCGCGGCTGGACTCGATCATCTTTTCGGCCTCGCGCACGCCGGCGCGGTACTTCGTCTGCCAAATCGGCAGGTCAATTCCAATAGTGAACATCAACATGTTGTCGGAGCGGGTGAAGTCGGCCCAGTCCATACCGACATTGCGGTACTCGACGCCCAGCCTGTATTCGGGGAAAAACTCCTTATTCATCAAATCGCGCTGGTACTGGCTACGCTGGATTTGCGCTTCCACACCTTTGATCTCCGGACGATTCTTGTCGGCGACGGAAAACAGCGCCTCGCCTTGAACGTCAATCCCGGACGGTGGCGCAGTCACCGCCAAGCCCAGTGGCGCGTCTGCGCGGCGGTTCAAGAGTTGGTTGAGCTTGGCTTTGAGCACGATTTCCTGTTGCTCCAACTCCAGCAGCTTCTGCTTCAACATCGTGATCTCTGCTTGGGCTTTCAGCACGTCCTGTTGGCTCGCTTCGCCTGTGCTGTACCTAGTTTCAGCGATCTGCTCGACGCGTTTCAGAACGTCTTCTTCGGCGCGGGTGATCGGTAACGTGTGCTGCACGGCATAAAGGTCAAAATAGATTTCTTTCACCATCATAAGAACTTCGCGCTGCATCGTTTCATACTCGCGCTGCGTCGTTTCGGCATCCTTCTCGGCGATCTTGCCTTTCAGACCGAGCTTGCCGAACCAGGGGAATGATTGCTCGACCCCCACGCGTTTCTCACCGGTATCCGGCCAGTTGCCACCGCTAATCATATCCATGCCGCTGTAGTTCAACGTTGGATTTGGCAAGGTGCGCTCCTGCACCGGCCGCTCCTTCGTGGCTTCCCACTTTGCCCGCAACGAGCGCAGTTGAGGGTTTTCCTGGAGCGCGGCGTTAACGACTTGATCCAACGGCAGACTCGACGCGATTTCCTGCGGCTCGGCCCACGCCATCACCGCGAAGCAAAGGGTCAGAAGCAGTCCCAAGTGCGTTTTCATTGTGATCGTCATTGGAATTTTTCGAGCCTTATGGCGTCCCCATCGGCATGTTGCACACTTGATCGTGAATAATCGCCGCGTATCGCCGTGCCTGTTCGTTGGTCAACAGCGCTCGCACTTTCAGGATATGTTCCAATGTCGCCTGCTCGGCTTCTGCCTGCGCCTGATTCATTCGCTCCACATTGGCCCGCGCCTTCTCCATATCGGGCTTGGACTTCATCAGTTCGTCGCCGAGTGCGAACCGCGCCGCGCAATGTGCCGCGCAGGAAGCATTGAGCTTGGCTTGAAAGTTCCCCTCCAGTTTTTCAATGTCGCGCCTTTGCGCTTCCGACAGGCTGAGTTCATGACTCAACCAGGTGGTGTCGTGGATGTTCATCAACATTTGCGGCTGACCACGGCGGATCAGCCAGCGGGACATACCGAAGGACAATCCGACGGAAACCACCGCCACGACGGCAATCAACATCATAATTCGTTTCATCGTTCTCCTCCTGTGCTCGCCTTGACGTAAGCGCCCGCCAGCGTGCCCGATCCCAAAAATTGCAGTTCACTTGGTGTGACGGTCGCCGTTCCGCGTGCGCTCAAAATGCCGACCGACGAGCCAATAATCGCGCTTGCCACCATGACAACCGCGACGGCCATCGCCGGCTGCCACAACCAATGGCGCAATAATTGTGGCAGGCCCACGCGTTCCATCTGTTCAGCCTGCGCAAGACGAATCCGTCGCAAAACGTTGCTTTCGAAATTCGCTTTCGGTTCGATCTCGCCCCATTGCTTCAACAGAGGGCGGAGTTGTTCGTCGGGTTCTTTCATCACTCAGTGATACGTCGTAGCGCGAAAAAACCCTCGCAGACATTTGCGAGGGTTTATCTGCTTCTGTCAGGGGTATTCAATTCAGAAAATGGCGCAGCTTCTCGCGCAGCGTCTGTTTGGCGCGGTAAAGTCGTGATTCGACGGATTTCTCGGAGCAACGCATTATCTCAGCGATCTCGGCATAACTCAGGCCCTGGTATTCGGCCAACACCAATGCCGTCCGTTGGTCCTCGGGAAGCGACCCGACAGCGGCTGCGATTTGGGCGCCAATTTCGTGGGCATTGACTTCTTCGGCCACGCCGGTCGGCATTGGGGGATCGGGCACGGAATCGAGCGGCGTGGTCGGATGCCGTTCACGCCAGCGGAGTCGATCGATGGCCGCGTTGCGAGCCAGCGCGAACAGCCACGTCGAGAACCGCTTGCGCGGCGAGTAATCGCGCAGGTTCTGGTAGACACGAACAAACACTTCCTGCGCCACATCGTCCGCATCTGCGGCGTTGCCAAGTAAACGATAGACAAAGTTTAGCACGGGCCGCTTGTAGTGCCGCATCAATTCTTCAAACGCGACCTCATCGCCTGCGCGAGCCTGCTCGATGAGCGTTACCTCTGGTTGGTCATCCACTGGGATGAGTATCGTCGGCGCAGGACGGACAGTTGTCAAGCTGCTGCTCCCGTGGTAATGGTTTCGGCATGGAACCGCGACCGCGTATGGCGACAGTTGGTGGGGCGATCTTTCGTGGTCTCGCGCCGTTTCTGATGCTTGCTGTGATTACGTGTTTTCCGAAAGTGGCGTCCGCTAAGGACCAGACGCGCGCCGAAATGTTATTGTCGGTGGACAAACTTAACGCCGGCTGCACGTTCAAGTTTGCCGTGGTAGTGAACGTCGCTCCGTCGTGGCACGTCAACGCCAATCCCGCCAGTGAACCCGATCTCATCCCGACGACGTTAACCCTAAACCCCCCTTCAACAGTTGTCATTGACCGAATCGTTTATCCAAAAGGCAAGAAGACAACCGTTTCCTGGGCCGATCAATCTGTCGCACTCTATACCGGGCGCGTGATTATCTTTGTCGAGGCGCATGTGCGCCCGGATGCCACGCCGACGAAGCTCACGCTGAAAGGCAGTTTGGGTTACCAAGCCTGCAACGACAAGGTTTGTACTGCGCCTGTTACGATTCCGCTCGCGCTCGAAACCGAGATAGCCGCTCTAGGCGAGAAGCCTCAACCGATTCACCCCGAGGTTTTTGGTTCGATCGTGTCTGCGCCAACCGCATCGTCAGCCCCTGCAACGCAGGAAAACTCCATCGCTCGCATGATGCGCGAGCGCGGCCTGCCGGTGACGTTGATATTCCTCTTCATCAGCGGCCTGCTGCTGAACCTCACGCCATGCGTTTATCCGATGATTACCATCACGGTGAGTTATTTTGGTGGTAAAGGAGAAGGAAAATCGGGCACGGCATTTGCCGGCGCGCTGGCGTATTTCTTCGGCATCGTCATTACGTACTCCGCGCTTGGTCTGGCAGCGGCCCTGACCGGCGGACTTTTCGGGGCGCTGCTCCAGAATCCAATCGTATTGGCCGCGATTGGCATTCTTCTTGTTACGATGGCCCTGAGCATGTTCGGGTTGTTCGAATTCCAGCCGCCGCAGTTTCTGATGCAAAAAGCGGCCAATCTCTCGTCAAAAGCAGGTTACCTCGGATTGTTCTTTCTTGGCGCAATGGTGGGGGTTATCGCCGCGCCTTGTCTGGCGCCGATTGTAGTCGTCGTGCTCGCGTTTGCCGGATCAAGTGGCGACCCATGGCTTGGTTGGTGGCTGTTCTTCGCGCTGGGCACAGGCTTGGGTCTGCCTTACATCGTGCTCGGCACATTCTCGAGCTTGCTGACGCGGCTGCCGAAATCGGGCACGTGGATGGTCTGGGTCAAACGCGTCTTCGGTATTGCGCTGATCGCGGTGGCGTTGTGGATCACCAACCCTCTGTGGTTGCACTCGGCACCGGCCAAGAGCGCAGGCATCGCCTGGCAGCCCTATTCCCTAGCCACACTTCAACAGGCTGCCACCGACAAACATCCCGTATTGATCGATTTCTATGCCGACTGGTGCATTCCCTGCAAAGAAATGGACAAGAGAACTTACCCGAATCAGCAAGTGATCGAGATATCCAGACAGTTTCTGATGCTTAAAGCTGATCTCACGCACAGCAGTTCGGCAGGAGTCCAACAATTGGTTCGGACCTATAATATTGTCGGTGTGCCCACGACGGTCTTCGTAGGCGCCGATGGCCGCGAGCGCGCCGACTTACGCCTAGTGGGATTCGTACCCGCAGAAGGGTTCTTGCAGGCGATGAACGTGGCGCTCAAGCTTGAGCCAACCAATACCGCGCCGTCGAATGCGTCAGACCGTCTTAAGTGAACTATCCGCTGGCGCGCGCAATGGCGGCAGTGTTGGCGGTATGGCGGGAGATCTTGACAATGGTTTCTTCCAGAATGAGCCGCGCGTCCAACTGCGTGCTGACGAGTAAGCGGTTCGCTTCCAGCAGGACATCCATTGCACGGATCAATTCCGTCGTGGAAAAATTCTTAGCGGCGACTGCGCACCGATACAACCGCCACGCATTGGGCAACTTGTCTTCTTTGGTGCGCGGGAAATGCGCTGTCTCTTTGGCCGGCAACCGCTCAAACTTTTGCGCATAATCGAATCCACGGTCACCCGGTGTCAGAACTTTGCGCTCCATCAAATCACGCGCCAGCAGCATCAGCCGAAACTGTCCAACAAGCATCATGATAATGCCAATCGGCGCCTCCCCGGTGCCGAGCAGGTTCTCCAGTGCGCGAATTGCCTGCGGCAATCGCCGCGTGCCGAGCGCATTGGTCAATTCCCAGATCACCGCCTGCCGAGACACACAGCAGATGGCGCGCACGTCTGCGGCGGTAATCTCCTTGCGCTTGCCAACGTAAATGGACAGTTTTTCCAATTCGTTGGCGATTTCGCGCAGATCTGGCGCGACAAGCGTGCGGAATACCTCGAACGCCTCGCCGTTCACCGTCTTATTCTCGGCGTGGAGTTTTCTCTGGATGAAATCGGCGATCTCCTCGTCGCCTGCCTGTTTCGATTCGTCGGGCGCGTCGAACACCTGCATCGCAGCGACTTTTTCCAGCATCTTGTACGCAGTGCGGCGACGGTCCAAGCCGATGGCGCTGATGAGTAACGTCACGCCGTCGGGCAAGCCGCGTTTGAGCTGGTCGCTGAACTCGCCGAGCGCTTCCTTGACCGCTTCAGCGCTGACCGCTTTGTCGTCCGCGAGCAGGTTGGTGTTTTTCAACCAGACAAGCTTCGCTGCGCCGAAGAAACCTACCGTATTGAGCGCTTCATTGAGCCGCCCGAAGATTTTCAGCGCCGCATCCTGATTGGCCGCCGCGCCTTCGATGACTTCGACGCCAAACTCACCGGCGCCTTTCGGCGCAAGTTTCTCGGCCAGCTTCGCCGCCACATCCTTGATGGTGAACTCGTCGGTCCCACCAATGAGATAAACGGACTTGGTATCTGCACGCGCCGTAGGCATAAGCCGAAGATTATCCACGGATTGCACGGACTTGCCAGCCAAAGTCTTTAGGGCTGGTTATCACGGATGAGATTGATCTCTCACAGGGTTCACAGAGAGCACGAAAGCTACCACAATTCATTCGGGCCGCGCGGGACGGCCACGGCATAGTCTGGTGTGAGTGGACGGGGCTGGTAAAGTGGGAGTAATTGTTGATTCTCGTCAAGGAACTGTGTGCGCCAGGCCCGGTAGGCGGTGAGGACTTCATCGAACTCAGCGCGGCGACTCAATCGCGCGACGCGCTTGTTGAATTCTTTCGCTGGCCCGAATCGCTTCGAGTATTGCATCGCGACTTTGCGAAACATGCGGCAACCCAGATCTTCGCCGAACACTTCCACCATCAAATCTAGATGGCGCGTCATTATAGTCGCGCGTTCCTTGAAACCGGGTTCGGGCAGTAGCTCGCCCGCACTGAGATAATGCGCGATGTGGCAGAAGATCCACGGATTGTAGAACGCGCCGCGTCCGATACTGATCGCGGCACAGCCAGTCCGCTCGAACATTATTTGAGCGGCTTGCGGCGTGGTGATGTCGCCGTTGCCGACGACGGGCACGCGTCGCATCGCTTGCACGACCGCGCGAATACCGTCGAAGTTGATCGGGCCGTCAAAACCTTGCTGCCGCGTGCGCCCGTGGACGATGATCGCGGCCACGCCGACGTCTTCCAGCGCGCGAGCGAGGTCGGGCGCCGTGAGGTTCGCGTCGTCCCAACCAAGCCTCATTTTGCAGGTTACGGGAATTTTGACGGAACTGACCATCAGGCTGACGAGGTGCGCGGCCTTTGAGTGATCGGCCATCATTGACGAGCCGCCGCCATTGCGGCAGACCTTGCGCATGGGACAACCCATGTTCACGTCCACGGCGTCGACGCCGAGCGATTCGAGCAATACCGCCGCGTCGCGCATTTCTTCGGGCACGGTACCGTACAGTTGCACAGCCAACGGACGATCCTGTGGTGAACTCTCAATAAGTTGGAGCGCTTTCCGATTGTGTTCGAGCAGCGAACGAGCGTTGACGAGGTCGGTGGTGCACAGGCCAACGGCGCTTGTGGCGCCACGAGCGCTACTTATCTCGCGGATAATCAGGCGGAACGGCAGGTTCGTGTAACCCGCCAGCGGCGAGAGAAACAAGTTCGATGCGAGTGTGAGTTGACCCAAGGCGAACGCCATGCACAATGAATAAGATGTTCGGAGCCGATATGCAATGCGTCTTAGGATTGTCTTCAATCTTTAGGCGTTCATCTCTCCGCCGCGATGCCGATTACAGAGGCGAGTGGGGCATTACTGTGGGTGCGTCTTCTTGACAACGGCGGTGCGCGCTGGTACGAAAGCTGTCGCGTTTTAGGCAAGGATTAGCGATTTCCATGACTGATTCATACGCAAACCAGTATTTGTTCCTCGTGGTGCTTCTGGCCGCGGCGTTGGCGTTTCCGCTGGTGGCGCTGGCACTGGCACGATTGCTGGCACCACGCAAGCCGTCGCGGAGCAAAAACGACACCTATGAGTGCGGTTTACAGTCGAAAGGCGACGCGTGGGTGCAATTTCGGGCGGGTTACTACATTTACGCATTGGTGTATGTGTTGTTCGCGGTGGAGACGGTTTTTCTGTATCCGTGGGCCGTTGCGTTCGCGGGACTCGGCTTCGGCGCGTTCGTGGCGATGATGGTGTTTGTGCTGCTGTTGGTCGAGGGCCTGGCGTACGCATGGGCAAAGGGCGCGCTGGATTGGGAATGACGAACGACAACGGCAGCTGCAAAACGGTAGGAATAGCCGCAAAGATGCACAAAATGCGCAAAGATTTGCGTTTCTTGCGCCTTTTTGCGGCAAAGTATATTTCTGACTATGGCTATTGACGAAAAACTTGCATTGGAATTGCAGAAGCACGGCATCGCGGTGGTGCCGGTGGAGTGGCTGTACAATTGGGGGCGTAGATCCTCCATCTGGCCGATGCAGTTCGGATTGGCTTGTTGCGCGATCGAGATGATCGCCGCCGCCACAGCACGGTACGATCTGGCCCGGTTCGGCGCCGAAGTGTTCCGCGCAACGCCCCGGCAAGCCGACCTAATGATTGTTGCCGGGACGGTTACCAAGAAAATGGCGCCGCAAGTTGTGCGGTTGTACAACCAAATGGCCGAGCCGAAGTACGTGATAGCCATGGGCGCCTGCGCGATTTCCGGTGGCCCGTTCAAGGATGGTTACAACGTGCTGAAAGGGATTGACCGGTACATTCCCGTGGACGTGCACATCCCCGGTTGCCCACCGCGGCCCGAGGCGTTAATGCAGGCGGTTATTACGTTGCAGCAAAAGATTGCGGGACAACATCTTACGAAGGGGCAGCGGCCCCGTTGGTACGACCCAACTGCGTCAGCTGAGTATCCTGTCCCCAGCTACGGCGCGCATGATCTAGAGCCGCCCGTCAACAACAACGTGTATCAACGGCCACACCAGTGCTGCGAGGTTACCAATGAGGAAATCATCAAGAAATGATACCCGCCATCGAACAACTGCGCGAAGCCGTATTGGTGGCGGCACCGGGCGCAAGCGTTGAGATCGTTGCATCAACGCCTGCGGCACAACAACCTTCCTTGCTGGTCAACCGGGAACACCTTTTCGCCGTGGCGAAGTTTTTCAAGGAAGACGCGCGATTCCAGATGGATTTTTGTTCATGCGTGACCGGTGTGGATTATCCGGCGAAAGCTGACAAACCGGGGTTTATCGAAGTTGTTTATCATCTTTACTCCGTTGCGCAGAAGCACGGCCCAATCATTCTGAAAGTGCGCGCGCCGCGCGAGCTGGCGCAGTGTGAGGTGCCATCGTTGACGCCGCTATGGCGCGGCTGCGAGTTTCAGGAGCGCGAGGCATACGATTTGTTTGGCATAAGGTTCACGGGACATCCTGATCTGCGACGGATTCTGATGTGGGACGAGTTTACCGATCATCCGATGCGGAAAGATTATCGGCCGCCACTCGATTACGAGTGGGAGCCGACGCCGCATGGCGAGACGTTGGCGCGGACGAAGCAAATGGGCGGCTTGACGCCACCAAGCGCGAGCATGGAAAAAGTGGGAGCGAAATGATCCAACCGCTCACAGATGAGAAGCGTTACGCACTGACGCCCGGAACTGAAGGGATGATTCAGACGCAGACGCTTGAGATCTCGATTGGCCCGCAACACCCCAGCACGCACGGCGTGTTCCGGATGGACGTGGTCCTGGATGGCGAGGTGGTGGTGAAACTCAAACCCGTGATGGGTTATCTGCACCGCAATCACGAACAATTAGCCGAGAAGATGACATGGCTCGACTCGATGCCGTACACGGATCGGCTCGATTACTTTAACTCAATGGCCAACAACTGGGCTTACGCGATCAGCGTCGAGAAACTGGCTGGCATCAAGGTGCCGGAGCGCGCCGAATATATTCGTGTGATCGTGGCGGAGTTGACGCGTCTATTGAATCATACGGTCGCAATCGGTTTCCTGTTGAACGACATGGGTGCGTGGTTCACGCCTACGTTGTACGCATTCCGGGAGCGGGAAAAGATTATCGATTTGTTTGAGGCCGTAAGCGGCTCGCGGATGATGTGCAACTATTTCCGTTTTGGCGGTGTGCGTGTGGATTTCGACGAGAAGATGCTGGCCATGGCTCTCGAAATCGTAGAACGATACCCGCAGTTTCTCGACGAGTTTGAAAAGCTGCTCACGGAGAACGAGGTGTTGCTGGCGCGGACGCAGCGCATTGGGATTCTGCCCATGGAACAGGCGATCAACGGCAGCATCACGGGGCCGGTAGCACGAGCAAGCGGTGTGGATTACGACATCCGCAAGGTGGACAAGTACGGCATTTATGGTCGGCTGGATTTTCGTGTGCCGCTCGGGCAGGTCGGCGACACCTATGACCGGTATTACATCCGTATTCTTGAAATGCGCGAGGCGATCAAGATTCTTCAACAAGCGTTGCGCGATATTCCGTCGGGCCCAATCATCGCACCGGAAGTGAAGCTGCGGGGGTTCAAGGTTCCAGTGGGGGACGGTTATGGACGGGTCGAGACGCCCAAGGGCGAGCTTGGGTTTTATCTTGTGGCTGATGAAACCGGCAAGATGCCGTACCGCTACCATGTGCGGCCGCCGAGTTTCATCAACCTGACTTTGCTGGAAGATATGTGTCTTGGTCACAAGGTGGCAGACGCGGTGGTCATCCTGGGCAGTATTGATATCATACTCGGGGAGGTTGACCGGTGAAGATAATGACAACGGCATGTCCCCTCACCTTAATCCTCTCCCTCGCACCGCAGGGGAGAGGAGAGGCTTCAGTGAGTTCCCCCTCTCCCTCCTGTAGGGGAGAGGGTCAGGGTGAGGGTTGCTTTGTTCAATGGGGGGTGGATCGGTGATGAAATTCCCCGGCAAAGGGCTGCTCGATGGCGTTTTTGTGACAGTTCGCAATTTCGTGGGTAGCTATTTCGAGAAGGATCGCCTCGTCACGGTGCAGTATCCCGAAGAACGGGTATCATTGCCTGAGAACTCGCGGGCCTTCCCGTTCCTAGTTTACGACGGCACGCCCGACAAGATGCGGTGCACCGGCTGTAGGATTTGCGAAGTGGAATGTCCGCCACAGTGCATCTACATCGTGATGGACCGCGATGAGAAAGGCAAACCGCTTCAGCGCCCGAAGATTTTCGACATAGATATCAGCGTCTGTATGCAGTGCCAGATTTGCGTCGAGGTTTGCCCATTCGACTCCATCAAGATGGACAACGATTATGAAAAATCGCGTTATGGACGGTTCGACGAACTGATGGTGCATCTGCCTGATCTTTTGAAGTCGAACGAGTATTATCACAAGATCAAGCCGGCCGAAGCCACGGCAGTGGACGCCAAGTTGAAAGCCGCAGCGGAGAAGAAGGCGAAGAAACTTGTTTCTCCGGCTCCACCTGCGACAGGAACAACACCCAAGACGGCCTGATTCACCAACAATGGAAACGCTTTATCAACTGTTAATATCGATCAAGACCGATCCATCCGTCGGGCGATGGCTCGGTTTTGCGCCGGATTGGGGGCTGCGGGCGGTGGCGATTGTTGTGTCGGTGGTGCTGATTTTGGCAGTGTTTCTTACACTTTTTGCGTTTCTCACGTGGGTAGAACGTAAAACTCTGGGACGAATCCAGAATCGGCTCGGGCCGAACCGAGTCGGGCCGATAGGATTGTTCCAGCCGATTGCCGATGGACTGAAGATTCTGCTGAAGGAAGACATCATTCCGCGGGGCGCGGACGCGTTGTGTCATTTTCTTGCGCCAGTTCTGTTTCTGACGGTATCGTTGATGTTGTTTGCGGTGTTGCCCATCGGGCGGGGATTAATCGCGGTGGATCTCAACATCGGGATTCTGTTCGTATTCGCCGTCGGCGCGGCGAGTGTGCTGGCGTTGTTCATGGGCGGATGGGCGTCACGGAACAAGTTTTCGCTCTTGGGCGCGATGCGCTCCGTGGCACAGATTGTTTCATACGAAGTGCCAACTGTTTTGGCGGCTGTGGTGGTGCTGATGGCGGTGAGCGCGGCTGGGAAACAGGGTGTCGGATCGCTGTCCACGGTAAGCATCGTGGAAGCGCAAGCCGGTGGACAGATGAACGCCAGCGGCTGGTTTATATTTCAACCGTGGGGTTTGGTTGGATTTATCCTGTTCTTCATCGGCACCTTGGCGGAGTCAGCCCGGACGCCGTTTGACTTGCCGGAGGCGGAGTCGGAGATCGTTGCCGGATATCACACGGAATACAGCGGGTTCAAATTCGCATTGTTCCAAATGGGCGAGTATTTGGTGATGATAGCCATGTCAGGGTTCACAGTGACGATGTTTCTTGGTGGATACCTCGGGCCGGGCGTGGATATGCCGCGCATTGGATGGTTGTTGTCGATCTTTTGGTTCTTAGCGAAGTTGTCGATCATGATTTTTCTTGTGATCCTTGCGCGCGGAACGTGGCCGCGTGTGCGGGTGGATCAATTGATGGGATTTGCCTGGAAACTGTTGCTGCCGATGGCGCTGGTCAACATCGTGGCATTCGGCTTTTGGTTTTACCTTGGCTCGGGAGCGCGGGGTTGGTTTGCGTCGGCAACGGTATTGGTTGTCGCATTTGCACTGCTGACACGTGGTGGAGCGTCCACACGTCTGGGGAAACGCACATACCGGTACTCGAACTGACATGAACACTGCTTTCTGGATCATTTCAATAATCACCGTGCTCGGTGCGGTGCTTGCGGTCACGTTGCGAAATCTCGTGCACTGTCTGTTGTCGCTTGTGGTTTGTTTCTTTGGCATCGCAGCGCATTATTTCCTGTTGCGGGCTGAATTTCTTGGTGCGGCGCAGATCCTGATTTACATCGGCGCGGTGGCGGTGCTGATTTTGTTTGCGATCATGCTGACACGGCATGTGACGGGCACGGAAGGGCCGCGCGAATTGGGTGGGAAATGGTGGATGGGCGCGTCCACGGCGGGGATTATCGGCGTGCTGTTGTTGTGGTGCATTCGCCGCGAAGCATTGACGGCGGTGTTGCCCCCGGGCGATAAGATGCAAGGTTTGGTCGCGGTCATAGGCAAGGCGCTGGTCAGTGAATGGGTGGTTCCGTTCGAGGCGCTGGCGGTGTTACTGACGGCGGCCCTGGTGGGCGCAGTAGTCATCGCGCTGGAGGAGACGGTGCATAAACGATGAGCATTCCTCTCAGCTATTACTTGGTGCTGTCGGCGATTCTGTTTGCCATCGGCTTGTGTGGCGCGTTGACACGCAAGAACGCCATCATCGTGCTCATGGCCATCGAAATCATGTTCAACGCGGCGATCCTGAACCTGATCGTTTTTTGGCATTACAGGTTTGGCTGCTCGGTGACACCGCAGATGTTCGCCATCTTCGCCATCGCCATTGCGGCAGCGGAGTCCACGGTCGGTCTGGCGCTGGTGATCGCCGTTTATCGTCATTATCGGTCGGTGGATGTGGACGAGATGAGGGCATTGAAAGGGTAGGATAATATGAGTATAACAACTCAGAGATTTTCCATAACAGTCGCTATGCTTCTCGCTGGTGTGTTCGTACTGGCCTTGGGTATTCGCTTGGTGTTTCTCTTTCAGGTGTGGCCGAAGCTAAACGCGGCTGCAGATATCGATTGGTACCGATCGGTTGCTCGCAACTTGGTCGCTGGTAATGGTTATGTTGCGGAGCAAGATCCGGGTCACCTGCGCTTGGTGCTGACCCGCACGCCTGTGTATCCGGTCTTTTTGGCGGCCCTTATGACATTTGGTGGCGACCGATTGGTTCTCTTTCTAATCGTTCAGTGCATTCTTGGTGCGGCGACATGTGCGGTGACCGCGCTGCTGACCGCTCGGTGGTTGCCTTGGAAGTGGGCGTGCGCGGCCGGCGGCTTGGTAGCCATTGATCCGAATTCTGTGATGCGTTGTGCTGACCTGCGCGATGAAACTCTGTTTGCACTGCTGCTTGTCCTAGGCGTGTGCATGATATCGTGGCACGGTAGCCGTCTCTGGGTGTGGCTGGCGAGTGGATTGGTGTGGTCGGTAGCGGCGTTGTGCCGACCGGGAATGGCTTGGCTGGGATTTGTTCCGGTAGTTGTTGGTCTGGCTTGGCGAGTCCGTGGCGCATGTCTGTTCGCGTTCCTGGGAATGTACCTTTCACTGCTGTGCTGTTGGGCGACCCGGAATCACGTTGTGACGGGTCAGTGGATGATCTCCACCGCTGTCACAGAGAATCTGCTTCTGCAACGAGCAGCGTCCGTGGAAGGTGCACGGACTGGGTCGACCCGAGATGAGATGCGGGCGCGCTTGTATCGCGAGTACGGTGATGTGGAGTTTTTCCATGACAGGGACACCCTCGCTAATAACCTGGGTAGGTACCGGGGTGCGGCCCGCGATATCCTCTTCGCATCTCCGCTGTTGACGTTACGGCAAATGGCCGTGGACGTCGCCAAAGTTTTGTTAGCGCCGGGAAAAGTGAATCTGGCTCATATGATGAAAAATCAACCGAGACCATCGCGGTGGTGGCCACCATTTTATAGTGCCGGACTGGTCATTGCTTTCATCCTGTCGATATATGGCGCGGTCAAACTGGGGCGTTCAGGATTGCTGCTTATGCTGCTGGTTCCGAGTGTGTTAATGGTCAGCTTGGGTAGTAGTCGGTTTCGAACGCAGATTACACCCATGTTGGCAACGCTGACAGTGATCGCAATGTACACCCTGTCTTGGCGTGGCGGGATTGGACAGGCTGTGATTGAACGGCAACTCGCGAAACGCTCATAAGCTCATATGCAGGAACTCGCAAAACTCCAGTGGCTGATTCCGTTCTTTCCGCTGGTTGCAGCGGCGATTCAATCGTTGCTTAACCGGCGGCAACGAAAGCTGTCGGCGGGGCTGTCAATCGGCGCGATGGCGTTATCGTGTCTGGCGGCGTTGCGGGCGTTTTGGGCGACGCTGGGCGGCCCCTCGGCTGTGCTTTGGGCAGGCGGGCAGCACGAGACGGCGCGTGCAATCTGGAACTTCACTTGGTTTGAGTTCGATTCCACAAAGCTGGAGCTGGGTTTTATTCTAGACCCGTTGACAGCGGCGATGGCGATGATGGTGGGGTTTGTCAGTTTGATGATATTCATCTTCGCTACGGGCTACATGCATGAGGACGAGAATTTCACGCGGTTCTTCGCGTTCCTGTCTCTGTTCGCCTCGGCAATGCTGGGACTGGTGGTGGCTAACAACTTGTTGCTTTTGTTCATTTGCTGGGAACTTGTAGGCTTGTGCAGTTATCTGCTGATTGGGTTCTGGTATTTCAAACCGGCTGCAGCAGCAGCGATGAAAAAGGCGTTCATCACCACGCGCATTGGTGACGTCGGGTTTTTCATTGGCATCCTGATGTTATACTGGCGTAGCGGCACGCTTAATTTGTACGCGGCTGACGGAACTGGCGCACTGCAACAGGCGGGAAAACTCGCCTTGATACAGGGTTGGTTCGGTTGGTCGCTGGCCAGCACGATTGCGCTGCTGTTGTTCTTCGGTGCGATGGGCAAGAGCGCGCAGTTCCCTCTGCACGTGTGGCTGCCCGATGCGATGGAAGGTCCGACGCCGGTAAGCGCGTTAATCCACGCGGCGACGATGGTTGCGGCAGGCGTGTTCATGGTGGGACGGATGTTCCCGCTGTTCACGGCGGGCGCTGTGAACGGCACGACACCGGTGTTGCAGTTCGTAATGTGGGTGGGCTGTTTTACGGCGGTGTTCTCGGCAACGATCGCCGTTGCGCAAAACGACATCAAGCGGGTACTGGCTTACTCAACTTGTTCGCAACTCGGATTTATGATGATGGCACTTGGCGCGGGTGGGCTGGTTGCCGGGCAATTCCATCTGCTGGCGCACGCGTTCTTCAAGGCGCTACTGTTTCTCGGATCTGGCTCGGTCATCATCGGCTGTCATCACGAACAGGACATGATGAAGATGGGCGGACTGCGGAAGTACATGCCTGTGACATTCGTGGCGTATCTGATCGGGATGCTCGCGTTGGTGGGCGTGCCGCCGTTTGCGGGTTTCTTCAGTAAGGACGAAGTGTTGCTGGTCACGTTCCAGCAAAACAAAGTGGCATGGGCGCTTGCGACGTTCGCGGCGTTCCTGACGGCGTTCTACATGACGCGTCAGATGTTTCTCGTGTTTGGTGGTCAGTGGCGAGGTGGTCACGGTGGACATGAACCGCACGAAACACCATGGAACATGACCGGACCGCTCGTGATCCTGAGCGTGTTTGCCGTGGGACTTGGCTGGTTCGGCGGCAAGTACGGGCATTACCTGGCAATTGAAGAAGGCGGAACAGGTGGCGGCAAATTGCTGGTAATGGGCTCGTCCATTGTCGTCGGACTAGCAGGCATCGCATTTGCTTGGATGATTTACGGGCGCAAGCCGTTGACGACCGCGACCGATGCGGATCCGCTGCAGGCAAAGCTTGGCTTTCTCTACACATGTCTCCAGCACAAGTGGTACGTGGACGAAATCTACGATGTTACGCTCATCCGGTTCACGATGTCGTGTGGTCGGTTCTTCCGTTTTGTGGACAAGACGGTTGTAGACGGCGCGTTGCATGCCATCGCATGGGCGGCGTGGGGCGTGTCGCAGGTGTTCCACTGGGGTGGGGATGAGTTTGTCATAAACGGCGGGTTCGACACGGGCTGTGAAAGTATGCGCGGGTCGGGCCACTTATTCTCAAAACTTCAAAGCGGGCGGGTACAGGATTATTTCCGCGTGCTGTGTCTTGGCACAACGGTGCTCCTCTTGATCTACTTCCTGAAAACGTGACAATGAGCGAACTGCCGTATCTGAGTTTGATGACATTCGTGCCGCTGGTCGGCGCGCTCGTGGTGTTGTGTCTGGACAAGGCCAGGCCGCAGACGATCAAGGGCGTCGCCATCCTCACGAGCGTGATGTCGCTTGTGTTGGCGGTGTGGGTATGGTTTGGGTTCGACTGCTCGGGCAAGTTGATGTTCGAGGAACGGTTTCTTTGGATCTCGGCGATTCATGCGGATTACCACGTAGCAGTGGACGGGCTGAGCGTCGCGATGGTGTTGCTGACGGCAATCATCACGCCGCTGGCGCTGCTTGCGCACTGGAAACTGGAGAAGAACGTGAAGCTGTTCTTTTTCCTGTTTCTACTGCTGGAGACGGGGATGTTTGGCGTGTTCACAGCCCTGAATTTCATCCACTGGTTCATTTTCTGGGAACTCGGGTTGATTCCGATGTTCTTTCTCATCAAGATTTGGGGCGCGGAAGATCGAACGTACGCCTCGTTCAAGTTCTTCATCTACACACTGGCGGGCAGCATTGGGATACTGGTGGCGTTCGGGTTCCTTTACTTGGCGACAGGGACATTTGATTTCATCGAACTGCGCGGGTTGGCGGCTTCGGGCAAACTCGCAGAAGAGATTGCGCGGTTTATTGCCGATGTGAATACGCGGTTCGGATGGAACTGGACGGCCAGCGGTCTCACTGGCGCATTGTTCTGGTCGGTGTTCATCGGGTTTGCCATCAAGGTGCCAATCTGGCCGTTTCATACCTGGTTGCCTGACGCACACACGCAAGCGCCCACTGGTGGTTCGATGGTGCTGGCAGCGATTCTGCTGAAAATGGGCGTGTACGGTTTTCTGCGGGTGGTGTTGCCGATTTTCCCCACACAAGTGGCGGCGCACTTGAATGTGCTGCTGTTGTTGACACTCGGCAGCATCGTGCTGGGCGCGTTCGCGGCATTGGCACAGACGGATTTCAAACGCTTGGTGGCGTACTCGTCTGTGAACCACATGGGTTATGCAATGTTGGGCATTTTTGCGACACTGGCGTCGGCCCAGAACGTGCCGGATATCATGAACGAGAAGGCAGCGGCGCTCAACGGCGCGATGTTGCAGATGTTCAACCACGGTATTAGCTCGGCCGCGCTGTTCTTTTTGGTTGGCGTCGTCTATGAACGAACCCACACCCGCAAGCTGGAAGAGTTTGGTGGACTGCGCAAGATCATGCCGGTTTACGCGGGCGTGCTTGGCATCGCGATGTTCTCGTCGTTGGGTCTTCCCGGACTAAACGGGTTCGTCGGGGAATTCATGATTTTTAAAGGTGCGTTTCCGATTGTCACGACAGTTACGGTGTTGGCGACCATTGGATTGCTGGTTACGGCGGTTTTCCTGCTGCAAATGATGCAAAAGGTTTGCTTCGGACCGCTGAACGAGAAATGGGCGGGACTACCCGACATGACTGGTCGTGAAATATTCATCGGCGCGGTGCTTATGGTCTTCATGTTCGGGATCGGAGTTTATCCTGCGCCGTTTGTCCATGCGTCGAATCAAGCGGTCATGGGACTGATTGGAACCATCAATACAGCGCTGGGTTTTTGATTGGACATGTACACTGACTTGACAATCTATCTGACGTTCGCCGGTGCCGGGCTGATCATGCTGCTGCCGCGTGAGGCGAAGACCGCCATTCGCTGGACGGCGTTGTTGACGGGCATGGCGGGATTGGCGGTCGCGCTGTGGGGTTACTTCACCTACAACTCGCTCGTACACGACATCATAAGAACACGGGGCACCGGTTTGGTTGATCTCGCCGATGTCCCGTGGATTCCCGCGCTCGGTATTCACTATCATCTTGCGGTTGATGGCATCAATTTCCCGCTGGTCGTGCTCAACGGGTTCATCTGCGTGACGGGAATTCTATTCAGTTGGAATATTGAGGAGCGGACAAAAGAGTTCTTCGCGTTTTTCCTGACCCTGATCGCGGGCGTGTACGGCGTGTTCATGGCGATGGATCTGTTTTTGTTGTTGGTGTTCTACGAACTCGCCATCGTGCCTAAGTACTTCCTCATCGCAATCTGGGGCTCAACGCGGAAGGAATACGGCGCGATGAAACTCGTATTATTCTCATTTGTTGGCAGCGCGGTGGTGTTCATCGCCATCCTTGTTACGTATTTCGCGTCACCAGCGCGTTCGTTTGATTTATTCGCGCTGCGGAGCCAGCCGATTGCATACAACGTGCAGGTCTGGGTGTTTCCACTGATGTTTGCGGGGTTCGCGGTGCTGGCGGGTATGTGGCCATTTCACACATGGGCGCCCACGGGGCACGTGGCAGCGCCGACCGCGGGCAGCATGTTGCTGGCGGGCGTGGTAATGAAACTTGGCGCCTACGGCTGTTTACGCACTGCTATGTTTCTGTTCCCACAAGGTTTGGAACACTGGCGGTGGGTGATTGCGTGGCTGGCGGTGGTTGGCATTGTCTACGGCGCGGGCGTTGCGCTGGTGCAAAAGGATTTCAAGTTCATCATTGGTTACTCGAGCGTCAGCCACATGGGATTTGTCCTGCTGGGGTTGGCGACGCTGAATGTCATCGGCATGTCGGGTGCGGTATTGCAGATGTTCTCGCACGGCATCATCGCCAGCTTGTTGTTCGCCGTGGTCGGGCGGATGGTGTACGACCGCACGCATACCCGGCAACTGGACGAACTCGGCGGATTAGCAAAGGCAATTCCCTTTGCCTGCGTGACGTTCGTGATCGCGGGCGTGGCGTCAATGGGCATGCCGGGATTCAGCGGGTTCGTCGCCGAGATTCAGGTGTTGATCGGCGCGTTCAAGATGAATCCGTGGCTGGCGGTGGGTGCAGCGGTGAGCATTGCGATCACTGCGGCATATATTTTAACCACGATTCACAAAGTGTTCTTCGCCGAGGAAGAACACGTAGGCCGCGCCTCCAATGATCATACACACGGTCACAACAGTGTGGCTGGCGAGTCGCGTTGGCATTTACCGCCGATTTCCCTGCCTGAGAAGATCGCGTCGGTGATTCTGCTGGCGTTGCTGGTCATCATCGGATTGTACCCATCGATCATGCTCGACATGATCAAAGCGAACGTGGAACTTTTCCCCGGAATCACGAAATGACGGCCACATACCTTCAAATCTGCGGGCGGTTGACCGCCGAAATCGTCCTGGCGGTTGCGGCGCTGGTGGTGTTGGCGCTTGATTTAATTCAGGCGCGTCGCGCGGTGACTACAGCGGCGCGGATGCAGATGGTTGGCTGTGTGGCCGGGTTCGGGTTGATCGCGGCAATGATTGTATTGGTGTTGGGCTGGGATCTGGAACCCATCGTGTTGCTTGGCGGCACGCTGGTGATGGACCAACTCACAATATTATTCAAGGTTATCGTTGCCGTGCTGTCGTTACTGACTGTGGTCATCTCAATTCGCTATGACGTGGGTCGGCACGTCGGCGAGTATTTTGCGATGCTGTTGTTCGGCACGATCGGCATGATGCTTTTGATCAGCGCCGAGGAACTGATCATGATCTTCGTGGCACTGGAACTGACAAGTATCAGTCTGTACGTCCTTACGGCGTTCAACAAGGGCAGCACCACTATTGCGCGCAATAGCGGTGAAGCGGCGATTAAATACTTCATGTTCGGCGGAATTTCGTCGGCGTTCCTGTTGTTTGGACTGAGTTACATATATGGGCTGACGGGTGTCACGTCACTTGATGATCTCAGCAGGATTATTTCCCAATCCGGCGCGATCCAAATGAGTCCGTTGCTGGCAGCAGGCTTGCTGTTCATCATCGTTGGTTTTGGGTTTAAGGTGGCGGTGGTGCCGTTCCATCTCTGGGCGCCCGACGCGTACGAAGGTGCGCCGACGCCTGTGACGGCTTTGATCGCCACGGGATCGAAAGTGGCGAGTTTCTTTGTCTTATTGAAACTGATGCTGGTCAGTTTCGGTGGAGTGGCGGGATCGGCGTTTTGGGGACATTTCGCATCGGGGTGGACGATGTTGCTGGCGTTGGTGGCGACTGCGAGCATGGTGCTGGGCAATTTTGCAGCCATCGCGCAGCGCAACGTCAAGCGTTTGCTGGCATACTCCAG
>JBEKLX010000025.1:0-22008 GCA_050008795.1 Verrucomicrobiia bacterium | reverse complement strand
CGCAGGCGTTCGAGCACCGTCACTCCGTCCATGTCAGGCAGCCCCAAATCCAGAATCACGAGATCCGGCCGGCAGCCAACCGCCTCCTGCAGTCCAAGTTGACCGGTCTCGGCTTCGCGCACTTGATAGTTCTGCGGTTCCAAGGCTGCTCGCAGCAGCCGGCGGATCGCCGCCTCATCGTCAATCACCAGAACGATCGGGTTTGGTTTCATGCGGGTTTACTGCTTGTTTCGACCGGCAAACGGATTGTGAACGTCGCGCCACCGGTGGCATTGTTCTCGGCAGTCACTGTGCCGTTGTGCGCGTGGACAAAACCTTGGACAATCGACAGGCCCAAACCCGTGCCGCCGGGCCGGGCGCGCACGCCGCGGTAGAATTTCTCGAACACCTTCTTTTCCTCGCCCGGCGCCAAGCCAATACCCTGGTCGGCGATGCGCAGAACCAATACGTTGTCATCCAGTTGTGCGGACATCTGGATCGGTTTGTCGGCGGGACTGTAGGTGGCCGCGTTGGTCAGCAAGTTGCATAACGCCTGTTCCATCAACCCGAAATCCAGTTGCACGAGAGGCATGTTATCCAGCGCGGAAATATTGATCCGCTCCGGGGAGATCTCATTCCTGACCATTTCGGCAGCCGACTGCAACAACTCGGCCGGTTCACACCATTCGAGGTTCAATGGTAGTCTGCCCGTCTCGATCCGCGTCATATCCAGCAGATTGCTGACGACGCGGCTCAGGCGCTTGTTCGCCTGTTTGATCTCGTCCAAAAACGTCTTGCCGAGCGGCACGGACGCCTCGGTGAGTTGCACATCCAATCCGTCCGTTGCCGCCTCGATGACTGCCAGCGGTGTTTTCAGTTCATGCGACACTGAATCCAGCAGTGTGCGGTGCAGCCGTTCCGATTCGGCGGCCAACCGTGCCTGACTGGCACCCTCGATCAGACGATATCGTTCGACCAGCGCCGCGATCTGGACGGCAAATGTCTCCAACAACTCGCGCTCGTCGAGAGTCAACGTGCTTCGCTCCGTGAAGTTAATCCCTAGGATGCCGAGAGTGCCCTTGGAAGTCGTCAACGGCACGTACAGCGCCGCACCGTCCGGTAATGTGTCGGTGAACCGGCCCGCGACTTGTCGTTTCTCGAAGGCCCATGTTGCCACGCCAACTTCACGTTCGTCGGGCAGAAACGTGCTGGCTGGGTGCGCAGCGTCCAGTTTCCGGCCGTCCACATCGCTCAGCAGCACAGCCGTGCGGGCACTGAACACCGTGTCCACCTCACGCGCCGCGCGGTGCAATCCATCTTCCAGTGACGTGCTGACTGAAATGCCTTCCAGTAGGCGATTCAGCGCCTGCGTCCGCTGCTCGCGTTTCCTTTCGGCAATCTCGCGGGTACGCAGCCGGCTCGTCAACCGGCCCACCACCACAGCAACCACGAAATACATCGCGAACATCATTCGATCTTGCCACGAGGAGATCGTGAACGTGAACGGTGGCGGGATGAACAGGAAATCCCAAAGCAGCGCGCTGAGCGTAGCGACGAACAAGACGGCCCAGCGGTTCAACATCGTCGCCAGCACCACGATACTCAGCATATAGAGGATGCCGATTGCCTGGTAGCCGGTCAGTTTCTGCAGAAACCACGATACCAACGTCACCACCGCCACCGTCGCCGCGCCCCAGCCGAAATCGCGCGACAAATTCTGCCCCAGGAACTGAGCCAACGTCGGTTTGCGTGGCCGCGCGCCTTTCTCGGCGCGGATCACGTGAATGTCAATCTCCGCGCCACGACGCATCAGCTTGCCGACCAGCGAACCGCCGCGAAGAATCTCCCAGATAGGATTCGTGTCGGGCCGGCCGACGACGAGCTGTGTCACCTTTTGTTCCCGCGCCGTCTCCAGCATCGCCTCCGCCACGTCATCGCCGCGCGTCATCACCACCTCCGCGCCCAATTGCCGCGCCAACGAGAGGTTTTTGGTCAACCGCATCTGCGCGTCCTCGCCCAATGGCGTCGAGGTCTCGACATAAATCGCCACCCACGATGCGTCCATCGCCGATGCAATCCGCCGGGTCCAGCGAATCAATGGTCCGCTGAATGGACTGGGCCCAACCGCGACTGCCAACCGTTGCCCTGATGTCCATCGTCCGCCGATATGTTTGATGCGCATCACGTCGCGCAATTCCCGGTCCACCCGTTCGGTGGTGCAACGCAACGCCATCTCGCGCAACGCGGTCAGGTTCTCCTCGCGGAAAAAATTCTCTGAAGCCGTCGCCGCGCGCTCGCCGAAGTACACCTTGCCTTCGGCCAGCCGCTTGCGCAATTGCTCCGGCGTAAGATCGACGATCTCGATCTCATCCGCCTGATCCACCACCGAGTCCGGCACCGTCTCGCGCACGGTAACGCCTGTGATTTGCTGAACCACGTCCACGCGGCTTTCAAGGTGCTGAACGTTCAGCGTCGTATACACGTCTATGCCGGCATCCAGCAATTCCAGCACATCCTGATAGCGTTTCGGATGGCGGCTGTCCGGCGCGTTGGTGTGGGCCAGCTCATCCACCAACGCGAGCTTCGGGCGACGAGCGAGCAGGCCATCAAGGTTCATCTCGGTGAGTGCGACACCGCGGTATTCGAGCGCCTTACGGGGGATGATCTCTAACCCGGTCAGCAATGCCTCCGTCTCCGCGCGCCCATGCGTTTCGACCAGGCCCACGACGACATCCGCGCCTTCAGCTTTGCGCTGTTGAGCGGCTTGCAGCATGGCGTAGGTCTTGCCCACGCCGGGGCACATGCCGAAGAAAATCTTCAATTGCCCGCGTTTCGCCGCATGCTCCTCACGTTGGATCTCGGCGAGCAATGCGTCCGGGTTTGGTCGTTGCGGCTCGCTCATGAAATGAGTTTACTGCAACAGCGTTGTTTCGCCATTCAAATGTTGCCGGCTTAGAACTGCGCCTACCATCTGCGCGGCCTCACTGGAGTCCCGTACGTGACGCCCGCGATGGGTTCCGCCAGGATGACTTGTTGCAAGGTGCTCAGCGTGGCCTGACACGCCAGCATCACCTTGCGCTTTTGATTCAGGGAAATGGACAGCGATCGGACATTGGTGTTCTCGCGGGAGAGCGCGAGGATTTGCGTCTTGATCTTGCTGAACTCGGCGTAGCGCGTCATGGCGGTTGCAAGTTCGGGGTCACTCTTGAATCCCGGGAGCGCCGCCAGGCCATCCAGACCCTTGCGAACCTGCGCGTCTTCCGTGGCCATCAACGCCTCCAACTCGTCCATCTTCTTGTCATTTTCCTCCGCGATGTGCGGCGGCAGCAGGGTTTGAATGCGCAGGGCGATGGCCTGCGCGCCGAATGCGAGAAGCATCATCGACTTTGCCTCGGGTGAGTCGGTATTCGCCGCCACGAGACGAGAGAGTGCGGCATCCATTTCATTGAGCGCGGAGGCGGCCGGGCCAAAGGCCAGACTGTATGCCTTGAGGTTGGTGTTCTTGACCGCCAAAGCCAGTAGATCGTTGTCAATGCGCTGGAACTCGGCGAAGGCCCCGGTGAATTGGGCCAGTAAATCCTTCTCGCCTGGGGTGCCGCCCGCCGTCAGGAGTTCTCCCAGTTCACGGCGTTCCTGCTCCACTTTCGCCGAGGCCGCGCGGGCCTGGTCGGCAAACGTCTGCGAGTCTTGATCGGTAATGGCGAGGACCGCGCTCTTCTCCGACTCCGAGGCCGAGGCCAGGTCAAATTGCATCCGTCTCACCAAATCAACCCGCCGGGCTTTGAAGGCGAGTTGCGCAGCGGGGTCCTGGTCTTTGTGGAAATGCAACACCACCAGAATGCATATAAGCAGTACAGCCGCTCCGGTGGCCATCCATAGAATGTCTTTAATGCCGGGCTTGATCTTCACAATGCCCTCCTATTTACGCTGGTCGAGCGCCAGATTCAGCAACAAAACGTTGACTCGCGGTTCACCGAGAAAACCGAACTGCGGTGGCTCGATTAATTTCTCCACCACGGCGCTGAGTTGATCGGCGCTGAGCTTGCGTTCGAAGGCAACACGGTTAATTTGCAGGCGCGCCGCTTCGGGGCTGATGTGGGGGTCCAGCCCACTACCGGAGGTGAAAACCATATCCGCCGGCACCAGCGCATCGGCCGGCAACTTGTTACCGTCACGAAACGCCTTGGCATTGGCGAGAACGTTGGATTGCAGTGCCGCGCTGGTCGGGCCAAGGTTGCTCGCGCCCGACGGCACGGTGGCATAACCGCCAGCCGATGGGCGTGCCCAAAAGTACTTGGCGCCTTGGAACTGTTGAGCCAGCAACTCTGAGCCGATGATTTTTCCGTCGCGCTCAATCAGGCTGCCGTTGGCCTTGCCACGAAACGCCAATCGCGCCACGCCGGTGATGGCGAGCGGATAGATCACGCCAACCAAAATCGTGAATACCAATGTTAGCCGAAGAGATTGGAGAAAAAGTCGTTTCATAAGATTGCTCCTAAGCTAGATGCAATGCCACCAGCAGCACGTCGATCAACTTGATGCCAATGAACGGGATAATGATGCCGCCAACGCCATAAATGAGCATGTTCTTGCGGAGAATCGTCGCTGCGCCGAGCGGCTGATATTTTACGCCCTTCAGCGCCAACGGAATCAACGCGACGATGATCAGCGCATTGAAGATCACCGCGCTCAGAATCGCGCTCTGTGGCGAATGCAGGTACATGATGTTCAGCTTGTCGAGTGGGCCGTGGCCGCCCGCAGTAGTGGCATACAGCAACCCGAACATCGCCGGTAGAATGGCGAAATACTTCGATACGTCGTTGGCGATGCTGAACGTCGTCAACGCGCCGCGCGTCATCAATAGTTGCTTGCCGATCTCGACGACCTCGATCAGCTTGGTTGGATTGCTGTCGAGATCCACCATGTTGCCCGCTTCACGCGCGGCTTGCGTGCCGGTGTTCATCGCCACGCCGACGTCGGCTTGCGCCAGCGCAGGCGCGTCGTTTGTGCCGTCGCCGATCATCGCGATAAGTTTGCCGCCTTCCTGCTCCTTACGGATACGGGCCAGTTTGTCTTCGGGTTTGGCTTGGGCGATAAAATCATCCACGCCGGCCTCAGCGGCAATCGCGGCGGCGGTCTGCGGATTGTCGCCCGTGATCATCACGGTACGCACGCCCATCTTGCGCAACTGCGCGAAGCGTTCCCTAATCCCTCCCTTAACCACGTCCTTCAAACGGATGACGCCGAGAACTCGTGAACCGTCCGCAACGACGAGCGGCGTCTCGCCACGGGTTGAAACCTCCATAACGGTTTGTTCGACGGCTTTGGGATAAAGGCCGCCCTTTTGTTCGACGTAGCGGCGCATGGCGTCCGCTGCGCCTTTGCGAATCACGCGCACGCCTTTGCCGTCGGGGTCTATCAAATCCAAGCCGCTCATGCGTGTCTGCGCAGTGAATGGCACAAATTTCGCGTGTGGCTCGGCAACTTGGCGTCCGCGCAACCCATGTTCCTCTTTGGCCAGCACGGCGATGGAACGGCCTTCCGGCGTTTCATCGGCGAGAGAAGCCAACTGCGCAACGTCCGCCAATTCTCTTTCTTCCACGCCCGGCACGGGGATGAACTCCGTCGCCATGCGATTACCGAGCGTGATCGTGCCGGTCTTGTCTAGCAGCAGTACGTCAACGTCGCCTGCGGCCTCGACAGCGCGGCCGCTGGTGGCGAGCACGTTGCGGCGCATCAAGCGGTCGATGCCGGCAATGCCGATGGCGCTCAATAGGCCGCCAATGGTCGTCGGAATCAGACAGACAATCAGCGACAGCAGCACGGGGACCGACGTCAACACCGCGCCGATCTGGCCGGCGGCTTTTTCATTGTACTTTGCAAATGATGGTAGGGTGACAACCACGAGAATGAACAGTGCAGTCAGGCTGACCAGTACGATATTGAGCGCGATTTCGTTCGGCGTTTTCTGGCGCCGCGCGCCTTCAATCATCGAAATCATCCGATCGAGGAACGAATGACCGGCTTCAGCGGTGACGCGCACCACAACCCGATCACTGATGACGCGCGTGCCGCCTGTGACGGCGCTGCGATCACCGCCGCTTTCGCGTATAACCGGGGCCGACTCGCCGGTAATCGCCGACTCATCCACAGTGGCGATGCCCTCGACAATCTCGCCATCGGCGGGAATCGTGTCGCCAGCCTCGCAGTTGAACAGATCGCCGATCTTCAGTTCGGCACCGGCCACCGAGACCTCTTTGCCATTCACAAGCTTGTGAGCCATTGTTTTCGTGCGCATTCTGCGCAACGCGTCGGCGTGTGCCTTGCCGCGGCCTTCGGCCATCGCTTCAGCGAAGTTGGCGAACAAACACGTGAACCACAGCCAGAGGCAGATTTGCACATTGAAGAGGGTGAACTGCTGCGGCAAGAACAGGAAGGTGGTTGTCATGATCGACCCGACCCATACGACGAACATGACCGGGTTTTTGATCTCGTCGCGCGGATCCAGCTTTTTGAACGCGTCGATGACCGCCTGCCGCACCAGTTCTGAGTATTTGATTTCGACCTTTGCGCTCATCGTTATCTCCTCAGAAAACCCGCCCTCCCAACATCAGCCCGTGCTCGACGATCGGCCCGAGGCATAGGGCAGGGAAGAACGTCAGGGCGCCGATAATCACAATCACTCCGAACAGTACGCAGGCGAAAGTCAGCCCATTGGCTGGGAACGTCCCTGTCGAAGCCGGTACGATCTTCTTCCCGGCGAGGCTACCGGCTATCGCCAGCACCGCAAAGATCACGCCAAACCTGCCAATGAACATTGCCGTGCCAAGAGTCAGGTTGTAGAAATACGTATTGGCATTCAGACCGGCGAATGCGCTGCCGTTATTGTTCGAGGCGGAGGCGTAGGCATAGAAGATTTCGCTCAGCCCATGCGGACCCTGATTGTTCAAGCTCGACAATCCCACCGCTAGGCTGCACGCCACCGCAGAACCCAGTAGGATCAAGAAGTTCGGGATGAGGATCGCCACCACGGCCCACGTCGCCTCCCACGCTTGGATCTTCTTACCCAAATACTCTGGTGTGCGTCCCACCATCAGCCCGGCGATGAACACCGTGAGCAGCACGTGCATGAGGATGCCGTACAACCCGGCACCGACGCCGCCGAACACGATACAACCGAGCATCAAGTTCCACAGCGGCGCCAACCCCGCCAGCGGCGTGAAACTGTCGTGCATCGAGTTGACCGCACCGCACGACGTGCCGGTCGTTGCCGTGGCAAACAGCATACTGTTCATGACGCCGAACCGCGTTTCCTTGCCTTCGAGCAGCGGCTGCACGTTGCCAATGACCGGATTGGGTTGTGATTCCGCCCACCAGGCCAGCGCGAAGCTGCCCAGCAGCAACGCTAACATCACGCCAAACAAACACCAGGCATGCCGCTTGTCTCCGACCAGCAGGCCAAAAGTATAAACCAGTGACGCCGCGATGATGATCAAACCGAACATCTCAATAAAATTCGTTAATGGCGTGGGATTCTCGAATGGATGCGCGCTGTTCTGGCCGAAGAACCCGCCACCGTTCGTGCCGAGGTGCTTGATGATAATCTGCGACGCCGCCGGGCCGAGCGGGATGACTTGCGTTTCCACCTTCTGATCGACCATCACCGGCTTGCCGTCTGGGCCATTGACCGGCTGGCCTTTGACGTCGGTCTTCGGAACCTGCGTGGTGTACGGCTCGACCAATTTGGCGCTCGCGTACGGTTTGAAATTCTGCACCACACCCTGGCTGACTAGAACAAGCGCGAAGATGACTGACAACGGCAGCAGCACGTAAACCGTGCTCCGCGTGAGGTCCACCCAAAAACTGCCTAGCGTCTTTGCGGAGGCGCGCTTCAGTCCGCGCGCAAAAGCCACAAGGATCGCGATGCCGGTGGCTGCGCTGAGAAAATTGTGGACAGCCAGTCCGGCCATCTGCGTCAGGTAACTCATTGTGTTTTCGCCTGAGTACGCCTGCCAGTTGGTGTTGGTAATGAAACTGATCGCCGTGTTCAGCGCCAGGGCCCACGGCACGTTGGGGAACTTCTGCGGATTCAGCGGCAGCCAGGCCTGCGTCATCTCCAGCGCCATCAACGTGACCAGTCCGACGACGTTGAAAAACAGCACTGCGCAGAAATACCGCTTCCACGACATTTCCTGATCCGTCTTGACGCCACCCAATCGGTAAATCCATTTCTCCACCGGTCCGAGGACGCCCGACAGGAATGTCCGTTTGCCTTCAAACACCCGCGCCATGAATCCGCCCAAGAGCGGCGTCAGACCAATCATCAGGCCGAAGTACAACACCAGTTGCAGCAATTCGTTCTGTTTCACGAGTCGAACATGGCAGTAACGAGCCGATCCCGCTAATTAAAAGGCTCGTGAAATTTGCTAAAAAGTCGTTAAAAAGGGATTCCCGGTGAAGATTATCAAGTTTTGTATAGCGATTCTGTTGCTGCCGGCGTGTGGAGCGCTGACGTTGAGCGCGGGACATGTCGGGCGGGAGCTGCTTGGTCCGCCATCTGGCGGGTTCGGCTGGTCTTCGCCGGTAGTGGCATTCGCGGCGGGTTACGGTCTGTGGCTGGTCGCGTTTGTGTTACTGCCGAAGCCGATGCGCACCTACGTGCTTGGCCACGAACTGACGCACGCGTTCTGGGCATTGCTGATGGGCGCGCGCATCGGCGGACTGAAAGTCAGTAAGACCGGCGGCCAGGTCAAGACCAGCAAGACGAACTGGTTTATAGCGTTGGCGCCATATTTTTTCCCGTTCTACGCGATGTTGTTTATCGGTTTGTTCTTCGCGGCGAACGCGATCTGGAAGCTGGACAATTACCTGAGCTGGTTGTTTTTCCTTGTCGGACTGGGTTGGAGCTTCCATGTGACGTTTACGTTGCTGACGCTGCTGCAATCGGGTCAACCGGATTTGCGGTCGCAGGGTTTTTTGTTTTCGGTCACTCTAATCTACTGCATGAACCTGCTGGTGCTGCTGCTGACGGCGACGCTCCTGTCGCGAACATTCCCACTGACTGCGCTCGTCGAAACTGTGGCGCGCGATTGCATTACCGCATACGGCTGGACACTCGACAACCTCCTCGCGCTGTGGCAGCATGCCATCTCGTTGCTGAACAGCGGGACGCACGCCTGAGCATCAATGCACCAAGCACCTGACATTCTCGCCGCCGCAGTGGAAGACGCGTTGCGCGCCGTTGTTGGCGCCGACCAAGCCGGTCCCGCGCAGATCAAACCATGTGCCGATCCAAAGTTCGGCGATTACCAGGCCAACGGCATCATGCCCGTGGCGAAACGTCTCAAGCAGAATCCGCGCGCGCTGGCCAAACAAGTCGTCGCACGGCTTAAGGTCAGTGATGTAAGCGAACCACCAACGATCGCCGGTGCCGGTTTTATCAACTTTACGCTCAAACCCGCATTCGTTGCACAACAGATCGCCGCAGCCGCCGCGGACGAGCGGTTGGGAGTGTCCACCGTGGTCCCGCAGACTGTGGTGATCGATTTCAGTTCGCCAAACGTGGCCAAACCGCTGCATGTCGGCCATATCCGATCAACCATCATCGGCGATTGCCTGGCCCGGGTCCGTCGTTTTCTTGGTCATCATGTCATTACCGACAATCACATCGGCGATTGGGGCACGCAGTTCGGAATGCTGATCGTCGGCTGGAAAAAGTATCGGGATGAAGCAGCGCTAGCCGCCGACCCGATCACAGAACTGGAACGGTTGTACAAGCTCGTGAACGAGCAGTCGGAACGCGACGCGGCGGTGCGCGAAGAGGCGAAAGCTGAGTTGGTCAAGCTCCAGCGCGGCGACAGCGAGAACCGCGCTATCTGGCAGAAAATTATCGACTTGTCACGCCATGTTTTTGACGCGGCGTACCAACGCCTCGACGTGTCGTTCGACCACACGTTCGGGGAGAGTTTCTACAATCCGCTGCTCCCCGATGTTGTTGCCGATCTGCAGCAGCGCGGCATTGCCTGCGAGAGCGAGGGCGCGCTCTGCATTTTCTTCAAGGACGATCTTGAGCTTAAGAAAACATCACCACTGATGGTGCGTAAGAGCGATGGTGGCTACGGTTATGGGGCCACGGACATGGCGACGCTCAAGTATCGCATCGAGCAGTGGCATCCGGATGAGATCATTTATGTCACGGACGCGCGTCAGAAGCTGCACTTTCAGCAGGTTTTCAAGGCGGCGGCGAAATGGCAGCCGACAATGCCGAGATTGGCGCACGTTTGGTTCGGCTCGATTCTCGGTGAGGACGGCAAGCCGCTGAAGACGCGTGATGGTACTCCCGTCAAGTTAGCCGCGTTACTCGATGAGGCTGAGGAACGCGCACTTGCGATCGTCACCGAAAAAAGCCCCGAGTTGCCGCTGGAGACGCGCAAGGATATCGCGCGCGCCGTCGGCATCGGCGCGGTAAAGTACACCGATTTGTCACAGAACCGGACGACAGACTATGTCTTTAGTTGGCCGAAAATGCTGGCGATGACCGGTAATACCGCGCCGTACATGCAATACGCCTATGTTCGCATCCGTAGCATTTTTCGTAAGAGCGCCATTGGGGGATCACGCCCAACCGAGTCGCGTTCCATAAACATCACCCTCACGCACCCTGCAGAACTCGATCTAGCCAAACATTTATTGCGCTTTGGCGAAATATTACAGGCCGTAGCCGACGACGACAAACCGAACTGGCTGACAGGCTACTTGTACGAATTGGCCGGGAAGTTTAGCGTGTTCTACGATAATTGTCCGGTCCTGCAATCGGCGGAGCCGTTGCGCTCCTCGCGATTGTCGCTCTGCCGTCTGACGGCCGACGTCATGCAGCGCGGGCTGAATCTGCTCGGCATCGCTGTCATCGAACAGATGTGACTACGAAGGATAACGAGATCATGAGCGACGACATTCCACTGCAACCGCATGACCAAGTGACTTTTGCGCGCGATTGCGAGGTCACACAGATTCCGTCCGGCAATCGCGTCACGATTTCAAGCGGCACGACGGCAACGGTGACTCAGATGCTAGGCGGCCACGTCACCTTGGAGATTTTCGCGCGGGGCATCATGGCCCAACTTGCCGGAAAAGACCTCAATGCGCTGCTCAAGAATGGCAAGCCAGTGGTCACGGCAGCGCCGGCCATCACACCCGCCGCAAAGGGAAATTCATTCAACCCGGCGGACGAGAAGGCTGTTTGGGAGGCGCTCAAGGCATGTTATGACCCGGAGATACCTGTCAACATCGTGGACCTCGGGCTGGTGTACGACGTGCGGCTGCTGCCGCTGCCTTCGGGGCAAAGTCGGGTCGAGGTAAAAATGACGTTGACGGCAATGGGATGCGGCATGGGGCCGGTCATCGCCGATCAAGCGCGCAACGCGCTGCTGAATGTGGCAGGCGTCGGAGAAGCAGACGTGCAGATCGTCTGGGATCCGCCTTGGAACCAAAGCATGATTAGCGAGACGGGCAAGAAACTCCTCGGTTTGTGGTGAGCTTTGCCGCGCAGAATTTGTATGTTTTTATTTGCTTGAATCGGCATGCCTTAGGGCGTAGCAGTTCGTCGGGTAGAAAGGGGCAGGTCGGGAGATGTATACTAGAGGCACTCTTGTGTGGAAGAAGACGGACGGCACACGCGTTCGTTTTGTGGTGACTGACAAGCCGACGGTCGTCGGTCGCGGAGAAGATGCGGATGTGCATATCGAGGAAGAGGGTGTTTCGCGCCGTCACTTTGTCGTCACCCCGCGCGGTGACTCTTTTTTCGTTGAGGACATGAATTCTACCAATGGCACTTGGGTCAATGATCAGCGGTTGGTGGAACCCCACGAACTGAAAGTGTTTGATCGTATTCGAGCCGGGGTTGTGCTTTTCGTATTCGACAAGGAATTCGCTCCGCCTATTCCAACAAAGAAACCGGATACACCAAAATAAGTCGTGGTTGGTGGATTCTCGCGTTGACCTCATCATGCTTCAGAAGAGGCTTGTGTAGTTACTTCACGCGGCGGCCGTCACCCCAGAGCTGTTCCAGCGCGTAACGTTGGCGCATCTCCGGGTGAAAGATGTGGACCAGCACGCTCCCGTAGTCCAGTACCAGCCAGCGGCTCGCCGGGTAACCGTCTTGACGGCGCATCCGGTAACCGCGCTCACGCAAACGCTGTTCCACTTCCGTCGCAATGGCCTTCAGATGCGGCTCGGACATGCCGGTGCAAATGACAAAACAATCGGCCACCGATGAGATGGCGCTAACATCGAGGATCAAAGGATCCTCCGCTTTCTTGTCGAGCGCAATGTCGCGGCAGAGTTTGGCGAGAGTTTGCGAGTAGGATACGACTACGGGTTTCCGTGCTTTTTTCTTGGTTATCTTTTTCACCGATATAATTTTTTCCGTTCGATATAGTTCAGTACCGCATCCGGCACAAGATAGCGAATGGATTGTCTGCGCGCGATCCGGGCGCGGATATCCCGCGACGCAATGTCGTAGGGGTGTCCGCGCACCAACTGCCAGTGGATCGACCGACGCAGTCGCGGGCGGTTCCATGCACATCCCGGCCGCGCCAACACCAGGAAGGTGCATTGGGCGGCCAGTCGCTCGATATCGCGCCACAAATGCAGTTCCTGCAGGCTGTCGGTCCCAATGATGAAGAACAGTTCTGCGTGAGGCCAGCGGTGTTTCAACTCCGTCACCGTGTCCACCGCGTACGATTTTCCGCCGCGCCGGATCTCGATGTCGTCCACCACAAACCGATGATCGCCTCGGATGGCGAGTTTGACCATGTGAAGACGGCGCCGGGATGACACCAAACCGGCGACACTCTTGTGGGGTGGGTGAGCGTCAGGGATGAAAACAACACGGTCCAACTGTGCCTGTTCCATTGCATCCTGCGCGATCAACAGGTGCCCAATATGAATTGGGTTAAACGTCCCACCGAGAATCCCAATTCTTTGGCTGCGCACGCGCTTCATCGTTTCCCGATCACCAAATCACACCCTTCACCCACACAATAATGATAAACTGCCGGCGCGGGAAAGACAACGGAATAGCCGCTCAGACTGGACGTTTGAGAGATGGGGATCAATTCACTTCCGACAATTTGGGTGGTTGTTGACAGCCGTCGCATCGCATTGAGATAGAACTGCGGGGCGATTGCTGTCCAAGTGTAACAGCAGGACGGCATCTCACAAATGGGCAACGCGGAATTTTTCGAGTTCGATTCGGCTGTTACTGTCGTCAAATTGAAGCAATGGCCTATTCCCATAGAAGGACGCCCACTGCGAAAAGGTGCCTGTGGGTCCAAATATGTAGTCGCACTTGGCCAAAGCGTAGAGGTCTCCCACCGGAGACCCCGCACCGAATCCAACAGACAGTTGCTTAAACTCCCGTTCATGCCTGGGTTCGTCACTGCATACGAGAAAAGATACTTTGCGGGACGGGAACTGCTCCGCCAGTGCGTGCATCCAAGTTGCGTATTGCTGAATTGGAAAAAAGCATTTGCCACCCCTCCATATGCGATAGTCCCCTTGGCGGATATGAACGCCGACGACGATGTCCGTGTCCTGCCGCAGGCGTTCCACCGCTTGACGACTGCGCCGTTCATACTCTTCGATTGGCTTAAAATAGGCCCTGATTTTCTCCGCGTGTCGTTGCACGCAGTCGGGCGCACGGAAGAGCCAACCGTACACAAAAACGATCCGCGCGTCGCAGATTTCCGCCTGGATTTCCGGGCCATCCATGAAGGTGATGTCTTTCCCCGGGATCTCCCGTAACGTTACCACCGACCTCCCCAAAACCGGGCAACGCTCGTTCAGCAAGCTGGCAGCGCGTACGGCGTGGTAGAACACACGTGTATTGCGGACCATGTCGGCAACCCCCGGAACGACATCCAACCAGCTTTTGCTTTTTGCGACGGGGTATTGACAGTAGATGTCCCGCCGCGTCGCCTCGAAGAGTCCGGCGTAGGAATGAAAAGTGAAATTGATTACGTGATGTCCCTGTTCTTCTGCGAAGGCAATGATATTGGAGAATAAAACGAGACGATTGGCAAGGCGACCACATCGCCGCGCAATGACGAACAGTTTGCGGTCCATTGGAGGAGGCTGGGACGGTTGCTTGTTGTCTGTCGTCAAACGAATACGATTCCTTTATGGAACATATATCTTACGGAACGACGCAGGAATCGTCAATGGCCGTGCGCTTTCACTGTCCACTCGCCAAACAGACCTCGTACAAGATGTTTTGTGCCGACACCAAAATTGTTCTTGGTTGGTATTGCCCCATCTAGTAGTAATTGCGGCGGCAAAATTGGGGATGAACGTGGCTTTACGATCGCGAAAAGAGATGCTTCGGACCAGTTCGTGGTCCCCTCTATTAACTCCATTCGCAAAAGCGAGTTTCTGTCAGTTCCATCCCTAAACCTTGAGTGATGCTGTGATTATTTTTTTGCACATACCCAAAACCGCCGGGACTTCCTTCCGCTGCATTCTTGAGAACACCTTCGGTGTTTCTCACTGCCATGCCACTCACACGAAAAAGAGTGTGTTCAGCCAAGCCGACCTTGATTTTGCACAGAAAGTATTTCCTCGGCTACAAAGCATCGCGGGTCATAATCTAATTGATCCTTTTCAATTGTCAGTGACTGACCCTTTTTACATCACGTTTTTAAGAGAGCCTGTTTCACGAGTGATTTCCAAATACCAAGAGAGCGTTGTCAAAGGCACAAACAGAAGGAGTTTTGAAGAGTGTTTGCGTGAATGCAAAGATTTGGAAAACTCGGAGGTAAAATTAATCGCGGGAGAAAGGAACCTCGATAAAGCGAAGCGCATTCTTGAAAAATGCAATTTTGTCGGACTAACTGAAAAGTTTGACCTATCTCTTCATGTTTTGGAGCGACTTTGCCCTTACAAATTGAACATGCACTACACAAGAAGAAGAGTCGCGGACGACAATACGATCAGGCAATCCTTGCAGAGCGACGACAGAATGATGGAAATGGTCAGGGAATATAATAAACTGGACATGGAATTATACGCATTTGCAGTCAATGAGGTTTTCCCTAGACTTTGCGAGAAGGTGGGGTTGAGCCCTTCGAGCGAAGTTGTTTCTTACGAAACTTACACGAACGGGATTCAGTGGAAGTATGTCCTAGGCCGGTGGTATAATAGGTTAGTTTACAGACAGATCTGCAAGATCCGGTATAAGAACTCCGTCACAGAGTGATGCGAATTCGCAAAGCAGATTCGCAGTCATACTTGGCTTGATTTCCATCTGCTAACTTGTGGAAGATGGTAACATCCAGGCATAGTGGCATTTATTGGGACGCAGGATGCCAACAGGTAAACGGGGAGATGTAACATGAGAGTCAGCGGTTTTACGTTTCTAAGAAACGGTCAGAAGTTCGGATACCCGTTTGTCGAATCCATCCGTTCAATTCTACCCATCGTCGACGAGTTCATTGTCGCGCTTGGCCCGTGCGACGACGACACGGAAAGACAACTGCGCGAAATCGGTGATCCCAAAATCCGCATCATTCCAACCCAATGGAACGAAAACATCCGGCCCGATTACAGTATCAATGGCTTTATTTACGGGCAGCAAAAATCCATCGCACTGTTCAACTGCACCGGTGATTGGGCCTTTTATCTCGAAGCTGACGAGGTGGTTCACGAAAATGATCTGCCGAAAATCCGTGCCGCGATGGAAAAACATTTGTCTGACGAACGCGTCGAGGCACTGGCATTCGATTACCTGCATTTTTATGGCAACCGGAACACGTACGCGTGGTCACCACGCTGGTATCGCAGCGAGGTGCGCATCATCCGCAACACGATTCCGGCTTGGGCATCCGAAGGGTTGTTTTTCAACGTCGTCGTGGGCCACAAAAAATCGCGTTACCCGCGCGCAGCTCACACT
This sequence comes from Verrucomicrobiia bacterium, assembly GCA_050008795.1. Classification (GTDB taxonomy): domain Bacteria; phylum Verrucomicrobiota; class Verrucomicrobiia; order Palsa-1439; family Palsa-1439; genus CAIKBP01. The sequence goes on along the minus strand of JBEKLX010000025.1, from coordinate 6,083 downwards.
GGCGTGCGGATATACCATTATGGCTGGATTCGCGGAAATGAGCAGATGAATCAGAAAAGCAGCAGCGTCGCGAAATTCTGGACCAATAAAGCAAGGTCTGTCGATTACCTGGAGATTGATCCGCGGACATTGCGGGCTTTCACGGGAACACACCCAAAGGTCGTTCGCGATTGGCTTCCGTCTGCGGACGGGCTGTTTTTGCCCAATCCAAACCACCGGTTAACCCAACGAGAGAAAAAACATCGTCTGATGTTGAAACTGGAGGACTGGTTTGGTTGGGAGCTGGGCAAGAAACACTACACCTTGGTCCGCTGACCTGACCTTAGCATGGGGCAGGCACGTAACTCTGACGGTTGACCCAATCGGGGCGCATGGTATCCTGCAAACTACGTCATGATGACCGGCTCAGATTCTGTCAGCCTCGACCATGGGAAGATATGGGTTGTCCGCGAGTTCCTTCCGTTGCTTCAGGATAGCGATCTGGACACGTTTCGCAAAATCATGTCTCACACTTTGGGCAAGCTGATGCGCTCGGTGCCGGGTCGGTCCACAATGCGGATCGAGCTAAAAACTCCGGGAAAACCTTCGGTGTTGGCCTATCTCAAGCGGTATAAGCCAGAGTACCTAACGCCGCGGCGAATCTTTCTGCGGATATTGCACAGGCCGGGCGGTCAAGATGAAGCGATGCAGGAATGGCGGATGATACACGCGCTTCGTGCGCACGGCTTCAATACCCCCACGCCCATTGCCGTCGGCCAAAGCAAGGGTTTCGGCATTGTCACGCGCAGCTTCGTGATGACCGCAGACATTGGCGGTGGACAAGCCGCGGATGTGTTTTGGCGGACTCATAATCGTTCCTGTCGCCGCGCTTTGATTGCCGCCCTCGCGTCGTTGGCCCGACAGTTTCACGCCGCCGGTTTCATCCACAAAGATTATTACCTCTCGCACGTGTTCGTGGTCGAACGCGACGGCGATCTCAACCTCTTTTTGATTGATCTCCAGCGTGTCATGGGTCCCGCGCAATTCCGTCACCGCTGGATCGTCAAAGACATCGGCGCTCTCGCCTTCTCTGCGGAACGCGCAGGGATATCGCGTACCGACATGCTTCGCTTCTATCAAAGATATTCTGGGGTGAGCCGATTGAAGACGGACGATAAGAAACTGATTCGCACAATCTGGACGCGCGTTGCCCGGATTCGACGTCACACGCCGCGCTATGGGGAATCACCCATCCTCAGCCCACCTTCTGCAGGTGGACAAACCAGTTGATCGAGATGTACTTCCGGTAGCTCTGAAACTCGATCACACGCAGCCCACAGCGCTCCGCCTCGGCCTTCAACTGCCAATGTGTGACAGCCTGGCCATAACCTTTGCGTCCAAAAAACTTTTCCACGGAACGTCGCGCAGCGGTGAAGCTCAGTGCGTGATAAAACGATATCAGCACCTGCCGCCGCGTCACTCGAGCTGCCTCGCGTAAAATTGCCTCTCGCGTCCGCGCATTTGGCAGGTGATGGAAAAATCTCCACAACACAACGCTATCCACGACATCGTTGCCGAACGGCATTTGTTCCGCGTCCGCGTTCACAAATCCCAGCGCCGCCGCCTTACCGGCTACCTTTTGCGCCTGTTGAATCATTGACCGCGAAAAATCCGCACCCACATACCGCAACCCAAGCTCCGTAAACACAGGCAATAACCGCCCAGTGCCACAGGGACAGTCGAGCACCATGGCACCGCGCGGCAACTCCTTCAACCAGCGAACGGTGATCGCGTCCTCACGGTGATAGCGGGTGTATTGCGCCGGTGCGCGTGCCGCGCGATACGCCGCCGCACGGTCGGGCGTCTGCCACGCCTCTTTGGCTAGGTAATTATCAGGTTTTGGGGGGGTATTCACATTCTATATGCAAAAACTATCAGGTGCGACTACGACGTGGCAACTCGAAACACTGCGCATTCATTAAATACACGATTCTTGTGTGCTGAAAATCAGCATATCCGTCGTGCAGAATTACTGCTTCACCAGAAACAATGAACCAAAGGTGAATTGGCAGTCGGCATGGCGTTTGTCGAGTGTGAAGCGTTCACCGGTATCATGGAATCGCCCGTCGCCGAGCGGGGACAGGCCGGTCGCCGCAATCATCTCACCTACTTCCGCGACCGAGCGGATGGCGCCCTCGACGGGGGCGTTTTCTCCGAAATCAAACGTCAGCTCAAAAAGTCCGCCGGGTTTTAGCAAGCCCGCTAATCGTTGAAGCGCTCGCTGCTGCAATTGCTTCGGAATGTGTTCAATGACACAAAAGGAAATTACGCGGTCGAATTGTCCCCACTCTGTCGGCGCTTCACGAGTAGTGAGATCGAACGTGGAGCCTTTCAGCTTCCATCCCATCTGCTTAGCAACAGCGTTGGTATGGTCGGTAAGTTCCTGGTTGATATCGAGACTCAACACTTCGCACCCATTACGCGTTAGATAAAAGAGAGGGATGGTCGCGCCGCCGCCAAAATCGAGGACGCGCATCCCCGGCTGAAAGTTGCCGTATGCCAGACCACGCGCGTATTCCCAGCTTTTATGCCAGCGAATGTGGCGAAACCGCATCCGCAGCGCGCCATTTACGGCGTAAGGTACGCGCTTCCACCAAAGCTGGCGACCAAATCGATTCAAAGCCTGCACTTGCTGCGCAACTTCCGGGCGAGGAAGGTCGGAAGGGCTGATCGTTTTGTTAATATCCGCAGGGATTGAAGTCACGTATGGGTGACTCTGCCAAAAGTATTGTCGTTGCGTCTACTAAAAACGGCTTCGCGAGTACCTGCTGAAATTGGTGCCAGGGGGGAGAGTTGAACTCCCGACCAAGGGCTTATGAGTCCCCTGCTCTACCACTGAGCTACCCTGGCGCACAACAGTGCCGTAACACTACTGACGTAAACTGAAATTTCAACTGTCTTTTCCGCTTATCCACCGCCCGATAGTTCCTTGCTGCGACGCGCGGCGGCCTGGACTGCCGCAACGAAGATTTCAGCGAGCTTTCGCTCGCTCATCACTTTTAACGCCGCTTCAGTTGTTCCGCCCGGCGAGGTCACTTTTCGTCGCAACACCTCCACCTCCTCGTTGCACTCGACGAGCAATTTCGCCGCGCCGTATACCGTTTGCCGCGCAAGTCTCTTCGCCACTGCTTCGTCCAGGCCGGCTTCGACTCCCGCCTTTGCCATCGCCTCCGTAACGTAGAACACATATGCCGGGCCACTGCCGCTGAGTGCTGTGACGGCGTCCATAAACTTCTCTTCCACTCGCACTGTGACGCCGACAGCGCTGAAAACCGCCTCGGCGACCGCCAGATCCTCGTCGGACGCGTGCGCGCCTTTACACAAGGCGGCGGTGCCAGCTCTAACCAGCGCCGGCGCATTAGGCATCACACGCACGACACGCGCTTTACTGCCCATCCCTGAATTGTTCGTAGCAAGTTCGCGTTCGATACGCGCAGTGGTCACGCCCGCGGCAATGCTAATGAAGAGTTGGCGTTCATTAATCTTGGGCTTCAGTGCTGCCAGTACAACGCTCATCTGCTGAGGCTTAACGGCGAGCACCACCACGTTTGCGTCGGCAACAGCAGTGGCATTGTCGGAAGTCGTTCGAATATTGAATTCCGCCGCGAAGTGCGAGATTCGTTCTTTTAGGATGTCCGTTACGATAACTTTCCCGGGGGTTACCGTCTTCGCAGCAAGCAGGCCGCGAATTAACGCCTCAGCCATGTTGCCGGCACCAATGAAAGCAATTGTCTTATTGTTCAACATCATGTGTCCTCCGTTCTCCGAAGATTGCCTTGCCAATTCGCACCATCGTAGCCCCTTCTTCCACTGCGATTTCAAAATCGTGGCTCATCCCCATCGAAAGCTCCGGCAACCGCACACCAAATCTGTTTTCCATTTCGTCTCGCAGTTCGCGCAGCCGACGGAAATGCGGGCGCGCCTTTTCAGTGTCCTTCGCGAATGGCACCATTGTCATCAAGCCTCGAATCTCGATTCGGTGCAATGCCTTGATCTGTTCCAGTGTCGCGGCCAAGTCTTCAGGTTTCAGCCCTGACTTGCTCGCCTCACCTGATACGTTGACCTCAAGCAGGATCGGTTGCGTCTTGCCGTCGCGCCCGGCCCACTTGTCCAATTCACCAGCCAGCTTCGCGCTATCTACAGAATGAATCAACTCGAACAGTGCGACGGCGTCCCGCGCCTTGTTGGTCTGCAGATGACCAATCATGTGCCAGCAGGCGCGGCTCGATACAAGCGGGATCTTCGCCTTGGCTTCCTGCACCTTGTTCTCTCCGAATACGGTCAATCCGGTAGCCAGCGCATCTTCGACCCCTTCGGGTGGAACCGCTTTTGTTACGGCGACGATGGTCACTCCCTCGGGATTGCGGTGCGCACGTTGGGCAGCGGCCACCAAGCGCGCCCTCACGGCATTCAGCCTCTGTTCCAACTCGGTCACGGCGGCATTCTATCGGCAGGGTGGCGCGTCCGCAAGTTATCAGGGATGGATAAGTAGATCGCGACCCCCGTTGAGGCAGCGGAGGAAGTATTGGCGTGGGTCAAGATGTACCCACCAGTTCACATTTCCCTGGCACTTGGCAGTTGCATTTTGGCACTACAGTTGCTATTGTTGACATAGTCAAAGCGATCAGCCTGCTGGCGGGTAAGACGAAGGGGTTGTGATTGTGAGAGAGAAACAGGACGTGCAAGCTGGCCCCGCCAAAGGCGGGGCTAGTGTGAACGGCGCGATGATGAACTCGGCTTTGTACCGCGAGTTCCTTGCCGAGCGTGAGGAGATTTTGCGTCACAAATGGCTGGAAAGCGAGAAGGCGGGCTACGACATCGGTTTCGACCGCGCGTTGCTCGATTGGATTCTGAAGCACCGAGCCAATTGGCGAAAGGATCGACAGAAACCGCAGGTTGTATCGTAAGTGGCGTTTGAGAAAACCGCCCCTTTAAGCTGACCCCGTGAGGCCAGCAAGGAGCCAAATGAACGATAGTCTAAAACTGAGCAAAGCCGCACACCCCGCGTGGGTGGGCGGCATTTTTGTGCCATGAAAACCACTATTCTTCTCGATGCGGCTGCGATTGACCGTGCAGTAACGCGGATGGCGCATGAAATTGTGGAGAACAACCCACAAATAGACGCACTCGCGTTTATCGGGATTCGCACGCACGGTGTCCCGCTCGCGCGCCGGCTGGCGGCAAAGGCCGGCGAAATCTGTGGTCGCACGATCCCGGTCGGCGAACTCGATATCTCTATGCACCGCGATGATCTGGATCTTCGCGATGCGCCACCCGCTGTCGGCGCGTCGCACATCACGTTCGATGTGACCGACAAAACGATCCTGCTTGTGGACGACGTGCTGTTCAAGGGGCGTACAATCCGTGCGGCGATGGACGAGCTTAACGATTTCGGTCGGCCCCAGTGCATCCAGTTAGCCGTGCTGGTGGACCGTGGCCACCGGGAGCTGCCGATCCGCGCGGATTTCGTCGGGAAAAATGCGCCGACAGCGTTCGACCAACAAGTGAAAGTTTTCCTTGGCGAAGTGGACGGCAAAGATGAGGTGATCCTGCAATGAGCGCGACATGGACACGGAAGGATTTGTTGGGCATACAGGAACTCACACCCGAGGAAATCACCTTTGTGCTCGACACCGCGACGGCATTCAAGCAGGTCGGCAAGCGGACAATCAAAAAAGTGCCGTCGCTGCGCGGCAAGACACTGGTCAATCTGTTCATCGAACCGTCCACACGGACGCGCACCAGCTTCGAACTGGCCGCGAAACGCCTCTCGGCGGACGTGATCAACATCAGCGCCAGCGCATCGAGTCTAACCAAGGGCGAGACGCTCAAGGACACGGCATTGAATCTTGAAGCGCTCCACGCGGACATAATCGTTATCCGCCACTCGGCAGCCGGCGCGCCGCATTTCCTGGCCAAGCACCTGAAGGCAAGCGTCATCAATGCCGGCGATGGCGCCCACGAGCATCCGACGCAGGCCCTGCTCGACGCGTTCACTATTCGCGAAAAGAAAGGGCGCATTGCCGGGCTGAATGTGACGATTC
>JBEKLX010000024.1:0-22207 GCA_050008795.1 Verrucomicrobiia bacterium | reverse complement strand
GTTGCTCGGCGACGACGGAAGACAGTTGATGGTCTCGGTGGATTTCCCGGGCCGCGAGGTTTACGCGCGGGTCTGGCTGGCGCAAGTCGGTCGCGTTCCGGTGTTATTCCTGGATACCGACATACCGAAGAATGATCCCGCCGATCGTCCGATCACCGGTCAACTTTATGTCATCGGCCGCGAGATGCGAATCTGTCAGGAAATCATCATCGGTCGCGGCGGCGTGCGTGTGTTGGAGGCGCTGGGGATCGAGCCGTCCTGCTGGCACATGAACGAGGGGCACTGTGCGTTTCTGACACTGGAACGCGCTCGCGGCTACGTACAACGCGGACTGAGCTTTGCCGAAGCCACCAAGGAAGTGGCCAGGAACTCCGTGTTCACCACGCACACGCCTGTGCCTGCGGGCAACGAGGCGTTCGACGCCGAGCTGGTGCGGAAATACTTCAAACATTGCTGTGAGGATTTGAATGTTGATTTGGACAAACTTGTCGAACTGGGGCTTTCTTATCCCGGCAGCGGCAATCAACCATTCAGCATGACCGTGCTGGCGATCCAAATGTCGAGCTACTGTAACGGCGTCAGCCAGCTTCACGCAAAGGTCAGCAACGACATGTGGCGCCACCTCTACAAAGACCTGCCAGCCGGCGAGACGCCGATTGCTGGCATTACCAACGGCGTCCACACGCAGACTTGGCTCGGCATACACGCCAGCGACCTGTTCGACAAGTATCTAACCCCCGCGTGGCGCGACAATTTGCTGGACGAACTTTTCTGGAAACGCGGTGTGGCAAACATCCCCGACAACGAACTCTGGGAAGCCCACAATATCCAGAAGGAGGTGCTCATCCGGTTTGCGCGAAAGAGGATACGCACCCAACTCGCGCGCCATGGTTCTTCGCCCGATGAACTGCGTGCGGTAGACGAATTACTGAATCTCGACACGTTGACCATCGGCTTTGCGCGGCGGTTCGCCACATACAAACGCGCCGACTTGTTGTTCCACGATTTCGACCGCCTGCGCGCCATCCTGAAAAACACAGCACGGCCGGTGCAGATTCTTTTTGCGGGCAAGGCGCATCCCGCCGATAAACCCGGCCAGGAACTGGTTCGCCGCATTTGGGAGGTTTCGCGCGACAGCGATCTGCGCGGGCATATTATTTTCTTGGAGAACTACAACATGCGCGTGGCCCGTATGTTGGTTCAGGGCGCGGACTTATGGCTCAACACGCCACGTCGTCCGCTCGAAGCCAGCGGCACCAGTGGCATGAAAGCGCCAATCAACGGCGGCATCAACTGCTCTATCGCTGACGGCTGGTGGTGCGAGGGGGCCAACCACGCCAACGGCTGGACCATCGGCAACGGCCAACAATCCGAGAACCCAGAGCTACAGGATTACCAAGACAGCCAGTCACTTTATGACTTGCTGGAGAACAAGATCACGCCGTTGTACTACCAGCGCGACGCCAACGGGTTACCAATCGAATGGATCAAGATCATGAAGAACTCGCTGGCCAGCATCGTGCCGCGTTTTTCCGCGGCGCGCATGGTGCGCGAGTACGCTGAGCAGGCGTACCTGCCCGCGGCCAAACGCGCCGGCGCCGTCAACGCCACGTCCGAGCAAAGTTGGTAAGCCGTCTCTCTTGCGTTCGCAGGAGAGACATTCCTACACCAACTAGTCTATCCGCCTTCACCACCCTAAAATTTACCTCGAAGTATTCGGGGCTTTCGGGCAGGGAAACGCCGCTACAACAACCAAACATCACTTCGCCGAGCCGGACTTGTCCTCGGTGGCGGTGTAGACCATCGAACGTTCGGCGGCAAAGGCGTCGGTGTCGATGACCATGACGACTGGCATATTCACTGATGTGCCGGGTTTGGATATTGTCGCATTGTTCAATCCAAGTGCCGCCCACTGCGCGTGCCATGAACCCTTTGCTAATTTGACTGTCAATATCCACAAACCTGTCTTCTTGTTGTAGGCCAGTTTGCAGCTCCCAAAATTACTCACGCCTTTGCCCTTCCCTTTGGCGTCCATGGTGAACGGCACCTGCGCCCCGCCAACGTCAATCACAACCTTGTTGGTAAGATTTATGCCCGTACCAGGATCAAACGCGGCAGTCAAAGTGCAGCTGTCGGAGTTGGTCTTGGCAAAGTTCAAACTCGCCTGCAGTTTGGTTATGAACAGCTCACAAGCCACTGTGACCGTCAGGTTGCTGCTGATCTTTTCTTTCCCGTCGGAAACAGTCACGGTTACGTCATACGGGCCGCAATTGGTGGTATAGACATGGCTTGCGATATTCGTCGGCAGCCCTTCACTGATCGTGCCGTCGCCGAACGCCCACCGATAGGTCAGGGGATCGCCGTCCGCATCCGTCGCGACGGTGGTGAAGATATTCGTTTCGCCCGCGATGACGACCGCAAGATTCCCCACTTGTAACGGAGTATTGATAACGCTGGGCTTAAAAGTAATCACCGGCGGGTGATTGGGTGTAACCGTAATCAAGTTCGTGCGGGTCAATGTACTCTGCCCGCTGGGGCCAAATGCCGTCAGACTCACCGTGAACACGCCCGCGTTGCTGTACGTATGGGTCGGATTGGCAATACTGCTGAAGCCGCCATCGCCAAAATTCCAAGACCGGTTCGTGATCATACCCGTCGATGTGTCTGCAAAACTCACCGTCAACCACGCAACCCCGTTAGTCGGACTGCCGCTAAAACTGGCCACTGGCGGTTCAGGCACCGTGGCCAGTTTCACGTAACCGCTCGAACTGATGTCCACCGTATAAATCAAGTTTGAATCCGGCACCGTGCCTATCGTCAGGACGGTGGGAGTACCATTGGTGGTCAGCGTCCCGCCATAACGGAAGAGCGTATTGGTACCGTAGGTGAACCCGCCAGCATTGGCGATGTTGAGCGTGCCATTCAACGCCAGGTTACCGCTGACCACCGTCAGGTCGCTGTTCGTGCCCAATTCATACTGCAGTACCGACGTGCTGCTGAATGCCAGGCTGTTACTGACCGTCAATGTGCCGACACCGTTGTTGCCGGGCGCCAGTTTTCCGTTCACCGTCACCGGTCCGCCGATGTAACCGTTGCCGGCCAGCGTCGCGCTGCTGAGCACGGTAACAGCGCCGGTACCCGTCCCGCTGCCCCCGGCGTTGTTGATCAATAACGTGCCACTATTCGAGACAATGAGCATTCCCGTAAAGCCAGAGCCATCACCTCGAAGCGTCAGCGAACTGTTCGACGGAAGATTTACCGTCAGCGAACCGGCGCCGCTGAGCGCGCCGTTGAGCGAATTGCTACCGTTGGTAAACGACAGTGTGCTTGCGGCGACAATGCTGAAACTGTTGGAGGAATTTACCGAGCTTTGCTTGAACGTGAGCAAGCTGCCGCCCAGCGTGATGGAACCGGTCCCGAGCATGTTGGTATCGGTGATGGTGGCCTTCGTGTTGAAGAAGGCCATCGCATTGTTGGTCGGAGGCGTTGCCAGTCCACCCAGTATCACGAGATTGGTGCTGGCTGCGGTATTGGTGACAGTGATATCCGCATTGTAAAGATTCAACGTGTTAGTAGTGCCGGGCACCGTGATTTGTGAGTCGATGAATTGGACACCCTGCGCGTTATAGATGTTGAAGGTTGAGGGAGCCGAAATGTTGACGCTGTGCAGGACAACGTTGGTGACGGGCACCTCTTTGCGCCCCCAAATAATGCCCGCAATCTGCCCGGTGACCACTGCGGACACATTGCTGATGGTGATGTTCCGCCAGATAGGGAAGAGAACTGAACCAACTGCCTGCGTCGAAGCGCCATACGGAGTGACGGTGGTGGGCGTGCCGTATATGCCGCCGCTGCCGTAGTAGCTGTAAATGACAATCGCCCCATGCACGATGTTGCTCATGGTGATGTTGGAATAGAAGAGATTCTGCGCCACGCTGCTGGTGGTGTTACTGGCTTTCATCCGGATGCCGTAGTCCGTGCCGTCGAACGAGCAGCTTGTCACCGTCAGGTTCGATACTCCGCCCGAAATATTACTGCCAATCGACACGCCGTGTCCGACGCCAAAGGCGCAATTCGTAATCAAAATGTCGGTAGAAACCCCACCGCTGCTACCGATGGCTATATTGTCGTCTCCGGAGTTGATTACGCAGTTCTGTACAAGACAGCTTGTTCCAACCAGATCAATCCCATCGGTATTGGCCGCGTCATCTGCCGTCGTGTTGATGGTGATTCCTTGAATGGTGATATTGTCATCGGACCCCTTAAACACGATGTGCATTTTCGGCGGGTTCTGCAACGTTATGTTCTGCATCAGTACCCGGTGACAGCCGCCGTTGAAAAAGACCATGTACGGCCTGCTGCTGAACACAGAACTCGGTGCTGTCCACCAAGCCGCGCCCTGCCCGTCAATTGTGCCCGAACCGCTGATCTCGACGTCGCTTGCGTTCTTGGCGTAGATAAGATTACCGTAAGCTTGGTTTTGTGCCGGATAATTCGTGAAAGTGGCGAGGGGAAGCATTTTCAACGTCGCGCCACTGTCGATCTGCAGATTGATGTTGTTGGTCAGCGTGAGCGGGCCACTCAGGTACGTGCCTGCCGGTATTTCGACAGTGCCGCCGCCAGCCGCGCCGGCCGCATTGATGGTGGCCTGAATCGCGGCGGTGTTGTTCGAAAATCCGTCACCTACCGCGCCGTAGGTCGTGACGTTAAAATTGGTTGCGGGGATGCTCGGCAGAATCGGATCGGCTTGCGCCAGCCCGGTCAATGCGAGCGAAAGCAAGACGCCGTACACAAGCGGTAAGCTTGATATGATGCTGAATGACTCACGGCGGCGGCAGTGAATGCCTTGCCATTGGGGAATTGTATTGGTTCTCATAGAATACTTAATTCGGGTTAAATCTCGCCTTCCGCCTATACTTTCATGCCGGATCTTACGGTAGCCAAACGCACGTGCTAACAGTAATCCTCACAAACGGTGGACGATTGATACGACAGCCACCGCACGCAACACAAGGAGAATTCATTGCTCGCAAACAGCGGGTTCTTGCGCCCTGTTGTGGCCGTGTGGTCCACTCTCGTCTGCAATGCAAATCGCTGCTTGACGCGGGGCGGGGTCAAGCGTTAAAAGATGCACAATCTAAATGGGTTCCGTGCACAGCAAAGGACAAACGGAAGCGATACTGCGGGGATAAACGATTTCGATGTTTGGAAAACTGCTTAACTATTTTTCGACGGATATTGGCATCGATTTGGGGACCGCGAACACGCTGGTCTATGTGCGTGGCCGCGGCATCGTTTTGCGCGAGCCTAGCGTGGTGGCCATCATCACCGGCACCAGCCAAGTCAGAGCGGTAGGCGAAGAAGCGAAACGAATGTTGGGCCGCACGCCCGGCGGCATCACCGCCATCCGCCCAATGAAGGACGGGGTCATCGCCGATTTCGATATCACAGAGGCGATGCTGCGCTATTTCATCAAGAAAGTGCACAACCGCCGGTACGGCGTCAAACCGCGCGTCATTGTCGCAGTACCCAGCGGCATTACGGAAGTGGAACGGCGCGCTGTAAAAGAAAGCGCATATCATGCCGGTGCGCGGGACGTGCGTTTGATTGAGGAGCCGATGGCGGCGGCCATCGGCGTGGGACTGCCCGTGGAAGAACCTGCGGGCAATATGATTGTGGATATTGGCGGCGGCACGACTGAAGTAGCCCTGATCAGTCTGGCGGGCATCGTGCTTAGCCGTAGTGTGCGGGTGGCAGGCGACGAGTGCGACGAAGCGATCACTCAGTATATGAAACGCGCGTATAACCTGATGATTGGCGAACGCACGGCGGAGGAAATTAAAATCAAGGTCGGTTCGTCATATCCCCTGGAACAGGAACTGACCATGGAAGTCCGCGGCCGCGATCTGGTCGCGGGGTTGCCGAAGACCTTGACGATCACCTCCGAGGAAATCCGCGAAGCCTTGCAGGAGACTATTTCAATTATTGTCGAGAATGTTCGTGTCACGCTCGAGCGATGTCCGCCCGAATTGGCGGCAGACCTCGTTGACCGCGGTATTATGCTGGCGGGTGGCGGCGCGCTGTTGCGTGGCATCGACAAACTGCTGGCCGAGGAAACCGGACTACCGGTGCATCTATCCGACGAGCCGCTTGACGCGGTTGCGCTGGGCACAGGCATCGTGTTGGAAAGCGGATACCTCGAACGCCACGGCGACAATTGGGCTTAACCCTCCTGCTGCACCCCACCGGATAGGAATACCCCGCAAACCGGGGCGTGATCTGATTGAAACGACAGAACTGGATCGTCGTTGGACTGTTGGTGGTGGGTTGGATCGTTTTTATCGGTCAACCGACCGCTGCATCCGCTAAACTTCGCATGGTGTTCGTTCGGCTTTGCACACCGTTCGTGCGGCTGGGAGATATTATTCCCATCGTTCGTTCCCGCCGCGAATTGGCACAGGAAAATATCCGTTTGCACGCCGAGAATGATCGGCTCCAACAGCGGGAGCGCGCATTGGAGGAGACACTTGCGGAGTACCAGCGCCGTCATGCCTTGGTTGCTGTCAAACTGCATCAGTCTCTACAAACCATAGGCGCTCGTGTCATCGGTCGTGATGCCTCGAACTGGTGGAAGAGCATACAGCTTGACCGCGGCAGCGACGATGGCGTGCGCGTCAACTGCCCCGTACTCAACGCTGACGGACTGGTCGGTAAAGTCATTTCTGTCACCCGCGGCGAGAGCCGAGTGCTCCTGCTGCTCGACCCAAACTGCAGAGTCAGCGCGTTACTGCAAAAGACGCGTGAGACGGGCGTCATCGCCGGCATGGAGGCTGGGTTCAGCCGCGCCCCCCAATGCCGCATGACGTTCGTGGAGCGCAATGCGAAGGTCGCCGCCGACCAAGCCGTCATCACGTCTGGACTTGGCGGCGTGTTCCCGAAAGGAATTCTCATTGGCACCGTCACCGACGCGCATCTGAATGCGCAGACGGGCATGTACCAGGACGTGGATGTGAAACCCGCGGTCGATTTCGCACGACTGGAGGAGGTGGTTGTGATTCTCGGACAGGGATAAGCCATGATTCTCACGGTTCTCATAGTCCTGTCGTTGCTGGCTGCGGCGCTGCAAGCGGCATTGCCAACGGCGTGGTGGCTTGGCGGGCTGCGCCTTGAATTGTTGCCGGCGCTCGTCGCCTGTGGCGCTCTGACGTTGCCACGACACCCAGTGTCTGCGCTGGCGCTGGCAGTTGTGGCAGGGCTGGCCCACGACGCGCTGTCGGCGGCGCCATTCGGCCTTACAGCGCTGGCTTACGGAACCGCAGCCGGGGCGATCTTTTTATTGGATGAGATCCTCGATCCGGATCTGCCGTGGGTACAAATGATGGCGGGCGCCGTAGTCGCGGCGATCGCGGCAGTGGCAGCCTGCACGGTGCTCGGATTCAGTGCGGGCGCCGTCGGAAAGTTGGTCGTGTTGGCGCTGATCAGCGCCGTGCTGACGCCTTTTGTGTACCTATTACTTGGATGTTGCCGTCACTGGTGGAAATCGGTTGACGCATGATCATCACTGCCCCATTTCAAAACAGCGATCCGCGTCTGCGCGCGGTAGGGATTGTGATAAGCTTGGGGCTGTTGGTGCTACTTGCGGCATTGTGGAATGTCCAAGTGCTTCGCGCGGCGCATTACGGCGACCGCGATCAGGCGCAGTCGCTCCGAAGAATCCGCATTCCGTCGGCGCGCGGCGATATTGTGGACCGCAATGGCATCGTGCTGGCAAATAACCGGCGGAGCTTCGACATCGTGATGTACCTCGAACAGCTCCCTCGCCCGTCGAAACGGCAGGATGTGGGACGGATCGCTTCGGAGACGCTGGCCGCGATCAATGAAGCGCTCGGCACCGCGGTCACGCTCGCGGATCGCGACGTGCGCGTCCATTATGATCAACGCCGTCCACTGCCGCTGACTGTAATGCGCGATGTTTCGACAAACACCGTGGCGGCGTTTGTAGAAAAGGTCAACGAATTGCCCGGCGCCGACTTGATCGTCACGCCCGTGCGCCAGTATCCGCACGGGTCGTTGGCGGCGCACGTGCTCGGCTATGTCGGAAAGCCCCAGAAAGCGTCTGACGATGCAGAAGAGGATCTGGAGCGCTTTTATTATTATCAACCGGACACGGTCGGCGAGCAGGGCGTTGAACGCGCGTACGACGAGTTCCTCCACGGCGCTCCCGGTGGAAAAACGATCCGCGTCGGTCCACGGGGTAGCACCGTCGGTATCATCGGCGAAAAACCGGCGATGCGTGGCAATAGCGTCATCCTGACGCTGGACATGCACATCCAACAGCTCGTCGAGAAGGCGCTGGGGCATGTCGCCCTGCCAGCCGGCAAGGAGCTGCGCGGCGCGGCCGTGGTTCTTGACCCACGCACGGGTGAGGTGCTCGCGATGGCATCAAGACCGACATTCGATCCAAACATTTTCAATCCTGCCGTTCCCGCGCGCATCGTGAACGCCGTGCTAAACGACAAAGACCATAGTCCAATGCTCAATCGCGCGATTGGCGCTCGCTACGCGCCGGGCTCGACTTTCAAAACGGTGACGCTGTTGGCGGGATTGCAGGCGGGTGTGATTAGGCCGCATGACACGATCGTGTGCCAAGGCAGCTTGCGGATCGGCAATTGGCCGCGACCATTCAACTGCTGGAACAAGCACGGCCACGGCGCGCTGGACATGATGGGTGCGATGCGACAGTCGTGTGAAGTTTGGTTCTACCAACGCGGGATGGCTGTCGGCGTCGATCGGATCGCAGCAATGGCCATGGAGTTTGGACTTGGGCAGCCGACAGGTATCGATCTTGGTCATGACTTGGCCGGTCTGGTGCCAACGCCGGAATGGAAACGCCAGCACACCGGTGAACGGTGGTGGGACGGCGACACGGCGCAGATGGCAACCGGTCAGAGTTTTCTGTTGGTGACACCGCTGCAAATGGCGACCGTTGCCGCCACGTTCGCCAACGGCGGCACCGTGCTGCAACCGTTCGTCGTCAAGCGCATCGAGTCACCGACCGGTGAAACGCTGCGTGAAACGCAAGCCACGGTGCGCAGACGGCTGGATTCTCCACCACAAGACATTGAGTTGGTGCGTCAGGCGATGGAGGAGGCAGTGCAGGCGGTGGATGGGACTGCACACCGCGCAGCAGTGAAAGGCATCAATGTTGCCGGCAAGACGGGCACGGCGGAGGCGGACACAGCTCATGGGCGGATCAAGCGGGTGTGGTTCATAGGGTTCGCGCCGTACGAACAACCGCAGGTGGCGGTAGCAGTGTTGATTGAGGATGCAAATAGTGGCGGGCACACGGCCGCGCCGGTCGCGGGGGAGATTTTGGCGGGAATCTTCGGCAAGAGGATCGTGGCGACGGAAGATCTAGGATTGTATGCGGATTAAGCATTATATCGAACTCCTTCGGCGAATGGACTGGTGGCTCTTCGCGACCATCGTAGCGTTGATGGTCATCAGCGTGTGTTTCATCTACAGTGCGTCATATCGCGGGCCGGGACAACCGATGCCGCATTATTACCGGATGCAAATGATTTGGTTCGGGATCGGACTGGCGGTGTATCTCGTGGCCGCGCTGGTGGATTATCGGGTCGTGTGCCAATGGGCGCCGGTCTGGTACACGATGGCCATCGGCGCGCTGGTATTGGTGCTGGTGGCTGGGACCAAGGTGTATGGTGCGCGGCGCTGGCTGGGCTGGGGAAGTTTCGGGATACAGCCATCGGAAATCGCGAAACTCGCGGTGATTCTCGCGGTATCGTATTATTTGTTTCACCGTCCACCGGAGACGCGCCGGCAGTGGCGTACTGTGGCCGCTGTGCTGGCGTTAACAGGCTTGCCTCTGGCCTTGATCGTTGTCCAGCCTGACCTCGGCTCGGCGATGGTGCTGGTGCCGATTTGTCTGACTCTGATGTTTGCAGCGGGAGTCCGCGTGAAACATCTGGCTGTGGTGGTGGCCATCGGGCTGGCATTGGCGCCGCTCGGGTGGATGCAATTGAAAGATTATCAAAAGGCGCGGTTGACGGTGTTCATGAATCCGAACAAGGACCCGCTTGGCGCCGGCTGGAACCTGAACCAATCACTGATTGCAGTCGGTTCGGGTGGTTTTACAGGAAAAGGATACCTGCGGGGAACGCAGAACCTGCTTGGATACCTGCCGCGCACAGTGGCGCCGAACGATTTTCTTTTCAGTGTGATTGCGGAGGAGACGGGATTCGTTGGCGGCCTGTGCGTGGTAGGCTTGTATGCCATACTATTTCTGCGTGTGTTACGGATCGCAGGAGAGGCGCGCGACCGTTTAGGCTCGTTGCTGGCGACCGGGGTGGTCGTCATGTTGTTTTTTCATGTATTCATAAACATTGGAATGACCATCGGTCTGATGCCTATCAAAGGATTGCCTTTGCCGCTGCTGAGTCACGGCGGCTCGTTTGTGCTGGCGACCATGACGGCGCTCGGATTGGTGCAAAGCGTGTGGATTTATAGGAGGGTTTACTAGTGGAAGTGTTAAAACAAATACTGAAAAAGGGCGAAGAACTGCTGACAGGCAAGCGGAAAAAAGGGCCATTCAAGGAAATCCTGATCAATGCCGAGGCGCTTGAAAACCGCGTGGCAGTGATGGAGGACGGGCAACTGGAGGAGTTCACGATTGAGCGGACGACGGAGAGACGAATTGTCGGCAGCGTGTTCAAGGGCAAAATCAAGAACCTCGAGCCGGGACTGAAGGCGGCGTTCGTGGACATCGGGTTTGAGAAGAACGCATTCCTGCACTACTGGGACATCATCCCGGAATCGTTCGACCAGCGGGTTGAGTTGCTGGATCTGCCTGAAACACAGAAGTCGCAGAAGAAGATCACGCAGGCGGATATCCCGAGGTTATATCCGCCCGGCTCGGAAGTCATCGTACAGGTCGTCAAAGGCCCAATTGGCACGAAAGGCCCGAGGATCACGACCAATATCAGCATCCCGGGCCGGTTCCTGGTGCTCATGCCGTTCAATCCGATCCGTGGCGTGTCACGCAAGATCGAAGACGTCAAGGAACGTCAGCGCTTGAAAAAAATCCTTCAGAAGACACGGATCCCCGAAAACATGGGCGTCATCATTCGCACCGCCGGCGCCGGCCAGCGGGCGCGGTATTTCATCCGTGATCTCGAACTCATGTTATCCACGTGGCGCGATGTCGAACAAAAGATCAAGACGGGCGCCACGCCGTCCTGCGTGTTCCAGGAGCCTGACCTGGTCGAACGCACCGTGCGCGATTTTCTCACCGAGGAAGTGGATCGTATCATGGTGGACAACGAGACAGCTTACGAACGCGTTCGCGACATGGTGGGACGGATCAGCCGCTGGTCGCGCGGAAAGGTGAAGCTCTACAATGAACCGACGCCGCTGTTCACCAAGTTCAACGTCGAACGCCAGATTGAGAACGCATTCCGCCGCCAAGTCTGGCTCAAATCGGGCGGCTACATCTGCGTTGACGAAACCGAAGCGCTTGTGGCTATCGACGTCAACAGTGGTCGCCATAAGTCGCAGAAGGATTTGGAGACCACCATCGTCGAGGCAAACCTCGAAGCCGCCGAAGAAATTTGCCGTCAGCTTCGCTTGCGGAACATCGGCGGGTTGATTGTCATCGACTTTATAGATATGCGCCATCGCGGCGACCAGCAGAAGGTCCTCCACCGGATGCGCGATGGACTCAAACGCGACAAGGCCAGGACCCGTGTCCTGCCCATCTCGATGCTCGGCCTGTTGGAGATGACCCGCCAGCGCCACAGCGAAAGCATGGTCAGCGCGACGTACGAGGATTGCCCGTATTGCAAGGGCCGCGGCATGGTCAAGAGTGAACTGACCATGTCGGTGGAAATCCAGCGCAAGATCGGAGAGGTGCTGCGCCGCTTTAAGCAGCGCGGCAAGACCGAGCAACCGCAATTGCGCATCTACGTCAACCCGGATGTCCTTGATCGTCTCCGGACCGAAGATGAGGCGCTGTTGATCGAACTGGAGAAGGAACTTTCAGGCAAACTCAGTTTCCGCGCCGACCCGAGCTTCCACCCTGAACAGTTCAAGATCACCGACGCTGTGACTGGTAAGGAACTGGATTAAGCGTTCCGACAACAGGTAGGATTCGCTGGCAAGACAGTCCGCTGTTGCCGTGGCGGTTGTCCGCTGCTACCATAACTGCGTGAACCAAGCTGAACTCAGCCGATTGCTGATCGCGGTACGCGCTGGCCGCAAGCCCGTGAACGCGGCACTGCGAGAGTTGAAGTCGCTTGGGATTCACAACTTGGATTTTGCGCGTGTGGACGGCCATCGTGCGCTGCGTAAAGGTTTTCCAGAGGTCATTTACTGCGAAGGCAAGACGCCAGCGCAAGTCGTGAAGATCGCCAGAAGCATTCTGCGTCACAACGAAAACCTTCTGGCTACACGCGCTTCCAAGGAGACTTTCCGGGCAGTGAAACGCGCCTTCCCGAAAGCCAAGTATCACGAAGCGGCACGGGCAATCACCGTCACCCGCAAACCCCGCAAAAAGCGCGGCGGCACCATTGCCGTGTTGTGCGCGGGTACAACCGACATCCCGGTCGCCGAGGAAGCCGTCATCACCGCCGACATCATGGGTAACCGGGTGAAACGCTACTACGACGTCGGTGTGTCCGGCATTCACCGACTGCTGGCACTCAACGAAGAACTACTCGATGCCAGTGTGTTGATCGTCGTCGCCGGTATGGAAGGCGCCCTGCCGAGCGTTGTTGGCGGTCTGGTGGACAAACCGGTTATCGCCGTGCCGACCTCCGTCGGCTATGGCGCATCGTTCGGCGGCGTGGCGGCTTTGTTGGCCATGCTCAACTCCTGCGCAAGCGGCGTCACGGTGGTAAACATTGATAACGGTTTTGGAGCGGGTTACGCGGCGAGTTTGATCAACCAGTTGGCCCGAAGCGAGGCGTGACCAAGTGAAAACGGTGAGAGTTCAAAAAGAGAGGCATTACACAGCCCATCACGCATTTCATGATATTGCGTACACTGCATTGAAGAACGCTGAGATGCCAAAGAATCAACAGCGTCATCAACCGTTGGTCTGCATGATATTCTGCGGTTTGACACTCGAAGCTGTGGCGAATGCGTTTGGCGAGAGACTCGTGGAGAATTGGGACGACTTCGAAAACGCTAGCCCGATCGTGAAGCTTCGAACCATTTTCTCTACAATCGGGGTAAGCTGGAATGGGAAACAAGAGCCCTTCGCTACGGTGATTTGGCTGGTCAGATTTCGGAACAAGGTGGCACATGCAAAGCCAGAATCCATCCGAACCGACGCTATGATGACTGATCTTGAGTTCCGAGCCCGCCAATATGACCCGCCTGTTTCTAAGTTGGAAAGTCACGTCTCTCTTGAAAATGCACAGCGTGCTATGAAACAGGTACACGCACTAATGCGATTGTTAATTGACAATACCCCACCTGAGAAATGGCACGGATTAGTGGCAGATGGTTACACCGCCAGCGCGAAATCAATCTCATGAAACTTCTCTATCTCGACTGTTTTGCGGGCGTCAGCGGCGACATGTTTCTCGGCGCGATGCTGGCGCTCCGGGTTTGACGCGCTGGGGGATTTAGACTAGGTTCAAACCATGACCAAGGCAACAATTGCAGAAGCCAAAGTGCGGCTCAGTGAACTGATCGAAGCTGCTCAGCGGGGCGAGCGCGTGGTGATTACGCGTGGCTCAAAACCGGCAGCTGCGATTGTGCCGGTAGAAGCGGATGATTCCTCCGCCCTGCGTGTTAGCGAGTCCGCCGCGGACTACCTCGCCCATGAAGCTCGCGCAGAATTGGAGATGGGTGTTGCTCAAATCCACGAATCACCTACTGCTTTTGCTGCCGCTATCACCAAACCCCGTCGCCGCGCATGAGAATCGCGCTTTCTCGTCGCATCCAACGGCAACTCGAACGCGCCCCGCAAGATCTTCGTCAGCAATTGGCGGATGCTGTGAAGGAACTCCCACATGCGCTTGGCCAACCGCATCACCACGCCGGGTTGGGACTTCGCAAAATTCATTCACGCGGAGTCCTTGAATTCCGGATCGGCCGGCAATGCCGCGTCGTGTTTACCCAACCGGAAAAGGACATGGTCATGCTCCACCTGCTCGGCAACCATGACGATGTGCAGCGGTTCCTGGATTCCCTATGACAGGCTTTCCAAGCAGGTGGACACAGGTTAGACACGTCTGCTATTTTCCGTGAAAATCCGTGAAATCCGTGGATAATTCCTGTCGCTCATGAAAATCCTCTACCTCGACTGTTTTGCGGGTATCAGCGGCGATATGTTTCTCGGCGCGATGCTTGATCTTGGCCTTTCGCCGCGGGTCCTGCGCGCCGAACTGGCAAAGCTCAAATTGACCGGCTACAGGATTTCGACCCGGCGCGTGGTGAAGCAGAACATTTCGGCAACGAAATTTGATTGCTTCGTAACAGAGCATGCTGCACATCACCCGCCTTCGCCAAGGCTACGGTGGGCAAGCCGCAGTTACACCGATATCGCAGCGATGATTCAGAAAAGCGCGTTGTCCGACAACGTGAAGCGGCGGGCATTGAACGTGTTCCGCCGTATCGGTGAGGCGGAGGCAAAGATTCATGGCGTGCCACTCGAAAAGATTCATTTCCACGAAATCGGCGCGGTGGATTCCATCGTGGACATTGTCGGCGCATGTGTTGCCGTGAAAATGCTCGGAGTCGACGAAGTGCAGGCGTCACCGCTACGGCTTGGCTCTGGCTTTGTGGAGACAACGCACGGACGATTCCCGGTTCCTGCACCAGCGACGTTAGAGTTGCTGCGAGGCGTTCCTACGCAGAGCAGTAGTGAGCTTGTCGAACTGGTAACGCCAACAGGCGCGGCTTTGCTGACTGAGTTCTGCACGAAGTTCGGCTCGATGCTTGCGATGACCATCGAGAGAATCGGTTATGGCGCGGGAACGCGCGATTTGGAGACGGCGCCGAACGTGCTGCGGGCTGTGGTTGGAGAAACGAGCAGGAGTACGAGCAAGAGTGAGGGTGAAGAGATTGATACGGTCGCAGTAATTGAAACTAACATTGACGATATGAATCCTCAGTTGTTCGGCGACGTGATGGAACGGTTGCTGGCGGCTGGGGCGCTCGATGTGTTCATGACGGCCGTGCAAATGAAGAAAAACCGTCCCGGCACGTTATTGACCGTGCTCTGCAAGCGCAATGACGTGGATCGCATGGCCGACTTGCTCCTAACGCATACGACAAGTTTTGGCGTTCGAGTGCATGAAGTGCAACGGCGCAAGCTGGCGCGAGAGATCGTTAAGGTGAAGACGAAATTTGGGCAGATCGAAGTAAAAATCGGGCGGCTTGGTGGGAAAATTGTTTCGCGTGCGCCCGAATTCGAGTCGTGTAAACGAGCGGCGGCCAAAGCCGACGTCGCGGTCAAAGAGGTTTGCAGCGAAGCCACGCGTGTGGCGGAGGAAACGTTATGATCAACAAGGAACTACTTGAGATCCTGGCCTGTCCACAATGTAAAGCGGACGTTAAATTGGAGAGCGATAAAATCGTCTGCACCAACCCGCAATGCGGTCTGCGGTACCCCATCCGTGATGACATTCCGGTCATGTTGATTGATGAAGCGGAGAAGCCGCAGCGCCAATGACTGAGCCCACTCTTTCGATCATCATTCCGGCATGGAATGAAGAGAACTACATCGGTCGTACGCTGGAATCACTCAAGCGAGCCGCCTCAGTTTATGAGCGAGAGCGTGGGGCGACCGTTGAATTCATTGTTGTGGACAATAACAGCGCCGACCGCACCGCCGCGGTGGCGCGTGACCACGGCGCGATTGCTGTTTTTGAGCCGGTCAACAACATCGGCAAGGCGCGCAATGCTGGAGTAAAAGCAGCGCGAGGAAAGTACATCGCGTTCTGCGATGCCGATAACCAAATCACGGAGAACCTGCTTGTCTTGATTCACGATCATCTTGAAGACCAGAAGATCGTGGGCGGTGGCACGTGGATCGAACCGGAACGCAAGAACGCCAAGATCCGATTCTTCTATTTCATCTGGCATGTGTACGTCGCATTCAGCCACGTCGGCGTAGGCATGATGCATTGTCGCAAGGCCGATTTTGAATCGCTTGGCGGTTTTGACGAAACCATGTACACCGCAGAAGACGTTCAACTGGCCTACGACCTGAGGAAGATCGGCGAACCGCGCGGGCAGAAATTCGAGCTAATCAGAAAGGGCTGGATCATTACCTCTACGCGCAAGATCGATCAGACGCCGTTTTGGGACATGATCACCAAGCTCATCGGTTTCGGCATCGGCATGCAGCGCAAAATTCGCAGCAAAGAGTATTGCGAACACTGGTACGACAAAGCAGCGCGGTAGCGGTCGTGGAGTGTAGAGCGTTAAGCGTAACAGACCATTTGGAATACCGCTCCACGCCTCACGCTCAACGCTCTAAGGTTTGTTCTTGCCCCGCACCTTGTCCATGGCGTTCTTGGTCGTGTCCTGAATCCTGGTCTTGAGCCGGTGCGCCCACACAAAATCCACCGCGAGAATGCTCAAGCCAATAAACATCACGAGTAATCCCGGTCCCGGCACTCCGGGAATCGCCATGATTAGTCCCACAAGCAGCACCACCACTCCCGCCGTAATGCGTGCCACTCGTTTGCCGTGATGGATCAGCCATTTCATCAAACAATTGTTGCACGCTAGCTGACAGGCGCAGGTTTGACAAAACCTTTTGTGCCAAATGGCGGCGATTTGACAGGCGGTCGGCCTCGAGCTAAGTTTGCGGCACCTTGGTATAGGAGAAGAGGCGAATGCGGTAGAACTTAACGAAAGGAATCACATATGGTCCATCAATTGCCCAAACTGCCGTATGCCTGTGACGCATTGGAGCCGCACATTGACGCGCGAACGGTCGAGATTCACTATGGCAAACACCACCAGACTTATGTGGATAACCTCAATAAGCTTATTCCAAGCACCGAGTTTGCCGAAAAGCCGCTGGAGCAAATCATCCTCAAGGCGCAAGGGCCCATTTTCAATAACGCGGCACAAGTATGGAACCACACCTTTTATTGGCAATCCATGAAGCCCAAAGGTGGCGGTGAACCCACCGGCGAGTTGGCCGCGGCGATCAACAAAACATTCAGCTCATTCGCCAACTTTAAGCAGCAACTCACGCAAGCGGCGGTTACGCAATTCGGCTCCGGTTGGGCATGGCTGGTGAAGAAGAAGGACGGGGCCTTGGCCATCGTTCAAACCGGCAACGCCGGCAATCCAATGACCGCCGGCGATGTGCCACTGCTCACCTGCGACGTATGGGAACACGCCTATTATCTCAAATACCAAAACCGCCGGGCCGAGTACGTGACGGCTTGGTGGAATATTGTTGATTGGGATGCCGTCGCGGCGCGGTACATTAAAGCTGGAAAGTAGTTGCCGACAGCGGTCGTCATTACCCTAGCGCCAGCATTCGCTCAATCGGCACTAGTGCCCGACGACGGATGTCTTCGTCAAGGGTGATTTCGGGAGAAAGGTTTTCCAGCGCAGCAACGCATTTCTCCAGAGTGTTCTTCTTCATGTACTCGCATTCGTTGCAACTGCACGTGTTGGTCGGCCCGGCGATAAATTCCTTGCCAGGCACTTCTTTGTGGAGCCGATGCAGCATGCCGCTCTCGGTCACGATGATAAATACCTTTGACGGCGATGTCTTGCAGTAGGCGATCATCTTTTCGGTCGAGCAAACTTCATCGGCCATCGAGCGCACGATGGGCAAGCATTCGGGATGCGCGACGACTTTCGCGCTGGGATGTTTCGCGCGCAACTTCGCAAGCGATTCGGCGGTAAACTTGACGTGCACGTGACAAACGCCGGGCCAAAGGATGAGTTTGCGGCCGGTTTGTTCCATTACCCACTGACCAAGGTTCTCGTCGGGACAGAAAAGAATCTGTTTGTCGCGCGGGACGGAGTTCACGACCTTCACCGCGTTGCCACTGGTGCAAATAAGGTCGGTCTGCGCTTTTACGGCGGCGGTACAATTGATGTAAGCGACGACCACGACCCCGGGATGTTCCGCGCGCCACTTGATGAGCGCGTTGGCGTCGCATGAATCGGCAAGTGAACAGCCAGCTTCGAGGTCCGGAACGATGACTCGCTTGGCCGGATTCACGATCTTCGCCGTCTCGGCCATAAAATGCACGCCGCAGAACAGGATCACGTCCGCCCGCGTCTCCCTGGCCTTGAACGACAAACCAAGCGAGTCGCCAACGTAATCCGCCACATCCTGTATTTCCGGCACCTGATAGTTATGCGCCAGAATGACGGCGTTGCGGCGCTCTTTCAACTCGCGCACACTCCGTTGCACTTCGAATGTATTCGACGACACATTCATTATTTCCTCGCTCCGCTTCACCCTATCGGAAATGTGGGGTTTGTCAACGCGACACGCCCTCTACATTTGATTTCCTAGTGAAGCAACCCGCGATAGGACATATGAGCATCGAGTCTTATCATAAGTTTGACCCAGAAGGGTTTGGGGGGTATTATTTTCGCTAATAGGGGAAAGGGGCAATCTATGAAAACATCCAAGAAACTTTTTGTGCGAATACTCCTAGTACTAGTCGCTTTGTTGGTGATTCTGTTTTTCACACGCAATTTCGTCGCCCGCAAAGTGGTTGAGGTCGGCGTGATGAAGGTCACGGGTTTCCCGCTGGAGATCGGCTCCGTGAACCTGGGACTGTTCGCCAGCAAGCTGGACGTCCACGACCTTAAATTGATGAACCCGCCTGAGTTTCAGGAGAAGATGTTCGTGGACATGCCGCAGTTGTACGTCGATTATCGTCTTGCCTCGATGCTCAAAAAGGCGCCGCACATCAACGACATGTTAATCAACATCAAGCAACTCGTCATCGTCACGAGCAAGAAGGGTGAGTCGAACGCGAAGAAACTTAAAGGCACGGTGTCATCAGGTGATAGCTCCACCAAATACAGCATCGATAAGCTCCGTGTCCACGTCGGCACCGTCACCATCAAAGATTTCAGCCGCGCCAAACCGAGCGAGCGCAACATCACCCTCAACGTCGATGCCACCTATAACAACATCACCGATGCCACAGATATCACGCGGCTGGTCCTGCTCACTGTCATGAGCCAGGTTCACCTGCCTGACATCGGCATCAAAGTGGACGACCTAAAAAAGGGTCTGGGCAACGCCGCGAAAGGCGCCGCTGATACCGTTGAAAAAGCGGGGAAGAGCCTGTTCGACACGATCAATAAAGCCGTGCCACACAAGTAAGCTCGCGCGAGCCGCGAAGCACGCAAAGAACGGCGCTTCCTTGGCGGCTTTGCGCCTTTGCGTGAGGCTCAGAATTCTTTCACCTGCCGCATCGCCTCATAGAGCACAATCGCCACCGCTGTCGCCAGGTTCAGGCTGCGCGCCTGAGGATTGAACATCGGGATCGTGATCGTCGATTCTGCGTTTGCCACTAGCAACTCCTTTGGCAAACCCGCTGTCTCACGCCCGAACACCAGATAATCGCCCCATCGATATCGCGGCTCCGTGTACGGCCGCTTCGATTTCGTCGTAACGTAGTAAAACCTCGGCTGTTCCTTATCACTTCGCAATTTGCGATCTCCGCCAGCAGGCGGATCCGCCTCACGTAGCGACGCATTCCGCAATTCTTCCAATGATTCCCAGTACTCCCACGTCACCTGTTCCCAATAATCCATCCCCGCCCGCTTCAACTCACGATCGTCTAGCCTGAACCCAAGCGGCCCAACAAGATGCAGTACCGCTCCTGTCGCCGCGCATAACCGCGCCACGTTCCCTGTGTTCGGCGGAATCTCCGGTTCTATGAGGACGACATTCATTATTCACCACGAAGTTTACCCCGACTCTGAGGTCGGAGCCCACGAAGAACGGCGAAGACTTCGTGAACCCTGGTCGCCTCTGGCGCCGCCAAAGGCGGGTAAACTTCGTGCCCTTCGTGGTTTAATAGAATACCTGCCACAGGAATAGGCCGTGTGCTGGCGCCGTCTCGACTAGGGCGGTTCGCTTCCGGCGACGCATGAGTTCGGCCAGTTGCTCCACGGTCAGTTTTCCTTCGCCTACCTTGACTAATGCGCCGACGATGGAGCGCACCATCTTGTAGAGAAAGCCGTCGGCGCAGACCGAGATGGTCAGCAGGTTGCCACGCTTGCTCACGGTGAGCTTCGAAATCGTGCGCACCGTCCCGCGTGCGCGGGATCCCGGTCGCATCGGATCCGCCGAAAGCGCCGAAAAATCATGTCGCCCCTTCAATAACCGTGCTGCGCGGCGCATCGCCCCGACCCGCAATGGTCGGGGATGATGCCACACGTATCGCCGCCGGAACGGGTCGGCCACTGCACCACAGTCAATTTGATAGCGGTATTCCTTGCCCCGCGCGGAAAATCGCGCGTGGAACTTGTCGTTCACCTCGCGCACTTGTTGCACGCGAATGTCCTTGGGGAGTTGGGCGTTCAACGCACGGAGGAGAGTGAGTGGTGAGTGACGAGTGGTAAGTGAACAACTGGCGACCTGGCTGCGCGCATGAACGCCCGCGTCCGTTCGTCCTGAACCCTGAACTGTGAACCGCAAACCGCATAACTGCTCCAGCGCCTTTTCGATGAGTTCCTGCACCGTGACCGCGTTCGGCTGTCGCTGCCAGCCGCCGTACTGCGTACCGTCGTAGGCAATGGTCAGCTTGAGGTGTTTCGTAGCCGCAGGCTTAAGCCTGCGCCTTTGCGCACCCATAAGCCGAGTCTGCGAGACGCTCCGCTCAGAGCGGAGCAACGGTGCGGCTACAACTTTATTCTTCGACTGTCGGTGGATTCTGCGCATCTAGGTAACACTGTAGAAGAATTTGAGCGGCGACTTGATCTCGTTTCTCCCTGCGATGCTGGCGCCGCACGTTGCCCTCCAACAACACCCGTTCGGCCTGCGCCGTGGTCAACCGTTCATCCCAACGTTTGATGGGAATTGTCGCCGCCTCTTCCAACGCTGCGATAAACTTCAACGTCCGCTCCGTCTGCCGGCTGGAGGTGCCGTCCAATCGCACCGGCAGACCTACCACAATCGTCTCTGCGTGACGTTCAGCGGCAACGCGAGCAACTTCGCGCGACACCGCATCCGTGTTACCGCCATCGATGTAACCAATCGCCAGTGCGATCGCCCCGGTCTCGTCGCTGATCGCCAGGCCGATCCGTCTGCTTCCAAAATCTACCCCAAGAATTCTCATCCACATCCACAGATCACACAGATTTACTTCGCAGGTCGCGCTGAACTTGGCTTCACCGATCTGATCATCGGTGTCACAAACCGCGCGACCTTGACCGCGAGCCGACGTTCTTTGCCAAACCGCGCAATCTGATTCACAATCGCGCTGCCAACCACCACTGCATCGGCCTTTTGCGCGACTGCGCGCGCCTGTTGCGGCGTCGAGATGCCAAAGCCTACCGCCACAGGCAGGTTGGTGTGCTTGCGAATCACTGCCACCATGGGCGCAATCGATGCCGACATCGTTTTCTTCATTCCGGTGACGCCTTCGTGCGAGACGTAATAGATAAACCCCGCCGCATGCCGAGCGATCCGCGCGACGCGCGCTTCGGGCGTCGTCGGTGCGACCAGATAAATCAAGCGCACACCCGCGTCTCTCATCAATCGCTCGTATCCGTCCGCCTCTTCGGGCGGCAAATCCAGGGCGAGCACGCCATCCACGCCGGCTGCAGCCGCGTCGCTGGCGAACTGCTTCAGCCCGTGATGGTGAATGAGATTGAAATACGCATAAAACACGATGGGGATTTGCAGTCCGCGCTTACGCAAATTCACCACGGTTTTCAGTACGCCGTTCAACGTCGTGCCGTTGCGCAACGCGCGTTCCGCTGCGAGTTGGTTCACCACACCATCGGCCAACGGATCGCTGAACGGCACGCCCAGTTCCAGCACGTCCACGCCGACCCGTTCCAGCGCCAGCGCCAACTCCTCTGTCGCTCTAAGGTTAGGGTCGCCCGCACAGATGTACGCGATGAAACCTTTCTGGCGCGCGGCGCGAAGCGCTCGGAATTTGGCATCGATACGATTCATTAAACACAGACTTTAACCACAGAGACACAGAGTGCACAGAGTTTTTTT